>JBNJGC010000096.1:0-9859 GCA_051747405.1 Pseudomonadota bacterium
GGCAACCGCATACTTTGTCATAGCTGGTGTAAGCCCTTGATTTACGGTCGTCTGCCGCAAGGACGCGGCAGTCGAGCCTCCAGGGAGGGATTCACGGCGTACCGTAAATCAAGGGCTTACACTAGCTGTACGCAGGGTTTTATGTAAGTATGCGCTCACCCTGCCCACATCTTCCTATAGCTTGAGATAGTCCCTTTCACAGCTTTGCGCCTCTGCGCCTTGGCGGTGAAAACGCCTTCCCCGTAGAGGCCAGTGGTTACCCTCCGTGTGCTCTGTGCCCTCTGTGGCAGATCTGACCTTTTCAAGCTCTGAGAAGCCTAGTCCTTCTCCTCGATCCAGTTCATCTGGATCGATTCGAGGATCTTCTCGCTGGAGTGCTCCGGGTCGTCGTCGAACTCCTCCAGCTCGCAGACCCAGCGGTGTAGGTCGGTAAAACGGACGAATTGGGGGTCCACATCGGGGTGGGCCTCATCCAGCTGGATGGCGATCTCCAGGGTATCGGTCCATTTGAGGCTCATAGCGACCTCCTCAGTGAGATTCGGAAACCATGTTGATGGTGTATTTGGGGATCTCGACCACCAGATCCTCATCCCCCACCACGGCCTGGCAGGAGAGGCGTGATTCGGGCTCCAGCCCCCACGCCTTGTCGAGCATATCCTCCTCGATCTCCTCCGCCTCATTGAGGCTGTCAAACCCCTCACGGATAATCACGTGACAGGTGGTACAGGCGCAGGATTTCTCACAGGCGTGCTCGATTTCGATGCCGTTGGCCAGCGCCGCATCGCAGACGCTAGTCCCCGGCTCGGCTTCAAACACCGCCCCCTCGGGGCAGAGCTCCTCATGGGGCAGGAAGATCAGTTGCGGCATGGTTGGGTTCTCCGGATCCGATTAAGCGTTAGCCATTGAGTTTGGTGCGGCGGGGGGCAAATACAAGCTCGCCGACTACTCGAACTTGTCCAGCTCCTGCCCCGCCAGCGCCTGCTGGATGCTGGCGTTCATCCGCCGGGCGGCAAACTCCGAGGAGTCGGCATTGAGCTTGTCCACCGCCTGCTTGATCGCCTTCTCGTCACTCCCCTCCTTGAGCGTACGCACATGTTCCATCGCGCGCTCCAACTCGGCACGCTCATCGGCGGAGAGGAGTTTGTCGCCATCGGCGACCAGAGCCACCTCGAGCGCCTCCAGGACGCGCTCGGCCTCCACCTGCTGCTCGCGCAGGTTACGCGCATCC
Organism: Pseudomonadota bacterium; assembly: GCA_051747405.1. Taxonomy (GTDB): domain Bacteria; phylum Pseudomonadota; class Gammaproteobacteria; order Thiohalomonadales; family Thiohalomonadaceae; genus JAPHTQ01. The sequence goes on from JBNJGC010000096.1 coordinate 1,229, forward strand.
ATATCGTCACGGGCGTGGTCCATGGACTCTTGCAGCATGCGGGTGATCTCCTCATCGGAGAGACCATAGGAGGGTTTGACCTGAATACTGCTCTCCACACCCGTGGTCTGCTCGCGGGCGGTGACCGATAACAGCCCGTCGGCATCCACCTGGAAGGTGACGCGAATCCTCGCCGCCCCGGCGGCCATCGGCGGTATCCCGCGCAGCTCGAAGCGCGCCAGAGAGCGACTGTCGCTGACCAGCTCCCGCTCCCCCTGGAGAACGTGGATCATCATCGCCGTCTGGCCATCCTTATAGGTGGTAAAGTCCTGCCCCCGCGCCACCGGGATGGTGGTGTTGCGCGGGATCACCTTCTCCACCAGGCCGCCCATGGTCTCCAGCCCCAGCGAGAGGGGGATCACATCGAGCAGCAGCATCTCATCCTCGGGCTTGTTGCCGACCAGTACATCGGCCTGCATTGCCGCACCGATGGCGACCACCTTGTCCGGGTCGATATCCACCTTGGGCTCACGACCGAAGAACTCGCCCACCAGCTCACGCACCCGCGGCACACGGGTGGAGCCGCCGACCATCACCACATCCATGATCTCGGTCGGATCGACGCCGGCGTCCTTGAGGGCGCGGCGGCAGGGGATGATGCTTTTGCGGATGAGCGGGTCGACCAGCTTGTTGAGCTGCTCACGGGTGAGCGTCCCCTCCCAGTGGCTGCCGTCGGCCAACTCCACCTTCAGCTCGGCGCTATCGGCGTCGGTCAGAGCCTCCTTGGCGGCGCAGGCGTCGCGCATCAGGCGACGCATCTGGCGGTGATCGGCGTCGCCGGCGATACCCGCCTCAGCCATGATCCACTCGGCGATGGCGCGGTCCATGTCGTCCCCACCCAAGGCTGAGTCGCCACCGGTGGCCAATACCTCGAACACCCCTTTGTTGAGGCGCAGGATGGAGATATCGAAGGTACCGCCCCCCAGGTCGTAGACCGCAATCACCCCCTCCGAGCCCTGGTCCAGGCCGTAGGCCACCGCCGCGGCGGTGGGCTCGTTGAGCATGCGCAGTACGTTGAGACCGGCGATCTGCGCGGCATCCTTGGTGGCCTGGCGCTGGGCATCGTCAAAGTAGGCCGGCACGGTGATCACCACACCGGTAAGGTCGCCGCCGAGGCTCTTTTCGGCCCGGTCCCGCAGGGTACGCAGGATCTCGGCCGACACCTCCACCGGGCTGAAGTCACCGCCGGCGGTGCGCAGCTTAGGCATGCCGGAGTCGGACTCGACAAACTCGTAGGGCAGGCGCGTACCGAGGCGCTTGATATCCCCCACGCCGCGGCCCATAAAGCGCTTGGCCGAGATGATGGTATTGAGTGGGTCTTGAGCCGCCTGCATCTTGGCCTCGCTGCCGACCACCCGCTCGCCGCCCTCCAGGTAGCGCACAACGGAGGGGAGCAGATGGTTACCGCTGTCGTCGGCGAGGGTCACGGCCACACCGCTGCGGACAGAGGCGACCAGGGAGTTGGTGGTGCCCAGGTCGATCCCGGCGGCGAGCCGGTGCTCGTGGGGGGCGGTGGATTGTCCGGGTTCGCTGATTTGCAGAAGGGCCATATTCAGGAGATCTTTAATTTGTCGGTTGTGTGGAGTTGCTGCCGCTTAGGCGTCGTCGTGGACGAGCGCTTCTTCGAGTTCGTCCACCTCGCCGAGCAGGCGCTGGATAAACTGCATACGACGCACCAGGTCCTTACCCTGCTCCAGCTCGGTGCCCTGCTCGAACAGCTGGCGCAGAGACTCGACCAGCTCGCGCTCGGTCGCCTCGATCTGGTCGCGCAGGCGGTTAAGCTCGGCGAAGGGGTCCTCTTTGTCCCGCACGGCGGCCAACGCCTCACGCAGCTCCATCTGCTCCATGAGGAAGGCTGGGGCCATGCTGGTATCACTGTCATCCAGCTCGATACCGTTGACCTGCAACAGATAGCGGGCCCGGGCCAGCGGGGTTTTGAGCGTCTGGTAGGCCTCGTTGATCAGGGCCGCCTGCTGCACCGAGAGGCGCTTTTCCTGATCCGAGGCGTTGGCAAAGCGGTCGGGATGGACCGCTCGCTGCAGTTCGCGATAGCGCAGGGAGAGCGCCTCCTGGTCGACATCGAAGGTAACCGGGAGCTCGAACAGTTCAAAATGGTTTTTCGCGGCGGAGGGCTGCATACGTCGGATTCGCTTCAGACGTTGAAGCTTTCGCCGCAACCACAGGCATCCTTGACGTTGGGGTTGTTGAACTGGAAGCCCTCGTTCAACCCCTCCTTGGCAAAGTCGACTTCAGTGCCGTCGAGGTAGACCAGACTCTTGTTGTCGATGATCACCTTGACGCCGTTGCTCTCAAACACCTGGTCGTCCTCCTCAACATCATCCGCAAACTCCAGCACATAGGCCATGCCAGAGCAGCCGGAGGTGCGGACACCCAGGCGCAGACCTTCGCCCTTGCCACGACTGTCGAGGAAGTTCTTTACGCGTTCGGCGGCTTTTTCGGTCAGTGTTACAGGCATGATGATCCTCCGCGGAGTTTAGCCCTTGTGCTTGGACTTGTAGTCGGTGATGGCGGCCTTGATAGCATCCTCGGCCAGTACCGAACAGTGGATCTTCACCGGCGGCAGGGCCAGCTCTTCGGCGATCTGGCTGTTTTTGATCTCCGCCGCCTCGTCCAGGCTCTTACCCTTGACCCATTCGGTCACCAGGGAGCTGGAGGCGATAGCCGAGCCGCAGCCGTAGGTCTTGAAGCAGGCGTCCTCGATGACACCCTCATCATTGACCTTGATCTGCAGGCGCATCACATCGCCGCAGGCCGGGGCGCCGACCATGCCGGTGCCGATATCGGACTCTTCTTTATCGAAATTGCCCACATTACGCGGGTTTTCGTAGTGATCCATGACTTTATCGCTGTATGCCATCTTCTCTGTTCCTCAACTGATAATACCCCTGCGCGCTCGCCCATAGGTGAGTACGGGGGTGGGATTCTAACCCGTGTATCGCACAAATTCACCCGCCGGGGGCAGGGACCGAGACGCGCCCGCCCCGGACGCCCCCTCTGCGGGGAGGTCCCGAGCGGTCAGTGCGCCGACCACTGCACGGAGGCGAGATCGATCCCCTCCTTGTACATATCCCATAGCGGAGAGAGGGCGCGCAGCTTGTCGATCTTCTGGTGGATCAGCTCCACCGTCCGGTCGATCTCCGCCTCGGTGGTAAAGCGACCGATGCTGAAGCGGATGGAGCTATGAGCCAGTTCATCGGAGCGTCCCAGGGCGCGCAGTACATAGCTCGGCTCCAGGCTGGCGGAGGTGCAGGCAGAGCCGGAGGAGACCGCCAGCTCCGAGAGCGCCATCATCAAGGACTCACCCTCGACGAAGTTGAAGCTGATGTTCAAGTTGTGCGGAACGCGCTGCTCCAGATCGCCGTTGATGTAGACCTCTTCGATATCCTTGATACCCTCGAGCAGGCGGTCACGCAGCATACGCACCCGCTCGTTCTCGGTGGCCATCTCCTCTTTGGCAAGACGGAAGGCCTCGCCCATGCCGACGATCTGGTGGGTGGCCAGTGTGCCGGAGCGCATACCCCGCTCGTGACCACCACCGTGCATCTGCGCCTCCAGGCGAACCCGCGGCTTGCGCCGTACATAGAGCGCCCCCATGCCCTTGGGGCCATAGATCTTATGGGCCGAGAGTGAGAGCAGGTCGATCTTCATCTCTTCGACATCGATCGGCACCTTGCCGGCACTCTGGGCGGCATCACAGTGGAAAAGCACCTTTCTGCTGCGACACAGCTCGCCGATAGCCTTGACGTCCTGAATCACGCCGATCTCGTTGTTCACATGCATGATGGAGACGAGGATGGTGTCCTCGCGCATCGCCGCCTCGAGCTTGCCCAGATCGATAAGACCGTTCTCCTCCGGGTCGAGGTAGGTCACCTCGAAGCCGTCACGCTCCAGGTGGCGGCAGGTGTCCAGTACCGCCTTGTGCTCGGTCTTGCAGGTGATGATGTGTTTGCCTTTCTTACCGTAGAACTGGGCGGCTCCCTTGATGGCGAGATTGTCCGACTCGGTGGCACCGGAGGTCCAGACGATCTCCTTGGGGTTGGCACCGAGAAGGTCGGCCACATCCTTACGCGCCTTCTCGACCGCCTCTTCAGCCTCCCAGCCATACTGGTGAGAGCGAGAGGCGGCGTTGCCGAATAGCCCATCCTCGGGTGTCAGATAGGCGCACATGGCCTTGGCCACGCGCGGGTCGACCGGGGTCGTTGCCGAGTAGTCGAGATAGATCGGTTTTTTCATGCTTCTGCCGCTCCAGTCATGCTTGGGTTAGTGCTTACCAGGCCGTTGTCGCGGCCAGGCGTTGCAGCTGTTTCACCTGAGATGCCAGTGCGTCGCACAGCGCCGCCACATCCCGTTCAGTCGTATCCTTGCCCAGGCTGATGCGTATCGCCCCCTGGGCCAGGCCGTTATCGACGCCCATGGCCTTGAGAACCGGGCTGGGCTCGGTGTGCTCACTGCCGCAGGCCGAACCGCTCGAAACGGCGATCCCCTGCTGGTCCAGCGCCATGATCAGGGTCTGGCCCTCCAGCCCCGGCACGGCGATGAACGATGTATTGGGCAGACGCTCCGCCCCGCGTGAGAAGATCACCGCCTGTGGCAGCTGCTCGGTCAGGGAGCGCTCCAGCGATCGCCTCCGCTCTTGCATATGCCTACGCCGGGCGTCCAGTTCAAGCCGGGCCAGCTCCGCAGCCTTGCCGAAACCGACGATGGCGGCCATATTCTCCGTGCCGCCGCGACGCCCCTGCTCCTGGCCACCACCATCCAACAGCGGTTCCAGGTCGAGCGCCTTGTCCACGATCAAGGCGCCCACACCCTTGGGGCCGTAGAGCTTGTGTGCCGACAGGCTCATCAAATGTACGCCGCTGCCGGCAAAATCGAGCGGTAACTTGCCCGCCGCCTGTACTGCATCGGTATGCAGCAGCACGCCCCGGTGGCGACACGCCGCAGCCAGCGCCGGCAGTGGTTGCACGGCCCCGGTCTCGTTGTTGGCCCACATTACCGAGACCAGGCGGGTCTGTTCGCTCAGCACGGTGCCTAGTGCCTGCGCGTCGGTAACCCCCTCACCATCCACAGCCAGGGTATCGAGCCGCCAGCCACGGCGTCTCATTGCACGGGCCGGTGCGCGTACCGAGGCGTGCTCGACGGCGCTGATCGCCAGCGCCCCCGGCGCGGTGCGAAAGGCCACCCCCTTGAGTGCGGCGTTATTGGCCTCGGTACCGCCGCCGGTAAAGACCACCTGTGTCGGATGGGCCCCCACCAACTCGGCCACCTGCTCACGCGCCTGCTGGAGTGCGGCCTTGGCCTCCCTCCCCATGCGGTAGAGGCTGGAGGGGTTACCGAAGCGGCCCTGCAGATAGGGCAGCATCGCCTCAAGCACACGCTCATCAACGGGGGTGGTGGCGTTATGGTCCAGGTAGACCATGGAGCTCAAACCGAGGCGGTCTTCTCGCTGCGCTTGGCTGTGCTACTGTCCTGGCGCATGGCGACATCCTTGGCCCCCTGGCGCTCAACCAGCTGTCCCAGGTCGATGCTCTTGAGGAAGCCGTAGATCTGGTCGCTCAAATCACACCACAGCTCATGGGTGAGGCACTGGCCGTTGTCCTGGCAGTTTCCCTTACCTTCGCAGCGCATGGCATCGACCTTTTCATCCACTGCGGTGATGACGTCAGCCACGCAGATCTCCGAGGCGACGCGGCTGAGGCGATAGCCGCCACCGGGACCACGAGCACTGTCGACCAGGCCGTTTCTACGCAGACGGGAAAACAGCTGCTCCAGATAGGACAGGGAGATCCCCTGACGCTTGGAGATATCGGCCAGCGTGATCGGGCCGTCTGTGTAATGAATCGCAAGATCGAGCATGGCGGTTACTGCGTAACGGCCTTTTGTGGTCAGTCTCATTGCCTTCTCCCAAAATACCCAGTAAAGTTATGTGACATTACATAGTGGCTAAACTAGCAATACCAAGCGTTTTAGTCAACTATTTTCCTTCACCCGAATCTTCCTCACCGGTCTCCAGCTTCTCACCGCTGAGATTCTCCTCTGTCCCAGAGCGGATCTCACACTGACTCAGAGTCGGCAGATCGACATCGCCAAGCTCCGCGCCCATGCTCTTTATGGCGTCACACATCTGCTCCATCTTGCCATCCATGGTGTGGATATGATCGAGCATGCAGTTGATGGCGTGGGCGACCGGGTCGGGCATATCGGAGGTGGTTCCGTAGGCGTCAAAGCCCATCTTCGCGGCGATCGCCTTGCGCTTGGCCGCCTCCTCATCGGTCTCGGCGCGTTTGACGATACGCCCCGGCACCCCCACAACGGTGGTCAAATCGGGAATGCTCTTCACCACCACCGCATTGGAGCCGATGCGGGCGCCGTTACCGATGGTGATCGGCCCCAAGACCTTGGCCCCGGCGCCGACCACCACATCGCTGCCCAGAGTCGGATGGCGCTTACCCTTCTTCCAGCTGGTGCCGCCGAGGGTAACCCCATGGTAGATGGTGCAATCGTCGCCGATCACCGCCGTCTCACCGATCACGACACCCATGCCGTGGTCGATGAAAAAGCGCCGACCGATGGTAGCACCGGGGTGGATCTCGATGCCGGTCAACCAGCGGGAGATCCCCGAGAGCATACGCGCCAGCCACCTCAGGCCGAGACCCCAGAGGCGGTGCGCCAGACGATGGAAAAGCACCGCATGGAGACCGGGATAGGCGGTCAGCACCTCAAAGGTGGTACGGGCGGCCGGATCGCGCTGAAAAATGCAGTCGATATCTTCACGAAGACGTTCAAACATGGCGCTCTGGATAGTGATTCCTGACAAGAATGGAGGGCCATATTCTGGCACAGCATCAGGGCCAATGCGAGTGTGAGACGGGATTTGATTGTTCACCGCAAAGGCGTCTTTGCGGTGAATTGATCATTTCAATAGTTTACCGACGCTGGTGAGGATGCCGCGCAGGATATTCACCTCCACCTTCTCCAGCCCGGCGCGGTTGAACAGCCGCCGCAGTCGGCGCATCAGCTGGCGCGGGTTGTCCGGATCGAGAAAATCGATCGCCACCAGCGTCCGCTCCAGGTGGTGGAAAAAGCCCTCCACCTCCTCGGCGGTGGCCGGCGCATCGGCCTTGTTCGATGGTGTGCCCTGCCACTGGCCGATGCGCGCCATGTAGAGCTCATAGGCCACCACCTGGATCGCCGCGGCCACATTGAGGGAGCTGTAATCGGGGTTGGTGGGGATGTGCAGCAGGTAGTTGCACAGCTCCAGCTCCTCATTGCTCAAACCCGAGTCCTCACGCCCGAAGAGAACCGCCACCTCGCCCCCAGCGCCCCTCTCCGCCGCGGTACGGGCGCAGCCACGGGCATCCAGCTGCGGCCAGGGGATGGCGCGCAGGCTCCGGGCACTGGCGCCGAAGACCAGCGAACACCCCTCCAGCGCTTCGGGTAGGCTCTCGCAGAGCACCGCCCGCTCCAGCAGATCCTCGGCACCGGAGGAGCGGGAGACCGCCTCGCGGTGCGGGAAGAGCACCGGGTTGACCAGATAGAGCGCATCGAGCTCCATATTCTTCATCGCCCGCGCCGCCGCACCGATGTTGCCGGGGTGGGAGGTCTCCACCATAACGATGCGGATGCGGGGGAAGGCGGATTCGGTCTGTCTATTAGCGCTCATTAATGCTGATTTTATCCAGTGGTTTGTATAGAATATGCGGCCAGAGATTATCGCTCTTCGCTCTCTTTAACAATCCGGAGGCTCTCCCCATGCACCCCATGCTGAACATAGCCGTGCGCGCCGCACGCCAGGCAGGCAACGTGATCGCCCGCTCCTTCCCCCATGTGGACAGCCTCAGCGTCGACACCAAACAGCGTAACGACTTCGTCAGCGACGTCGACCGCCTGGCCGAACAAGAGATCATCACCACCCTGCGCAAGGCCTACCCGGATCACGCCATCCTCGCTGAAGAGAGCGGAGCCTCCAGCAAGGGCAACGACGACTACGAGTGGGTGATCGACCCACTCGACGGCACCACCAACTTCCTCCACGGCTTCCCCCAGTTCGCCGTCTCCATCGCCCTGCGCTATCGCGGCAGGCTGGACCAGGCGGTGGTCTACGACCCCATCAGCCAGGACCTCTACACCGCCAGCCGCGGCGCCGGCGCCCAGCTCAACGGACGCCGCATCCGCGTCACCAACCGCAAGACGCTGGAGGGCGCCCTGCTCGGTACCGGCTTCCCGTTCAAGGATCAGGAGCTGCTCGACACCTACCTGGCCACTTTCAAGGCGCTGTTCCGCGACACCGCCGGCATCCGCCGTCCCGGCTCCGCGGCGCTGGATCTGGCCTACGTTGCTGCCGGTCGCCTCGACGGTTTCTGGGAATTCGCTCTCAACCCCTGGGACATGGCCGCCGGCGCCCTGCTGGTACAGGAGGCGGGCGGCAAGGTCGGCGACTTCGCCGGCGACGACGGCTACCTCGAGAGCGGCAACGTCATCGCCGGCAACCTCAAACTCTTCAACGCCATGCTGCAACAGATCCGCCCCTGCCTGCCCGCGGAGATCAAGCGATAAACGGTTAAAGTTTCTGCG
>JBNJGC010000097.1:0-9778 GCA_051747405.1 Pseudomonadota bacterium
AGGATCGCTATCGAATATGCCTCCTCGCCGGTGGCGCACCCCGGCACCCAGATTCGTATCTCGTCGCCAAGCTTTTTCGCCCGGACAATGTCAGCGAGTGTGGAGCGCAGGGTCTCGAAGGCCTCTTTGTCGCGGAAAAAATTGGTGACGGAGATGAGGATATCCTTGAACAGCAGGTCCATCTCGTCGGGGTTGTCGGAGGCGAACTGGGCATACTCGGCGAATGTCTCCATCCGTGTAGCGACCATCCGGCGTTTGATGCGGCGCCAGAGCGTCCCCTCTTTATACCCGGAAAAGTCCACCGAGGTGCGGCGTCGCACCTTGGCCAGCAAGTCGGCCAGTGAGCGGGTCGGAGAGCTGTCCTCCTCGGGTGGCTGCACCGGGCTGCCGCTGTGGAGAATGGCGTCGACCTCCTCCGCAATCAAACCGGACTCAAGGATGCGGTGGACCGCCCCCGTATCGATGGCAGCGAGGGGCATACCGCTGTACTTGGCACTCGAGGGCTCCTGGGCAAAGCAGAGACCGCCATGGAGCTTGATCTGTCGCATCCCGTAGGCGCCGTCGCTGCCGGTGCCGGAGAGGATCACCCCGATCGCATCCTCGCCCTTCTCCTCGGCCAGGGAGGAGAAAAAGTCGTCGATCGAGGGCTTGGGGACGATCTTGGTGGGCGCTGCCGAGAGGTGGAAACGCCCATCTTTCAGAAGCAAGCTGGTGCTCGGCGGCGTGACGTAGATCGTGCCCTGTTTCGGGAGGCAGCCGTCGCACACCTCCTCGACAGCCACTTTGGTTTTGCGTTGCAGCAGCTCAACCAGCATGGAGCGGTAGGTGGAGGACATGTGCTGGACAATGACGAAACTGGCCGGCACATTCTCAGGGAGGTTGGCGACGAACTCGTTCAGGGCTTCGAGTCCGCCTGCAGAGGCGCCGACGCCGACAATGATGGAGCGCTCGGCGGGTGTGTCTGAGAGGCGTCCGGCGCCCTCGTTGGTTGCCGTTGCTTCAGGCATCAGCGACCTCTGGCTTTGTGGCGCGGGCCTGAGTGTCGGCTCCTGCGTCTAACATGGCGAATCCTTTACAATCATTCGGTTGGCTATTGTAAAGAATCGGCTCCGCTATTACACGCATGAATAGTGTGAATATCTAGCGGGCACGGAGAGAAGGGGGGCAGGCTTACTGCCGGTCCAGCTTGCGGTAGCTGATCGCCTCGCTCAGGTGGGGCATTTCGATCCGTTCGCAGCCGGCCATATCGGCTATGGTGCGGGCCAATTTGAGGATGCGCTGGTGGGCGCGTGCCGACAGCCCCAGCTTCTCCGTTGCCTGCTCCAGCAGGTTGGCCTCCCTCTCTCCCAGGCGACAGTGCTCTTTGATCTCGCGGTTGTCGAGGTGGGCATTGGCCTTGTCGCTACGCTCCAGCTGCCGTTCCCGGCACCGTGCCACGCGCTGGCGGACCGTGGCGCTTGCCTCCTCCTCGTGGCCGGGCTGCTGGAGAGTTCCCCGTGGTAAGGGCGGCACCTCCACATGCAGGTCGATGCGGTCGAGCAGGGGGCCGGAGAGGCGGCTGCGGTAGCGGGCGATCTGCTCGGGGGTGCAGTGACAGCGTCCGGAGGGGTGGCCCAGATAGCCGCAGGGGCAGGGGTTCATCGCCGCCACCAGCTGAAAGCGGGCGGGGAACTGCGCCTGGCGGGCGGCGCGGGAGATGGTGATCTGGCCCGACTCCAGTGGCTCGCGCAGTACCTCCAGCACCTTGCGGTCGAACTCCGGCAGCTCGTCGAGAAACAGCACCCCCTGGTGGGCGAGGGAGATCTCGCCGGGGCGCGGGTGGCTGCCGCCGCCTACCAGTGCCACCGCCGAGGCGGTGTGGTGGGGGGCGCGAAAGGGGCGGCTGCCCCACTGCTCGAAGCGAAAACCCTGCTCGCTGATGGAGGCCAGCGCGGCCGCCTCTATCGCCGCCTCCTCCTCCATCGGCGGGAGGATACCGGGCAGCCGGCTGGCGAGCATGGTTTTGCCCGTGCCGGGAGGGCCGAACATCAGCATGCTGTGACCGCCGCTGGCGGCGATCTCCAGCGCACGTCGGGCATGGGGCTGACCGTAGACCTCGGCCAGGTCGGCGCCGTGGCTGGATGGTTGGCGGGGCGCCGGCGGGGCGTGGCGCGGCAGCAGGGTCTGGCCGTGGAGGTGGGCGATCACATCGAGCAGGTGTTCGGCCGGGAGGATGGTGGCACCGCTGACCAGAGCCGCCTCATCGGCGTTTTGCTGCGGCACCACCAGGGTGCGACCGGCATCCCGCGCCTGTAGCGCCACCGGCAGTATGCCGCGGATGGGACGCAGTTGGCCGCCCAACCCCAGCTCTCCCACAAATTCGTAGTGGCTCAGGCCGTCGTTCGGGATCTGGCCGGAGGCGGCGAGGATACCCAGGGCGATGGGCAGGTCGAAACGTCCCCCCTCCTTGGGCAGATCCGCCGGCGCGAGACTGATGGTGATCCGCCGTGCGGGAAACTCGAAGCGGGTGTTGAGCAGTGCGGCGCGTACCCGATCCTTGCTCTCTTTGAGCGCTGCCTCCGGCAGGCCGACAATGGAGAGGCTGGGGAGGCCATTACCCAAGTGGACCTCAACACTGACCTCCGGCGCTTGGATGCCGGTGGCGGCGCGGGTAAATGTGGTGGCAAGCGACATAAGCACCTTCCCTGGAACCGTAGTGACTATATGCTAAATAGCCTCCGCGCACGGTGCAATCCCCCGGACACCCGCCGGTGTAGAGATCACTGCTGGGGCTTGTGGAGCAGCTTCTCCTCCAGCTCGGCGACCTGCTTCTCCAGCGCCTCGAGTCTGGCGCGGGAGCGCTGCAGCACCTGTGCCTGGACCTCGAACTCTTCGCGGGTGACCAGATCCATCTTGCTGAAAGCGCTATGCAGTACCGCGCGGATATTCTTCTCCATATCCTCTTTCAAGGCGCTGGCCCCGGGGGGCATGGCGGCGCTGATGCGTTGGCTCAGCTCATCGATCAGTTTTGCATTCATCATCGTTTCTGTCCGCTTTATTTACCTGCCCGATAGTGTACGCGATCTGCGCCAGCTTTCGCGCCCCAAGGTGGTGCACCGCTTTGGGGCGCGTAGGAGGTGGTCCGGCCAAATTGGTGCGCCGTTTAAGTGCACACAACAGCGCAAAATAGCCAATGCACTGTTTTTAAAGAATAAATGTAAGTTGGCACAGCTGATGCAATGTCCTGGGTGCAAGGGCTCATAGGCCCGCGAAGAGAGTCTTCACTACACACACCAGGAGTTACGCAAATGAGCACAATGAAAAAATCCCTGCTGGCCGCTTCCGTTTTGGCCGCCACTGTTGCCAGCGGTTCTGCCATGGCCGAGGTCTCCATGAACATCGGCGCAACCAGCAATTACATGTGGCGCGGTGTTACCCAGAGCAATGATGGTGCCGCCGTATCCGGTGGGCTTGACTACGCTCACGACTCCGGGTTCTACGCCGGTACCTGGACCTCCAGCCTTGCCGGTGGTGACTATGAGCTCGACCTGTATGCCGGCTATGGCGGTGAGGCGGGCGGCTTTGGCTATGACGTCGGCCTTATCACATACCAGTACCCGGTAAGCGAAACCTACTTCCACGAGGCCTACCTCAACGGCAGCATCAGTATTCTCAACTTCGGCGCAGCCTACACCTTTGGTTCCGATGACGATGAGACCGCCGAGTTTAGCGAGGACGATGTCTATGTCTACGCCGGTCTGGAAAGTGAGATCGCGCAGGGCATGACCCTGGGCGCCACCGTAGGCTCCTACTCCTTCGAGAACAACAGCGATTCGGACTACACCCACTTTGCCCTAAGTGTGAGCAAGTCGGACTTCACCCTTGCGCTTGAAAAGAACGACATGGATGACTCTGGCGCAGGTGAAGACAACCCGCGCGTTACCGTCAGCTGGGGGACCTCGTTCTAAGCGGGGCTGATAGCTGGAACATTGATGGTCCGCCTCTGTGGCGGACCGATCCAAACGGAGGATTTAGCACTATGAAAATGGTCACGGCAATCATCAAGCCCTTCAAGCTGGATGACGTTCGTGAGGCCCTCTCCGATATCGGCGTACAGGGCATCACCGTCACCGAGGTAAAGGGTTTTGGGCGGCAAAAAGGTCACACCGAGCTCTATCGCGGAGCCGAGTATGTGGTGGATTTTCTGCCCAAGGTTCGGGTTGAGGCGGCAGTGGCCGCTGACCTGGTGGATCAGGTGATCGAGGCGATCTCCAAGGCGGCCAACACCGGCAAGATCGGTGACGGCAAGATCTTCGTCTCCAATCTGGAACAAGTTGTACGTATCCGCACCGGTGAGTCCGGTCCGGAAGCGCTGTAACCCTATCGGGAGGGTAACGAGATGGAAGCAGTAACAGAAGTCAAATATGCGTTGGATACCTTCTATTTTCTGGTATCCGGTGCGTTGGTCATGTGGATGGCAGCAGGGTTTGCCATGCTCGAGGCCGGGATGGTGCGTGCCAAAAACACCGCCGAGATTCTTACCAAAAACATCTCCTTGTTTGCCATCGCCAGCATTATGTACATGCTGGTCGGGTACAACATCATGTACGGTGACGGACTGAGCTCCGTGATTCCGAGTATCAGTTTCCTGCTTGGGGCGGACAACACACTGGATGAGGTATTGGCCAGTGGCGGGGATATCTACTACTCCAATATGTCCGATTTCTTCTTCCAGGTTGTCTTCGTCGCCACTGCCATGTCCATTGTCTCCGGTGCCGTGGCAGAGCGGATGAAGCTCTGGGCCTTTCTTGCCTTCGCAGTGGTTATGACCGGTTTCATCTATCCGGTACAGGGCTTCTGGAAGTGGGGTGGCGGTTTCCTCGACGGTCTCGGCTTCCTCGACTTCGCCGGCTCCGGTGTCGTACACATGGCCGGTGCCGCTGCCGCCCTGGCTGGGGTGATCCTGCTGGGTGCACGCAAAGGCAAGTACGGCAAGAACGGTGAGGTGAATGCCATCCCCGGGGCCAACATGCCACTGGCTACACTGGGTACCTTCATCCTCTGGTTGGGGTGGTTCGGCTTCAACGGCGGCTCCGAGCTGGTCCTCTCCGATGTGGCTGAGGCCAATGCTGTGGCGATGATCTTCGTCAACACCAACATGGCCGCTGCCGGTGGTGTGGTCGCCGCGCTCATCACCGCCCGCCTGCTCTTCGGTAAGGCCGATCTGACAATGGCCCTCAACGGTGCCCTGGCCGGCCTGGTCGCCATTACCGCCGAGCCACTGACGCCGGGTGCCGGCGCAGCGACCATCATCGGCGCGGTCGGTGGTGTGCTGGTGGTCTTCGCCATCGTCACCCTGGACAAGATGCGTATCGATGACCCTGTCGGCGCCATCTCCGTCCACGGTGTGGTCGGCATCTGGGGCCTGATCGCGGTGACCTTCACCAATAGCGACGCCTCACTGCTCGCCCAGCTCATCGGCATCGCCACCATCTTTGCCTGGGTCTTTATCGCCAGCTTCATCACCTGGATGGTGATCAAGGCGGTCATGGGGCTGCGTGTCAGCGAAGAGGAGGAGTACGAAGGGGTCGACCTCTCCGAGTGCGGCCTGGAGGCCTACCCGGAGTTCACCGGCTCCAAAGGCTCCGGTATGTAGTAAAACTAGCGCACACCCCCTGCGCGCTACTTCAGGGCACCCTTCGGGGTGCCTTTTTTTCGTTTGTGCTTGGTGGTGTGGGATTGTAAGGGGTATTTGGGACTCAGTCCTTTCCCAGAGCCTTTATTATAGCCGCCATATACACATCCTCATCCGGGAGGGTGACATTGTTAAAGGCTTCTTGAAGTTTGTAAACAGTCGTTGAGTGAGTGACAGTTTGTATAATGGGGGTGATTTCAGAGTTGGTTGGTTTATATTTTTCTTCATAGCTGTAAGCGTGGAATGTGATGGATGCAGGCTGAAGTGCGTATCGCACTAATCCATCCTGCCCTCCAAGCCTGTCCATGATTCTGTCAAAAACAGGGTGAGGACATACAAAGAATAGCCCTTTTTTACAAAGGCTTTCACGCTGCAGTACTTGGCCTTTATAGATTAGCTGAGGGAGTATTCTTTTTGATACGTTTTCCCAATTTAAGCCAGCCGATGTCTTAATGGTTTTACGGGAGCTCTTCAAAGCATCGAACCCCTTACGATATGATCCGGTCGTGTCGATGGTTTGGACCTCAATGGCAACAAACTCTTCAAGATCCCCATAAGCATCAAGTTTCGCGAGAACCCAATCAACAAAATAACCACCGCGACCGGATTTTTGGGGTAGCCTCAGTTCGCCACCCCAACGCTTACCAAAGACGGCAACACATGCTGTTGAGTGTCTGGTAGAGAATGCTGCGGCTTCACCGCCAGGAATAAGAGTAAAGTCACTGCCAAATGCCGTGTCAGCAACATCCCTGAGTATTTTGTAGTCTTCGGCGTACATGCGAATGGGGCAGCATATAACCGGGGGCGAGGTGATTGGTTTAAGTGCGCATACCCCGGACACAGTGCCGTCATTAAACCTCTTTTCGCATCTTTCATTGAGGATAGGGCACGTTTCAGTTTTTGCCGCGTAGAGTGCGGACTCAGAAGTGTCCTCAGGGCGATAACCAAAGAACTCCCAGATGGTGCCAGCCATTATATCGCTCTTGTCAATTCTTCTGAGTCGTGGCCAAGTAGGTGAGAAAGTGTTCTACCAATTGCCGCGGCAAGTAGAGGAGGGACTGCGTTTCCTACTTGCTCATACTGCTCGACACGTGATCCCGTGAACCAGAAAGTGTCAGGGAATGTCTGGAGTCGAGCTGCCTCGCGAACCGTGAATGTGCGATCCTGGTTATAATGGAAGTATGCACCCCAATGAGGGTCACATTTTGTGAGAATCGTTGAGGCGAGTCCGTCAGGGTGCACCCTGCCATACCGTTTTGTATGGTCAGAGCGGCGAGCTCTCTGCATCCCCTTGGGCAATAATTCGAACGGTATATTTGTCCAGTTCCCGCCAGGGGGGATGTGTGCTAAGCGTTCAAGGTTAATCCTGCTTAGTCTGGCGGCTTGGTGGTTGATGACCCCTTCAGAGCCTCCACGAACCACTCTCTGGAAGTCGTTTTTAGGGCAAGTTCGATATCGCATTGGTTCACTGACGGACTGACCATTACTGAGGTATGGCAAGTCGTCGATGGCATCTTTTACAGAGATGACGGGAGGAAGCTCTAAGCTTTGGGGGAGTGAAACAATGTTGCGCCCCGCAAATTTAGAGGTGAAGTTTACCCTTAAGGGGGCTTGGCGGACCGGCTCAGGGAACGCTTCGTGGATGTTGCCCCCGTCTCTCAAACCAATTATGACCGTCCTCCACCGGGTTTGAGGGACTCCGTAGTGAGGTGCGTAGAGGATTCTTACATCCGCGATATATTGATGATCATGAAGCGCAGAGAGGATGGCGTCTAATGTCCCTCCGCTTTCGTATGATACCAGTCCGGGGACATTCTCAATGAGGACCGCATAAGGGCGGAACTCGTCAACAAAACGAAGAAAATCCTTGAAAAGGTGGTTTCTTTCATCTTTGTCTGTTCGAATAGGCGCATTTATGGAGAACCCCTGGCAGGGTGGTCCGCCAGCGAGCAGGTCAAGCTCCCCTTTTTTGAGGCCGAGCTTTTTTCTAATGGCTCGCGCATCAACCGTGCGTATGTCGCGTTGGTCGACAAATGTTTCGGGATGGTTGATGGCATACGTTTCTGCATACCGCTGCTGGATTTCGTTTGCATAGAGTGCGTGAAAGCCTGCTTCACGCAAGCCCTCCGATAAGCCGCCCGCCCCTGCGAAGAGATCAATCATCCTGAGTTGATGTTCAGTTGTCACTGTTCTATATCCAGTAGCTGTAGGTTTCGGCGCCGAATGCGCATCCGGACACTCGTGTTCTGATTATATGGTGGGAATTATCGACGTCAAGATAAGTTCTCTATTCGTTCTCCTTTGCGTGTCGGAGGCACACCGCTCGCACGAGCGATCTCGGCCCGATCTCGGAGGCTACAGATCCTTATGAGTCCCGTCGCAAAACGGCAGGTTTTTGCTGTGTTTGCAGCCGCACAGGCCGACTTTGCGCTTCTCTTCGATGGTGAATTTCATGGGGGCGAAGCCGGTGCCTTTGTGGCTGCCGTCGCAGAAGGGTTGGTCGTTGCTCTTGCCGCAGGTGCAAAACCAGTAGTCCCCGGCTTCGAGTTCGACGATGTAGGGTTTCTTTTGGGCGATGGTCGGTTCTGACATGGTGGCGCTTCCCGTATGATGAGTGGTGTGGGCTGGTCCGCAAGGGGCGCGGGTAACAGCACGAATCAACAGGGTAAGAGTGGTGCCAAATCGACTGACAATCAAGCAGCTGCGGACCCTGCATGTGGGGCCGTTGGATCTGACCGTCGCCGGGGGCGAGTGTGTGGTGCTGGCCGGAGCCAGCGGTGCGGGTAAGACGCTGCTGCTGCGCGCGATCGCCGATCTCGACCCCCACAGCGGTGAGGTGTTTCTGGGGGAGGTGCCGTGCAGCGCCATAACCGGGCACCTCTGGCGTCGCCGGGTCGGGCTGCTACCGGCGGAGAGCCACTGGTGGGGCGAGAGTGTCGGTGAGCACTTTGCGCATGTCGATGAGGCGGGGCTGGCGGAGCTGGGCTTCGGCTCGGAGGTGATGGGCTGGGAGGTGGCGCGCTGCTCCACCGGTGAGCGTCAACGCCTGGCGCTGCTACGGCTGTTGCAGAACCGCCCCGAGGTGCTGCTGCTGGACGAGCCGACCGCCAGCCTGGATGCAGAGAATGTGGGGCGGGTCGAGGCGTTGTTGCTGCGTCTGTGCAGGGAGCGAGGGATGCCCATGCTGTGGGTCAGCCACGATGCGGAGCAGGCCAACCGTGTGGCGAGCCGGCGCTACAACATGCGCGGCGGTCGGTTTGAGGAGGTGGCGTGATGGGGGTGATCGCCCTTTCGTACTGGGATCTGTCGCTGGCCTCTTTGCTGGTGCTGCTGATCGCCTTTTTGAGTTGGCGGTTGCGCTTTGGGGTGGGGCGGAGGCTGCTGGTTTCGGCGTTGCGCACTACGGTGCAGCTGACGCTGATCGGTTTTGTCCTCAAGCTGCTGTTCGCTAACGCTACGCTGCTCTGGGTGGCGCTGCTGGGCTCGCTGATGTTGCTGGTGGCCGGGCGCGAGGTGATGGCGCGGCAGGAGCGGCGTTTTGCCGGCTGGTGGGGGTATGGTGTCGGTACTCTGTCGATGTTCATCTCCTCTTTTGCGGTGACCCTGTTGGCGCTGACGATACTCATTCAGCCGCAGCCCTGGTACCTGCCGCAGTATGCGATCCCGTTGTTGGGGATGTTGCTGGGTAACACCATGAACGGCATCGCCCTGGGGCTGGATCGGCTGACCACCGCCGCCTGGCAGCAGCGGCAGGTGATCGAGGGGCGTTTGATGCTGGGGCAGACCGCCGCCGAGGCGATTGCCGGGATCCGGCGCGAGAGCATGCGCGTGGGGCTGGTGCCCATCGTCAACGCTATGGCCGCGGCGGGGGTGATCAGCCTGCCGGGGATGATGACCGGCCAGATCCTCGCCGGCGCGCCGCCCATGGAGGCGGTGAAGTATCAGATCCTGATTATGTTCCTGATCGCCGCCGGCACTGGCTTTGGCACCCTGGGTGCGGTGTGGCTCGGCTCGCGACGGCTGTTCGACGAACGCGAACGGCTGCGCCTGGATCGGCTCAAATAAAGCAGTTGGTTTTAGGTTTTAAGTTTCAGTTGGAAGTTG
>JBNJGC010000098.1:0-9775 GCA_051747405.1 Pseudomonadota bacterium
TTCCCTGAAAGCTATGTCGTACCACCTTGTTTTAAGGTGACAAAACGGCCTGACAAGCCAAAAATATACTTTAAAGTCACGGGCAAGGGAAAAAAATACGCGGATTCAACCTCGAAGTGCATAACGCCTAAGCGGCCTGTGCCGCGAGGTAATTGTGCAGCAAATCAGCTGGGGCAAGCGGGGTCAGGTCTCGCATTGTAGCATGGCCTTGTTGAGGTTAAGCTAAGCCGTATGGCTAGACCACTTCGCATTGAGTTCTCGGGAGCGTTGTACCACGTGACGGCGCGGGGCGATCGGCGGGAGCCGATTTACGAGGATGACGACGATCGGTATATGTACCTGAACACGCTGGCTGAGGTGGTCGAGCGGTTCAATTGGGTGTGTCATGCCTACTGCCTGATGACGACTCATTACCATTTAGTCGTCGAGACACCGGACGGTAATTTGTCGAAGGGTATGAGGCACCTGAACGGCGTTTACACGCAGGCTTCGAATCGACGCCACCGACGTACCGGCCACCTGTTCCAGGGGCGCTACAAAGCGATTCTGGTCGATAAGGACAGCTACCTTCTGGAGTTGTCTCGGTACGTGGTGCTGAATCCAGTGAGAGCGGGTATGGTCCAAGAGCCGGAGGACTGGCCGTGGAGCAGCTACAGGGCGGCAATAGGAGATGTTGGAGCGCCGAAGTGGTTGGCTAATGACGGCATTCTTGCCCAGTTTGGAAAGCGCCGCGCCGAGGCGCGCAGGAAATACCAAGCCTTCGTAAAAGAAGGAATAGACGATGAAAGTATTTGGAACAATCTACGCCAACAAATCTATCTCGGAGACGAGCAGTTCGTCGAGCGTATGCAAAAGAAAATCGACACGGATATAGATGAGGTCAGTGTCCCAAGAGCGCAGCGGAGGGCGCCACCCGAACCGTTAGAGGTGCTCGCTACGAGATACCCCGACCGGAACGAGGCTATTGTAGCCGCGTACTCCACCGGCGGGTATAGCTATCGCGAAATTGCAGCGTTCTTTGGTATCCATCTCGCGACGGTCGGACGGGTGGTCCGACGAATGCAACAATGCGAGACCTGACCCCTGACCCACTGACCCCTGGCCCCTTGCCACAGTATGGCGCCCTATAAAGTAGGGCGCCTTTGTGGAGAAGGGTTTTAAAGCTTGATCACCTCGAAGCCCAGCTCGGCTTTATTCGCCAGCGTGGTCGGGTTACTGATCACGGCGCTGCTGGCGCGCTCCGGTTTGAGCCAGGTTCGGGCGACGCGCTTGATGTCGTCCTGGGTCACCTTGAGGATGCGGGCGCGGTAGCGGCGGCGCTGCTCCGGGGTGCGTCCGTGGAGGATGCCGTGGAAGGTCTTTTTCGCCTCGCCGGCCGGTGAGCCGGGTTTGTCGATGGAGCTGATGATGCCGAGGATCGCCTCTTCGATCAGGCGATCTTCGTGCTCATGCTCGAGCATCCATTCGACCGCAGCATCGAAGTCGGCCAGGGTCTCTTCCAGGCGCGGGTCGCGGTAGGAGAAGAAGCGGAAGGCGCCGCTGTCTGGGTCGAAGCTGGCGCCGCCGCCGTAGGCGCCGCCCTGTTCGCGGATGGCGCGGTGGAGAAAGTTGTTGCGCAGGAACCCGGCTAGCACTGTTAGCGCTGGGGCATCGGCGTGTTCCATCGGCACGGTGGGGTAGGCCTTGGCGCAGAAGTTGACCTGGGTGGAGGTGGACCAGGCCTGCTTAAGTTGGCCGGCGGGGGCGGGCGCACTAAAGCGTGGTGTCTGAGGGTTCAGCTTGCGTTCGGCCCAGAGGGTGTCGATGGTTGTGTTGAGCGCCTCCTTGTCGTCCTCCTCCCCGATGAGTAGCAGTTGGCGCGGGGCGTCGATGAAGCGCTCGCGGATCTGCTCCAGTTTTTCGGCAAAGGCTTTCAGGTTGGCCTCGTCATCGAGGCTGTCGTCCAGCGCTTTGAGCGCTTTGATCCCGGCCAGCCCTGACCAGTGGTGGTTGAGCCCGGCGTTGGGGGCCAGGCCACTGGCGGCGGCGGACATGGCCAGGGCGTGACCGGCGCTGGTGACGCGCTGCTCGCGGAACATACGTTCCTGGGCCACCAGTTCGCGGATCCGTGGCAGCTCGTCGAAGCGGGCGCCGGTGAAGATCTTGAGCATCAACTCGCTCAGCTGTTCTTGGTTGCGGCTGAGGGCCTTGCCGGAGAGGGTGAGGACGCTGCGGTCGAGGTTGACATCGTCGACGTTGCCGCGGACGGCGACGTTGGCGCCAATACCGCCGGTGACAGCCGCCTGCTCGGCCTGTGCCTGGAGGTAGTCGATATCACTATAACCCACTTCGGTGACGATATCGCAGTAGATAGGCAGCAGTGCGATGAGTTCCGGTTCCATCTCGGGGATCTCGACCACCAGCTGCTGGTAGACCAGCCCGTTGGTGCCGCGAGCGAACCAGCTGGCGGGCATGCCGGCCACGCTGTGCTCCTGGCCTTCGGGGATGGTGAGATCAGTGGGGATATCCTCCAGGCCGACGCGGGGGAGGTTCTCCGGGTCGTCCTGCTGGTTCTGGCGTTCGAGCAGTTTGGCGGCCATCTCTGCTACGCGCTGTTTGTCGGCTTCACTCATCTTTGCCTTCATCTCGGCCAGGCGTTTGGCCTCGCGCTCGGCGCGCTCCTCGCTCAGTTTCGGATCGGGCTTCATCACCAGGCGAACGCGGTGTGGGTTCTCCAGCAGTTCTTGCGCCAGCCCTTTGATAAATTCCGGGTCTTTAATCTGTTCGTGCAGTTTCTCCAGGATGGGGTCGATATCCAGCACCTCCACCGCATTGGCGCCGTGCAGCACCGGACTGAGGGCGTGCACCATCAGCTGTAGACCGAAGGGGAAGCCGTCGCCGCTGATCTCGCGCTGTTCCAACTCGAGCTGGTGCAGCACCGCCTCGACCATCGACGGCTCCACGCCGTTTTCGGCGACCTCTTGCAATACATTCAGCACCAGTTGCTCCACCGCTTCGGCATTTTCCGGGTTGGAGCCCTCGACGCCGGCGGCGAACATCATCTCGCGGTTGGAGTCGGAGAGGCCGCAAAGGGGCGAGGGGGCGCTGCCCAAACCGGTGGTCTCCAGGGCGCGCAGCAGCGGTGAGGCGCCGTTGTCAAGCAGTACGCCGGTGAGCAGGTGGGCGCGCAGCGCCGCCTCGGCGTCGATGCTCTTGTCCAGCAGCCAGCCGATGACGATGTGGGTCTTGTCGGCGGTCTCCTCCTCGCCGTCGAGGGCGTAGCGGTCCTCCACCTGGACGGGGGCGTCGTAGCGCTTTTCGTCCGGTACGCTGATGTCCATCTCCAATGACTGAAACCCGCTCAGTGCGTCGGCCTCGAATCTGGCCTGGTGCTCGGCGGCGGGGATGTCGCCGAAGGTCATGAACACGGCGTTGCTCGGGTGGTAGTGGCGGGCGTGGAAGGCCTTGAGCTGCTCATAGGTGAGATCCGGGATGCGCTCCGGATCACCGCCGGAGTTGTGGTGGTAGGTGATGGTGGGGAAGAGCTCACGGGTCAGCGCCTGGTAGAGGGCGGCGGTGGGGGAGCTCATCGCCCCCTTCATTTCGTTGTAGACCACCCCTTTGAATACCAGCTCGGAGTCGGTGTTGTCCGGCTCGGCGAACTCCACGCGGTGGCCTTCTTGCAGGAAGTCCAGCTCATCGAGCTTGGGATAGAAGACCGCGTCGAGGTAGACCTCGAGCAGGTTGTCGAAGTCCTTGCGGTTGCGGCTGGCAAAGGGGTAGGCGGTCCAGTCGGCGGCGGTGAAGGCGTTCATGAAGGTGTTCAGCGAGCGGCGCGTCATCATGAAGAAGGGGTCGCGCACCGGGTACTTTTGGCTGCCGCAGAGGCTGGTGTGTTCGAGGATATGCGCCACGCCGGTGGAGTCCTGCGGCACGGTGCGGAACGCCACTAGGAAGGCGTTCTGGTCATCCGCGGCGGCCAGGTGGAGGTGGATGGCACCGGTGGCTCGGTGGCGGTACTCCTCCAGGGTGACGTTGAGGGCCGGGATGGTGTGCTGGCGAACGAACTCAAATGCGGGGTGTGTTGGGTGCATGGGGGTGGCAGTTCCTCTAATTTCGACGTTTGCGCGATTGATAGTGACGTTTGGGCGAAGCGGGCAGTATACAAGGCGCAACCGGGCGCCGACAAAAGGACGGCTCGGGGTGGCAGGGGGAGCGCATACTTACAAAACACCCTGCGTACAGCTAGTGTAAGCCCTTGATTTACGGTACGCCGTGAATCCCTCCCTGGAGGCTCGACTGCCGCGTCCTTGCGGCAGACGACAGTAAATCAAGGGCTTACACCAGCGATGACAAAGTATGCGGTTGCCCTGGGGGTGGAGGCATAGGTACGCCATACCCGGGGTACGCCGTGAATCCCTCCCTGCGGCAGACGACCTTACACCCGTGTTGGGAAAACGACGCGGGTGGTCTGAAGAGCGGGTGATCTTGAAAAAAAGTGAATGATCGTTCATTCTTTCCGGTCCTTACTCCCCCCAGGGCGGCGCAGCGGGCGCCGTCGGCCAAATCTACAGAGGATCGTTATGTCTCCGAGAAACCTGCTGCACAGGGCCGCGCTCGCGGTGCTCATTCCGACCATTGCCGTTCTGTCGGGCTGCAACCCGTCTCCGCAACAGGGGGGCGGGCCCGGTGGGGGGGAGCGACCGGCACCGGAGGTGGAGGTGGTGTCGGTCACGCCGCAGCGGGTGACGCTGACTCGGGAGCTGCCCGGACGGGTACACGCCTCGGTGGAGGCGCAGGTGCGCCCGCAGGTGAACGGTATCGTGCGTGAGCGGCGGTTCGAGGAGGGTGGCACGGTCGCAGCAGGCGAAGTGCTCTATCAGCTCAACGATGATCTCTACCGCGCCCTCTACAACAGCGCCGTGGCGGCCCGTGAGCGCGCCCGCGCCACACTGGAGAGCGCACGGCTGCGTGCCGAGCGCAGCGCCGAGTTGGTGAAGAGTCGGGTGGTCAGTCAGCAGGACTACGACGATGCCCAGGCGGCACTGCTGCAGGCGAGGGCGGAGCTGCAGGTGGCCGAGGCGGCGGTGGAGAGCGCCGAGGTGGACCTCGACTATACCCGGATCACCGCCCCGGTGGCGGGACACATCGGTCGTTCAGCGGTGACCCGTGGGGCCCTGGTTACCGCCAACCAGGCGGAGCCTCTGGCGACGATTCAGCAGCTCGACCCGCTCTACCTGGATCTCAACCAGCCCAGCAGCGAGATGCTGCAGCTGCGCAAGGCGATCGCCGATGGCACCCTCTCGCCGACGGAGCAGCGATCGGTGAAGCTGCTGCTGGAGGATGGTTCGGCCTATGGGCATGAGGGGCGGCTGGCCTTCTCCGAGGTGAATGTGGACCCCTCCACCGGCAGTTTCACCATGCGCGTCATCGTGCCCAACCCGGAGCAGATCTTGATGCCGGGGATGTATCTGCGCGCCGAGGTGGTCACCGGTGTGCGCGAGCAGGCGCTGCTGGTGCCACAACAGGCGGTGAGCCGCACCGCCAAGGGCGAGCCCCAGGTGATGGTGGTGGGAGATGAGAATAAGGTAGAGGCGCGCCCTATTCGCGTCAGCCGTACCGTGGACGATCAGTGGTTGGTGGAGGAGGGGCTTGAGGCCGGTGAACGGCTGATCCTCAAGGGACTGCAGAAGGTCAAGCCCGGCGCGACAGTTCGTGTTGCCGGGGCCTCCGACGATACCGACGCAGAGTAAAAGGGGATCACCATGGCACGTTTCTTTATCGACCGTCCGGTCTTTGCATGGGTGATCGCGATCATCATCATGCTCTCCGGTGTGCTCTCCATCCTGCGTCTGGCGGTGGAGCGCTACCCGACCATCGCGCCGCCGGCGATCACTGTAGAGTCCACCTACCCCGGCGCTTCGGCCAAGGTGGTGGAGGATTCGGTGACCCAGGTCATCGAGCAGAACATGAAGGGGCTGGATGGTCTGGTCTACATGTCGGCCACCAGCGAGAGCAATGGCCGCTCCTCGATCACCCTGACCTTTGACAACGACACCGATGCCGACACCGCCCAGGTGCAGGTGCAAAACAAACTGCAGCTGGCGATGCCGCTGCTGCCGATGGATGTGCAGCGCCAGGGGGTGAATGTGAGTAAGGGGCGTACCGGCTTTTTGATGGTGGCCGGCTTCGTCTCTACCGACGGCAGTATGGACCGCTCCGATATCGCCGACTACGTCTCAGCCAATCTGGCCGATCCGCTCAGCCGGGTGCCGGGGGTGGGCAATATCCAGATCTTCGGTTCGCAGTACGCCATGCGTATCTGGCTCGATCCGGACAAGCTTCACGGCTATGGCATGACGCCCAACGATGTGATCGCCGCGGTGCAGGCGCAAAATGCCCAGGTGGCGCTGGGGCAGTTGGGCGGCACCCCGGCGGTGGAGGGGCAGCGGCTCAACGCCACCATCACCGCCCAGAGTCGCCTGCAGACGCCGGAGGAGTTCCGCCAAATCGTGGTGCGCAGCGAGGATGACGGTTCGCTGCTGCGCCTCGGGGATATCGCCCGGGTAGAGCTCGGCGCCGAGAGCTACTCGCATATCTCACGCTATAACCGCCAGCCGGCAGCGGGCGTGGCGATCATGCTCGCCGACGGGGCCAACGCGCTGGAGACCTCCGAGGCGGTCAAGCAGCGGCTGGGGGAGCTTAAGGACTTCTTCCCGCCGGGGCTGGATTTTGTGGTGCCGTTCGATACCACCCCCTTCGTCAAGGTCTCCATCGAGGGGGTGATCCAGACCCTCGTCGAGGCGATCATCCTGGTCTTTGCGGTGATGTTCCTGTTCCTGCAGAACCTTCGTGCCACGCTTATTCCCACTCTGGCGATCCCGGTGGTGTTGCTGGGTACCTTTGCCATCCTTTCGCTGCTGGGTTTCTCGGTCAACATGCTCACCATGTTTGCCATGGTGCTGGCTATCGGTCTGTTGGTGGACGATGCCATCGTGGTGGTGGAGAACGTCGAGCGGATCATGAGCGAGGAGGGGCTCTCGCCGTTGCAGGCGACGCGTAAGTCGATGTCCCAGATTACCGGTGCGTTGGTCGGTATCGGTCTGGTGCTCTCGGCGGTATTTGTGCCCATGGCCTTCATGGGCGGCTCGGTCGGTATCATCTATCAGCAGTTTTCGGTGACCATCGTCTCGGCGATGGCGCTGTCGGTGCTGGTGGCGATCGTCTTCACCCCGGCGCTCTGCGCCACGCTGCTCAAACCGCTGCACAAAGGGGAGCACTACGGTGAGCGGGGCTTCTTCGGCTGGTTCAACCGCCTGTTCGACCGCAGTAGCCGCGGCTACCAGAGCGCCGTGCGTGGCATCATCCGTCGCTCGGTACGCTTTATGGTGATCTTCGCTGCGCTGTTTGCCGTGATGGTCTATCTGTTCATGCGTGTGCCCGGCTCCTTCCTGCCCGATGAGGACCAGGGGGTGCTCTTCTCCATGGTCAACGCACCGGCCGGCTCCACCCAGGAGCGGACCATGGAGACGATCTATAAACTGGAGGACTACTTCCTTGAGCAGGAGAAGGGGGCGGTCGAGTCGGTGTTCAGTGTCCAGGGCTTTAGCTTTGCCGGTAGTGGGCAAAATACCGGGGTCGCCTTTATCAACCTCAAGGACTGGGACGAGCGCGAAACCCCTGAACTCTCCGCCTCTGCCGTGGCCGGTCGGGCGATGGGGGCGCTGATGCAGATCAAGGATGCCATGGTCTTCGCCTTCGCTCCGCCGGCAATGCCGGAGCTGGGGCGCGCCTCGGGCTTTGCCATGTACCTCAAGGACAATGCCAACCTGGGCCACGAGACGCTGCTGGCGGCGCGCAACCAGTTCCTGGGTATGGCGGGAGAGAGTCCGCTGCTGACCAACGTGCGTCCCAACGGTCAGGAGGATCGACCGCAGTTCCGGCTCAACATCGACACCGAGAAGGCGGCGGCGCTGGGGCTCTCCATGGCCGAGGTCAATGCCGCCCTGCGTACCGCATGGGGTGGGCAGTATATCGACGACTTTATGGATCGTGGCCGGGTCAAACGGGTCTACATCCAGGCCGATGCCCCCTTCCGCATGGTTCCGGAGGACTTCGAGCGCTGGTCGGTGCGCAACAACCAGGGCGATATGGTGCCGGTCTCGGCCTTCGTCACCAGCGAGTGGGAGCACGGCTCGCCGCGTCTGGAGCGCTACAACGGTGTGCCGGCGATGGAACTCAACGGGCAGGCGGCAGCGGGCGTCAGCTCCGGCGACGCCATGGCCGAAGTGGAGCGCCTGGTGGCGCAGCTGCCGCCGGGGATCGGCATGGAGTGGACGGCGCTCTCCTATCAGGAACAGCAGTCCGGCACCCAGACGCCGCTGCTCTACACTCTCTCGTTGCTGGTGGTCTTCCTCTGCCTGGCGGCGCTGTATGAGAGCTGGTCGGTGCCGACCGCGGTTCTGATGGTCGCCCCGCTGGGTATCCTCGGTACCGTCTCTGCCGCCACCCTGCTGGGGATGTCGAGGGATGTCTACTTCCAGGTGGCGATGCTCACCACCGTGGGGCTGACCAGCAAGAACGCGATCCTGATCGTCGAGTTCGCCAAGGCCAATCTGGAATCGGGGATGGAGCTCATCAGCGCCACCATGGCAGCGGTGCGCGACCGCTTGCGCCCCATTATTATGACCTCTCTGGCCTTCGGTCTGGGCGTGCTGCCGCTGGCGATATCGACCGGTGCCGGCTCCGGCGCCCAGCAGGCAATCGGTCGGGGGGTTCTCGGCGGTATGTTGCTGGGGACATTCCTCGGGATCTTCTTTATCCCCCTGTTCTTTGTCGTGGTGCAGCGCCTTTTTGTACGGCGCCGAGCCGACACCGAGAACAGCGCGGAGCAAGGGTGATACACCAGGTCGAGAGCACCGGGGGAGGGCGTTAGCGATGTCAAACAGTGCAGCTCAGAGCCGGCGTGAAGAGCGGGCCCAGGCGCAGCGGGAGCGTATCCTCTGTGCCGCCGAGCAGTGCTTTATCGAGCACGGCTTCCATGCCGCCAGCATGGCCGGCATCGCCGAGGCGGCGCAGATGAGTGCCGGGCTTATCTATCGCTACTTCGAGAGCAAAAGCGCCATCATCCTCGCCATCATCGAGCGACAGCTGGAGGAGAAGCGGGCCGACATCGCCGCACTCGACGATGGCTGTGAGCTGGCCTCACGGGTGCAAGCGCTCTTTAGCGCCTGGCAGCAGGGGGAGCGTGGCGTAACCAGCGCACCGCTGTTTCTGGAGATGAGCGCCGAGGCGAGCCGGGATGAACGAATCGCCAACGCCCTGCGCCGCTCCGATGAGCTTACTCGTGCCGAGTTCAGCGACTGGCTGCGCCAGCGCAAGCGCCAGAGCGGTGGGGGTGAGTCCCTCACTGAAGAGGAGTTGGCCTGGCGTAGCTTCACCCTGCAGTGCTTTATCGAGGGGCTGGCCATACGCGCCCTGCACGAGCCGCAGCTCGACGGTGAGGTGCTTGTGCGCTCACTGGAAAGGGTGTTGCCCTTGCTGCTGATGGAGTAGTGGTAACTACTCGCCCCCCCTGACATAGCGTTCGATTCCTCGGTCATTGTGGCTGCGGCCACGGGCCGTCTATGCCTGACGAGCACTATCCATAGGATGCGCTGAGCCTGCGAAGCGCATCATGCAGGGGCCTTGAGATTAGTTGCCACAGAGGACACAGAGAGCACGGAGGCCGCCATGCCGGACCTGCTCCGGCATCCATGCCAGGGTTGTCTTCGCCGTGTGTTTCGGGTTGGATTCC
>JBNJGC010000099.1:0-9759 GCA_051747405.1 Pseudomonadota bacterium
GCTGGCCAGATCCTTGGCATGGGGCGCATAGCGCTCCATGAAGCGCTCCCCCTCCCCGTTGATGAGGTAGCCGCCCTCCCCTCTCGCCCCCTCGGAGAGCAGCATCCCCTTGCCGGCGATACCGGTCGGGTGAAATTGGAAAAACTCCATATCCTGTAGTGGAATCTCTGCGCGCAGCGCCATCGCCAGGCCGTCACCGGTGTTGATGTGGGCATTGGTATTGGTACGAAAGAGCTGACCGGCACCGCCGGTGGCCAACAGTGTGGTTTTGGATTCAATCAGCAGCGGCTCACCGCTTTCGATATCCAGCACCAAGGCCCCGAGGATATGGCCCTGCTTGTCCTTGATCAGGTCGATGGCGAAATACTCATCGAAAAAGTGCGTCCGTGCGCGCACATTCTGCTGGTAGAGACTGTGCAGAATCGCATGCCCGGTGCGATCCGCCGCCGCACAGGTCCGTGCCGCCTGCTCACCGCCGAAATTCTGGCTCTGCCCGCCGAAGGGGCGCTGGTAGATACGGCCATTGTCGAGGCGGGAGAAGGGCACCCCCGCATGCTCCAGCTCATACACCAACTGCGCCGCGGTACGGCACATATACTCAATGGCATCCTGATCCCCCAGGTAGTCGCTGCCCTTGATGGTGTCGTACATATGCCAGTGCCACTCATCGGGCAACACATTGGCAAGGGCCGCGTTGATCCCTCCCTGAGCCGCCACCGTGTGGGAGCGTGTCGGAAAGACCTTGGAGACCACCGCCACCGTGGCATCGGCCCGCGCCAGTTGCAACGCGGCACGCAGACCACCGCCTCCGGCCCCGATCACCAGTGAATCGAAACGTCTTCTGGCCAGCTTCATAGCCCCATTCCCATCAGCAAAATCCGTACACTCCAGAGAGCCAGCGCAATCAGCCACCCCCCGAGCAAGCCCAACAGCCCCAGACGCCACCACGGGTGGTGGCCGGCATAATCGAGGATCACATCCCGCACCCCAACCCATGCGTGCAACAACAGGGCCAGGACAAACATCGCCGTGGCGATACCCACCACCGGATTGGCCATCAGCGCACGCCAACCCGGGTAGTCCGAAGGCAGCGGCAGCCACAGCAGCCAGCCGCCGGCGACGGCGGTAAACAGCAGCATATAGAGCGCGCTCAGGCGCTGCACCAGCCAGGCGGGTAGACCGGAGAGGTGTTGATTCATAGCCACCACCCTGCAAAGAGCAGGTAAATAAGGTCCACCACCACCACCGCACGGGCACTGCGGCGCGCCGCCGTCAGGCTAACGCCGCGCTCCAGATCCATCAGCAGAAACCGCACCCCCGCCACCAGATGGTGAAAAAACCACCACCCCATCAGCAGCAGAAGCAGCCGCAGCGGCCACTGCTGCAGCCACAACGCCACCTGTGCATAGCCCTCCATACTCTCCAGCGAGCGCTGCCAAAGATAGAGCGGCAGGGGCAAAAGCAAAAACAGCACCACACCTGTGATACGGTGGGCGATAGAGATCCAGCCGGTCAGCGGCAGGTGGATCTGAAGCAGGTTTAAAAATACCGGGCGATTCGGCGTCGACATATTGAATTGACTCACTTAAGCCTCACCTTATCTACATTACTATTTATCAGAGCGAATGCAATCGGCTATGCTTTGGCCGGGTAGAAACAGCGGGGTAACGGCATGAACAGCGAATGGCAAGGCTTTCTCGAACAGGCCGGCGCGCAGATTGAAGCGGGAGCCGTCAGCCACTTCGGCGATCCTGCAGCGGAGCTGGCCGCAGCACGGGAGCAGACAACCCTCTGCGACCTCTCGCACGAGGGGCTGATCAGGGTCAGCGGTGAGGAGAGCGAGGCATTTCTTCAAGGTCAGTTGAGTAACGATATCCGCCAAGTCAGCGCCAGTGCCCACCAACTGAGCAGCTACTGCAGCCCTAAGGGGCGGATTCTGGCGCTATTTCGTCTGTTCGAGCGTGATCAGAGCTACTACCTGCAGTTGCCGCTCGAGCGGCTTGAGCCCACCATGAAACGACTGCGTATGTTCGTCTTGCGCTCCAAGGTGGAGATCGAGGACGCCAGCGAACAGCTGGTACGCTTCAGCCTCAACGGCCCCCAGGCCGAGGCGATGCTCAAGGCCAGGCTGGGCGATGTCCCGGTCGAGGCGGACAGCGCCTGCCTCTGCAACGGCGTCACCGTACTACGCATCGCCACCGCACCGACCCACTTTGTCCTCCATGGCGAGGCCGCGCCGATGCAGGCGCTGTGGCAGTCCTTCAACCAAGACGGAGCGAAACCCGCCGGCCTCGCAGTGGCACAACTGCAGGCGATCCACGCCGGCATCCCGGCAGTGTTCGACGCAACCGCCGAGGCCTTCGTGCCACAAATGCTCAACCTGCACCGCATCAACGGCGTCAGCTTCAAAAAGGGCTGCTACCCCGGCCAAGAGGTGGTGGCACGCATGCAGTATCTGGGCAAGCTCAAGCGGCGTATGTACCGGATGCATGCCGACAGCGACGGCGTGCCGCAGGTCGGCGACCCGATCCACGCCCCCACCAGCGCCAGCGGACAGGGTGCTGGTCGTATTGTTACAGTGGCCCCGGCGCCACAAGGTGGGTACGATATGTTGGTCGTTGCCGAGATCGCCAGTGCAGAGACCGGTGAGCTCTACCTGGATGAGGCCCACACAACACCACTGACAGTCGCACCGCTCCCCTACTCCCTGGATCCGGATGAGGAGACACCGCAGGCGGCGGGATAAAAAATATCAGGAAAAGGAAAAAGCATGTCCAACGAAATCGCCAAGCAGTTCTTGCAGGATCTGATGCACGACCTGGAGAACAACACCCTGGTCCTCCCAACCCTGCCTGAGGTGGCACTGCGCGTCAGGGACGCGGTCGACGACCCCGACGCCGCCATCGGTGACATCGCCAAAGTGATCGCCACCGATGCCGCCCTGAGCGCGCGTATCATCCAGGTGGCCAACAGTCCGCTGATGCGCGCCACCCAGGAGATCGACTCGCTGGACATGGCGGTCAACCGCCTGGGACTCAAGCTGATCCGTGACATGGTGATCAGCATGGTGATGGAGCAGATGTTCCAGGCCACCTCCGAGGTCACGGACAAGAAGCTGCGCCAGGTCTGGGAGCACAGCACCGCCGTCGCCGCCATCAGCCACGCACTGGCGGCGCAGTTCACCCGACTCAATCCGCAGCAAGCGCTGCTCGCCGGGCTGGTACACGACATCGGCGCCCTGCCCATCCTCACCAAGGCGGAGGACTACCCGGAGCTGCTGGAGAACGAGGCGGCGCTGGACAAGATCATCGACAAGCTGCACGGGCGCATCGGCAAGGCGATACTCAAGGCTTGGAACTTCCCCTCGGAGCTGGTCAAAGTACCGGCCGAGCATGAGGATCTTCAGCGCAACTCCGCCGAGACCGACTACGTCGACGTGGTCACCGTCGCCAACCTGCAAAGCTACATGGGTAGCGAGCACCAGCATGCGACCGAAGAGTGGGGCAACATCCCCGCCTTCGACAAGCTCGGGCTCAACCCGGAGGTCAATGTTATCGAAATGGAAGAGACCGCCGAGGAGATCAAAGAGGTTCAGGCGATGCTCAACGCCTGATAAGATCACCGCAGTCAGCCGCAACGCCCGCCGCTTTGCCCACAAGCGTCGGGCGGACTCCCGCGCAGCGCCCCTGGGCACACTTTTCACTCCTGCCTTGTAAGCCCAACACCGACACCGCCCCCTCCCCCCGGCCTACCATCAGTTTCAGTTCTGCACTGATGGCAGCATCCCCTGCCTGCAGCCAAACTGACTGCAACAACAAACGAAAGGGATGCGAATAATGGAGTCCAGCAATCAAGTGGCCGATGTGCCACAGCAACCACTCAACCTGCTCATTGTCGAAGACAACCGGGACGATGCCCAGCTGCTACGTCTGCAGCTGGAGAGTTACGGCTACGATCTGCACTGGCAGTGTGCCTACAATGCCGAGCAGTTCGACCTGGCGCTGTATCAGCAATGGGATCTCATTCTCTGTGACTACGCCCTGCCCGACTTCTCCGCCGCCGTGGCACTGGAGCGGCTGCGCAGCAGACAGATCGCCACCCCATTGCTGGTGGTCTCCGGGGCACTCTCACAAGCGGATGCCGCGGCGCTGATGTTCCAGGGTGCACGGGATTTTATCGACAAAAACGACCTCTCACGGCTACTGCCGGCGGTGGAGCGGGAGCTGCAGGTGTGCAAATTGCGGCGTGAAAAGTCGCGCATTGAAGAGGATATCGACCGCATTACCTACTTCGATGAGCATAGCGCCCTGCCCAACGGCAACCACTTTCGACAGACCCTGGCGGAGCTGCAACAGGGCGGTGAGGAGGGTCCCTACATTGTGGCCCAGCTGAATCTGCCCCGGCTGGGGCTCATCGCCGATACCTACGGGGATGCCACCGCCGCCGAATTGACCCGTGCGCTGGCACACCGGCTGAGCCGGATAAGCTACCGCGCTTCGGTCGCACGGCTGGGTCACAATGACTTTGCCCTCATCCTCCACTGCACGGGCCACTGCGGCAGCTGCACCAGCGCCAGCGCACGCATTCGTGAGCAGTTCGACACACCGTTTCTGATCAACAAGCGGGAGCTCTATCTCAGCCCCACTATCGGCTTGAGCTGCACCCCGTGTCACAGCCGCTCACCCACCGCGCTGCTACGCAACGCCCGACTGGCACTACAGCACGCGCAGGAGACGGCACAGCCCAGCCAACACTTCACCCCCTCCATTGAGGCGCAGCGCAAACAGCGCACCATCATGGCCGACCGCTTACGCGGTGGCATCGCCCGGGAGGACTTCGCACTGGTCTACCAGCCCAAGGTGGCAGCCCGGGGCGGCGCGATCACCGCACTGGAGGTGTTGCTGCGCTGGGAGGATGCGCAACTGGGCAAGGTCTCCCCGGCGCAGTTCATCCCTGTGGCCGAAGAGACCGGGGATATCGTCGCCATTGGCAGCTGGGTGCTACGGAAGGCCTGCGAGCAGGCGGTGAAATGGCGGCAGACGGGGTGCTACAGCGGGCGTATCGCCGTGAACCTGTCGATGCGTCAGCTGCGTGATCCCGCTTTCGCCGCTGTCGTGGCCAACATTCTGGAGCAGACCGGACTGCCCGCCCGACAGCTCGAGCTGGAGGTCACCGAAACCGACATCATGCAAGACAGTGAGCTGTCGATTCAGACCCTGCACCAGCTGCGGGAGTTGGGGGTATACCTGGTCATCGACGACTTTGGTACCGGCTACTCTTCGCTGAGTTATCTGAAAAAACTGCCCATCGCCATGCTCAAGATCGACCGCTCCTTCATCACCGATATCGAACACAGCAGCGACAGCCTCTCCATCGTACAGGCGATTCTCGCCCTGGCAAAGAGTCTGCGGCTGGACGTGG
Organism: Pseudomonadota bacterium; assembly: GCA_051747405.1. Taxonomy (GTDB): domain Bacteria; phylum Pseudomonadota; class Gammaproteobacteria; order Thiohalomonadales; family Thiohalomonadaceae; genus JAPHTQ01. The sequence goes on from JBNJGC010000099.1 coordinate 5,422, forward strand.
TCGCCGAGGGGGTGGAGACGGCGGAGCAGCTTGAGATTCTCCGGCGCGACGGCTGTACAGAGCTACAGGGCTACCATATCAGTCGCCCCCTCGATGAAGCGGCGATCGCCGACTTTATCCAGCACTACGGGGGTGAGTGAGCGGCAATCGCTGACAGGGCGTCGGTACTGGGCGGGCACGGCCCGCCCCATAAGACAGCTCAGTCCAGCTGGGTGCGCATATGCGGGAACAGCAGCACATCGCGGATGGAGGGCGAATCGGTGAACAGCATCACCAGCCGGTCGATGCCGATCCCCTCCCCTGCTGTGGGCGGCAGGCCGTGCTCCAGGGCGACGATGTAGTCGGCGTCGAAGTGCATCGCCTCCTCGTCGCCGGCGTCCTTCTCCTCCACCTGCTTGCGAAAACGCTCGGCCTGATCCTCCGCATCGTTAAGCTCGGAGAAGCCGTTGGCGATCTCGCGACCGCCGACGAAAAACTCGAACCGCTCGGTGACGAACGGATCGTCGTCCATGCGCCGGGCCAGCGGTGAGACCTCGGTGGGGTAGGCTGTGATGAAGGTCGGATCCTTGAGGCGGTGCTCGACGGTCTTCTCGAAGATTTCGATCTGCACCTTGCCCAGGCCATAGGAGTCCTTGAGCGGGATCGCCAGCTTCTCCGCCACGGCCCGCGCCTGCTCCAGGTCATCCAGCTGCGCCTCGGTGAGATCCGGATTAAAGTGGAGGATCGACTCCTTGACCGTCATCCGCGCAAAGGGTTTGCCAAAATCATAGCTCTCACCCTGATAATTGACAGTGGCGGTGCCGAGAACGCTCTCGGCCAGCCCGCGCAACAGCGCCTCGGTGAGATCCATCAGGTCATTGTGGTCGGCGTAGGCCTGATAGAACTCCATCATGGTGAACTCGGGGTTGTGCCGGGTGGAGAGCCCCTCGTTGCGGAAGTTGCGGTTGATCTCGAATACCCGCTCGAAGCCGCCCACCACCAGGCGCTTGAGATAGAGCTCCGGGGCGATGCGCAGGAACAGCTCCATATCCAGCGCATTGTGGAAGGTGGTAAAGGGCTTGGCCGTGGCACCGCCGGGGATCGCCTGCATCATCGGCGTCTCCACCTCGAGAAACGCGCGCTCGACCATGAAGTCGCGGATGTAGTGGATGATCTTCGAGCGGGCCTTGAAGGTATCGCGGGTGACGTCGTTGACGATAAGGTCCAGGTAACGCTGACGGTATTTAGTCTCCTGGTCGGTCAGGCCGTGCCACTTCTCGGGTAGCGGACGCAGCGACTTGGTCAACAGCCGAATGGTATCCACCTTGACCGACAGCTCGCCCTTATTGGTCTTGAATAGGACGCCCTCGGCGCCGAGGATATCGCCCACATCCCAGCCCTTGAACTGGTCGTAGCGCTCCTCGCCGACCTGCGCCTTCTGCACATAGAGCTGGATGGTGCCCGACATATCCTTGAGCTGGGCAAAACTCGCCTTACCCATAATACGCTTGCCCATCATGCGTCCGGCCACGGCGACACGAACCCCTTCGGTCTCCAGCGCCTCCTTCTCCATCTCACCGTATTTGGCGTGCAGCTCACCGGCTACCACATTGCGGCGAAAATCGTTGGGGAAGGGCATGCCGTTCTCGCGCAGCGCGGCCAGCTTGGCGCGACGCTCGGCGATTAACTTGTTCTCGTCCTGGAGCTCTTGCTTGGTCTCTTCGCTCATCATCTCTTAACCACTGTTACAGGCCGCTTTTGAGGCTGGCCTCGATAAACTCATCCAGATCGCCGTCGAGTACCTGCTGGGTGTTGCTGGTCTCGACATTGGTGCGCAGGTCCTTGATGCGCGACTGATCCAACACGTAGGAGCGGATCTGCGACCCCCAGCCGATATCCGACTTGCTCTCCTCCAACGCCTGCTGACTGGCCGAACGCTTCTGCATCTCAAGCTCATAGAGTTTGGCCTTGAGCTGCTTCATCGCCTGGTCCTTGTTCTTGTGCTGGGAGCGGTCGTTCTGGCACTGCACCACAATGCCCGTCGGGTTGTGGGTGATCCGCACCGCCGACTCGGTCCGGTTGACGTGCTGACCGCCGGCACCGGAGGCGCGATAGACATCGATCCGTAGGTCTGCCGGGTTGATATCGATCTCGACGCTGTCGTCGATCTCCGGCGAAACGAAGACCGAGGCGAACGAGGTGTGGCGTCGGTTACCGGAGTCGAAAGGCGACTTTCGTACCAGCCGATGGACGCCGATCTCGGTGCGCAGCAGACCGAAGGCATACTCACCGTCGAACTTGATGGTGGCACTCTTGATACCGGCCACGTCCCCCTCGGAGACCTCCATCAACTCGGTCTTGAAGCCGCGACGATCCCCCCAGCGCAGGTACATGCGCAGCAGGATATTGGCCCAATCCTGCGCCTCGGTGCCACCCGACCCGGCCTGGATATCGAGGTAGGCGTTGTTGGGGTCCATCTCGCCGGAGAACATACGGCGAAACTCCAGCTCCTTGAGCCGTTTCTCGGCCTCGGCCAGATCGTCGTTCAGGGCGGTGACGGTCTCCTCGTCCTCCTCCTCGGCGGCCATCTCCAACAGGTCACCGGCATCGCCAAGGACACTGTTGAGGCTGTCGATGGTCTCGACCACCTTCTCCAGCGCGGCGCGCTCGCGCCCCAGCTCCTGAGCGTAATCGGGATTGTTCCAGATATCGGGGTCTTCCAGCTCACGGCTGACCTCTACCAGGCGCTCACTCTTGACATCATAGTCAAAGATACCCCCTCAGAGCGTCCACGCGCTCTTGCATATCCTTGATTCTGCTAGCAATAGGATTGATTTCCAATGTCGACTCCAACTCGTTGCGACAACTACGGGAAAGCCGAACATGATACTACAGGGAGGGATCGGGGTGAAACCTGTAAAGCTTTTAACGCAGAGGACGCTGAGTACGCAGAGTCAATAGACTCATTCGATCTCTCGGCGGATTTTCCGTCAGTCAAACTACCCAGGCCTACTCATGCTAGGTTAATGCAAGGGGCAATTAACCTAGCGAAGAATAACGATATACAGCCTCTGTGACCTCCGCGTCCTCTGCGTTGTAGCTTTTTAGTCTTTAAGAGATAGGACATCCTGCATGTCGTAGAGGCCCTTGTCCTTGTTGGCGAGCCAGGCGGCGGCGCGGACGGCGCCCTTAGCGAAGGTCATGCGGCTGGAGGCCTTGTGGGTAATCTCGATGCGCTCGCCGATGCCGGCGAACATAACGGTGTGCTCGCCGACGATGTCCCCCGCACGGATGGTCTCGAAGCCGATGGTCTTGCGATCGCGCTCGCCGGTGCGCCCCTCGCGACCGTAGACGGCGCACTCCTTGAGGTCTCGGCCCAGGGTCTCGGCCACCGCCTCGCCCATGGCCAGCGCGGTGCCGGAGGGGGCGTCGATCTTGTGGCGATGGTGGGCCTCAATGACTTCGATATCGACATCATCGCCCAGCACCTTGGCCGCCATCTGCAGCAGCTTGAGCGAGAGGTTGACTCCCACGCTCATGTTGGGGGCGAAGACGATAGCGATATCCTTCGCCGCCTCTGATAATTTTCCCTTCTGCTCGTCGCTCAGTCCGGTGGTGCCTATCACCATCTTTTTACCCAGTTTGCGGCAGATGGCGACATTGGCCTCGGTTACCTCGGGCAGGGTGAAGTCGATGAGCACATCGAACTCATCAGCGACCGCCTCAAGGCTGTCGCCAATCTTCACGTTGAGCGTCCCCACACCGGCGGTCTCACCGGCATCGACACCCACCATGGGTGAGCCGATGCGCTCGACGGCGGCACCGAGTTCGACCCCTTCGGTCTGCCCAATCGCCTCGATAATGTGTCGGCCCATACGACCGGCTGCGCCGGTGACTGCAATACGTGTCATGAATCTCTACCCTGCCTGTTACACTTTACCAACTGATGTAGCTGTAACCCTGCTCCTGTAACTCCATCAGATCCGCGGCACCGACCTGAACCACTGTGGCGAAGTCGACGATATCATCCTCAGTCCAGTTGAGGCTGTTCATGGTGTTACCACAGGCGTGAAACTCCACCCCGTAGTGGGCCAGTGAGGAGACGCGCTGGCGAATCTCGTCTTTGACCTCACGCCCAGGCTTTTTCCCCAGGATATGAATACCCTCGGCAAAGGCGACCACGACGATCTTCACATTATCGCCGTATTTGCGCAGTATCTCACCGACAGAGAAGATCACATGATCCTGGTAACCGAGATCGGCGTGATTGAACTGGTAGACCACCTTGTGATCCGGCTCGTCACCGGGAAACTTCAGATCACCAAAGCCGTCATCCTCCTGAGCCGTACCACTGCGCCC
>JBNJGC010000100.1:0-9516 GCA_051747405.1 Pseudomonadota bacterium
GAGGCGCTCTTGAGCATCGACCCCAGTCAGATCACGGCAAAACTGCTGCGCGAGGAGTGCGGCCATGGCGCCTACGAGCGCGGACGCGGCTACTTCAACCAGGGCCGCGCCACGGTGGTCGAGGTGATTGAAGAGCACGGCGGCTCACTGCGGCTGCTCACCACCAACCGTGGCCGCCGCGGGCGGCTTTACGATCAGGAGATCCTGCTGCGGCAAACCCGGCAGGGGGTGGTGATCGACGGCTTCTGCGATTGTCCTATGGGCTTCGACTGCAAGCACGTGGTGGCCGGCTGTCTGGCGTGGCAGGCGCAGGCCGTACCGGTCACTACCGGATCGGGTAACTTCGAGCAGTGGCTGGCCCGACTCGAAGAGCCCTCCGCCCGAGCGGTGGAACAGAGCCAGGAAGCGCTGCTCTACCTGCTCGCCCCGGCCTCCTACCGACGCGGTACGGAACATACCGTCAATCTCTACTTCGCAATCGCCAAGCGCAAGCTCAATGGGGAGTGGGGCAAGGGGCGACGCACCACCCTCTCGACCCTGACCAACCACTTCAGCCCGCCGCGCTATATGCAGTCGCTGGATGGCGAGATACTCACCCTGCTCGACGCCGGCCACCCCTATCAGTGGGGCGACGGTATCGAGTTGAAGGGGCCGGTCGATCGCCACGCGCTGGATATGATGGTGCGCAGCGGGCGGCTCTACTGGGGCCGCGAGGAGCGGCTTGGCCCCGTCCGTCCGGGCGAGCCGCGCCCGCTCGCCCTGCACTGGCGCAAGCAGAAGGGAAAGTATCAGCTGGAGCTGGAGCGCGAGGCGCTGGGTGTGATGCTTCCGGTGAGCCCGCCCTGTTATCTAGACCCGCAGCGGCTGGAGCTGGGCGAGGTGGCACTGCCCGAGGGGCTCAGCACCGACAAGCTGGAGCTGCTGGAGCAGGCTCCACCGGTCAGCGCCAAAGAGGCGGATCGCATCAGCCGCCTGCTGGCGCTGCGCCACCCCGAGTTGCCGACGCCGGTCGAGGTGGAGATGGAGGAGCAGCACGCCCCACCCACCCCGGTGCTGGCACTGCACTACGAACCCGGCCAGAGCCATGCAGAGCTGGCGCTCGATTTCGACTACGCCGGTGAACGGGTCGAGGGCAACGACCCGAGCCCGCAGCGCACGGTGATCCATGACAAAAAGCTACTGCGCATCCACCGCGACCTGACCGCGGAGACGGCGGCACAGCAGCGGCTACTGGACGAGGGCGCCGCCGCGACACCCGAGGCGCCCTATCGGCTTCTCCTCCCGCTCAGTGACGACGGCCCCCAGGCTGCCTTGGGCGACTGGTTCGCCTTTCAGGAGACGACGCTCGCCCAGCTGGAGGCCGAGGGGTGGCGCATCGAGCAGCTTGCCGACAACCCCTTGACCCTGAGCCGCGCCGACACCCTCGACGCCGAGGTGGAGGAGTCGGAGAACGACTGGTTCGGCCTGCGCTTCGACCTGGAGGTGGACGGCAAGAAAGTCCCCCTGCTACCGCTGGTCAGCGACCTTATCGCCGACTACCGCCCCGGCACGCTGCCCGACACCCTCTATCTGGACGCCGGCGACGGCCACTATATCCGCGTCCCCGCCGAACGGATCGAGCCGGTGCTGCAGACCATCGTCGATCTCTACGACAGCGACCACGGCGGCGAGTCACTACAGCTGTCGCGCCTCGACGCCCCGCGCCTACTCGACCTGGGCGAGGTGAAGGTACGCGGCGGCCACGAGCTGCAGCGCCTGGCGAAGCGGCTGCGCAACTTCGACGGCATCAAGCCGGCCAAGGTGCCCACCACCTTCCAGGGCGAGCTGCGCCACTATCAGCAGCAGGGGGTGGACTGGCTACAATTTCTGCGCCAGTTCGAGCTGGCAGGGATCCTCGCCGACGACATGGGGCTGGGCAAGACGGTGCAGGCCCTGGCCCACCTGGCGGTGGAAAAACGCGCCGGGCGGATGAAACACCCTAGCCTGATCGTCGCCCCCACCAGCCTGATGGGCAACTGGCGGCGCGAGGCGGCGCAGTTCACCCCCAAACTCAAGGTGCTGGTGCTGCACGGCCCCGACCGCAGCGCCCACTTCGACACCCTGGACGACTACGACCTGGTGCTCACCACCTACCCGCTGCTGCCCCGCGATGCCGAAGTGCTGCAGGCGCAGCCGTGGCACTACCTCATCCTCGACGAGGCGCAGCAGATCAAAAACCCCAAGGCCCAGGCGGCGCAGCTGGTACGCGAGCTAAGCGCCAACCACCGCCTCTGCCTTACCGGCACACCGATGGAGAACCACCTCGGTGAACTCTGGGCCCAGTTCGACTTTCTGCTACCCGGTTTCCTCGGCGATCAGAGGCAGTTCCAGCAGAACTACCGCACCCCCATCGAGAAGTTTGCCGACAACGACAAACTCAAACGCCTCACCCGGCGCACCGCCCCCTTCATGCTGCGCCGCACCAAGACGCTGGTGGCCAGTGAGCTGCCGGAGAAGAGCGAGCTGCTGCGTACCGTCCCCATCGAGGGCAAGCAGGCGGCCCTCTACGAAAGCATTCGCCTGACTATGGAAAAAAAGGTGCGCCAGGCCATCGCCCGGAAGGGGCTGGCGCGCAGCCACATCACCATCCTCGACGCCCTGCTCAAACTGCGCCAGGTCTGCTGCGACCCGCGGCTGCTGCCCAAGGGGACCCGCGGCGCCCAGGGCGCCGACTCGGCCAAACTAAAGATGCTGATGGAGCTGCTGCCGGAGATGCTCGACGAGGGGCGGCGCATTCTGCTCTTCTCCCAGTTCACCACCATGCTCGGCCTCATCGAGCAGGAGCTCAAGGCGCTCGGCATCCCCTACGCCAAACTCACCGGCCAGACCCGCAAGCGCGAGGCGGCCATTGAGCGCTTTCGCAGCGGCGAGGTGCAACTCTTTCTCATCAGCCTCAAGGCGGGCGGTGTCGGCCTCAACCTGACCGAAGCGGACACCGTGATCCACTACGACCCCTGGTGGAACCCGGCGGTGGAGGCCCAGGCCACCGATCGCGCCCACCGCATCGGCCAGACCAACCCGGTGTTCGTCTACAAACTGATCACCGAAGGGACGGTGGAGGAGAAGATCCTCGCCATGCAGGCGAAAAAGCAGCAACTGGCCGACAACATCTACGGCAAGGGCGACAAGGAGCAGCAACTGCCCGTCGACGCCGACGCCATCCAGGCGCTGCTCTCATCCGATTGATGGCACGTTTTGGGCGATGCTAATGTTACTACGACTCTGTTCCCGCTCACCCTGCTCGCAATGACAGTTTCCTTAACTGACCGGCATTGCCCAGGTTACGCGTTTTTTCATCACCACCCAGGAGTCCGCCAACGACCCTATGTCTATTCAGAACGATCACGGCTACCGCGGACCGCTGATGATGGCCATCGCTGTCATGACCATTCCCCTGTCGGACACCATCGCCAAGTGGCTGGCCGACAGCCTCTCGGTAGGTCAGATCGCCGCGTTACGTTTTCTCTTCCAGTCGCTGTTCCTGTTGCCCTTTTTTGTCGCCTTTCGCCGCGGCTATGGCTTTCGTCGCGCCTACCTGATGCTGGGCGGGTTGCTGGGCGGGGCGCTGCTGTTCCTCTTCTGGGGGCTGAAGTACCTGCCACTGGCCAATAACATCGCGCTGTTTTTTATCGAGCCGCTGGTATTGGTGATCTTCTCCCGGCTCTTTCTCGGTGAGCGTATCTCCCCCCGCCGCTGGGCCGGTGTGGTGGCGGGGCTGGCCGGGGCGCTGATCATCCTGCGACCCAACTGGTCGCTCTACGGCCTGGCCGCCCTGCTGCCGATCGCCGCGGCCTGCTTCTATGCCGCCTACCTCACCGCCACCCGCGCCTGGATCACCACCCGCGATCACCGTGAGGCGCTGGTGCTACAGTTTTGGGTCGGCTTGGCGGCCATGCTGGTGATGGGCGGCTTCCTGCTGGCCGGGCAGCCGCTGGCGTTGAGCGTTACCGCCCTGGACTGGCCCGCCACGGCGCAGTGGCTCTTGCTGGTGTGTAGCGGGGCGCTCGGCGCCTTTGCCCATGTGCTCATCGTCATGGCCTTCGCCCGCGATGACGCCAGCCGGCTGGCCCCGCTACAGTATCTGGAGATCTTCGGCGCCACCCTGCTCGGCTGGTGGGTCTTCGCCGAGTTGCCCGATGCCCCAACCGTGGCCGGAGCCGCACTCATTGTCGCCGCCGGCATCTACGTCATTCGCGAACGGCGCTTTGCCGAACAGCCGATTCAGGACTGAGCTGCTAACCCCTATGGGTTAACCGCAAAGGCGCAGAGACGCGAAGTTGTAATGGCGGGTAGTATCCGCCAACGGAGGCATATCGCTTTTGCCTCACCGACACTCTCATACTATCTTGTAGCAATGTCTATTCAGGAGCCCCCACATGAGCGATAGCCGTCACAGCGACGACAGCCCCGAACACCTGTTGCGCCTGCGCAATACCCGCCTTGAGGATTACCCCGACATCAAGCGGATCATGGACCGGGTCTATCCCGATATCGGCGGCGCGTGGACAGAGGCGCAGTTTCGCTCACAGATCGAGACCTTTCCCGAGGGGCAGATCTGCATCGAGGACAAGGGCAAGGTGATCGCGGCGGCAATCAGCGTCATCGTAGACTACAAGAAGTATGGCGACCGCCACACCTACGACCAGATCACCGGTGACGGCTACCTCACTACCCACGACCCGGAGGGCGATACCCTCTACGGCGTGGATGTCTTCGTCGACCCGGACTATCGCGGCCTGCGACTGGGCCGCCGCCTCTACAACGCCCGCAAGGAGCTGTGCCAGAACCTCAACCTGCGCGCCATCGTCGCCGGCGGTCGCATCCCCGGCTACAAAGAGCACGCCGGTCAGATGAGCCCGCGAGAGTATGTGGAGCAGGTAAAGCTCAAGGAGCTGGTCGACCCCATCCTCACCTTCCAGCTCTCCAACGACTTTCATGTGCGCAAGCTGATCCCCGGCTACATGCCGCAGGACCGCGCCTCGGGCGCCTACGCCACCCTGCTCGAGTGGATCAACATCGACTACGAGGAGCAAGAGCAGCTTATCGGCGGTCGCCCCAGCACCGTGCGCATCGGCGCGGTGCAGTGGCAGATGCGCCCCACCACCACACTCGAGCAGCTGTACGAGCAGATGGAGTATTTCGTCGACGCCGTCTCCGACTACCAGTCGGACTTCGTGCTCTTTCCCGAGTTTTTCAACGGCCCGCTGCTGGCCCGCTTCAACCAGGACAACCCGGCCGAGGCGATCCGCCACCTGGCCGAATTCACCCAACCGCTGCGCGAGGAGATGCAGCGCCTGGCGCTGGCCTACAACATCAACATCATCGCCGGCTCCATGCCTGAGTATGAGGAGGAGACGCTGCGCAACGTCAGCTATGTGTGCAAACGCGACGGCACCTGGGAACGGCAGTACAAGCTGCACGTCACCCCGGACGAGCGAGACTATTGGGGCCTGCAGGGCGGCGACACGCTGCAGGTGTTCGACACCGACGTGGCGCGCATCGGCGTACTCATCTGCTACGACGTGGAGTTCCCGGAGCTGAGCCGGCTGCTGGCCGAACAGGGGATACAGGTCCTCTTCGTCCCCTACTGGACCGACACCAAACGCGCCTACCTGCGGGTACGCCGCTGCGCCCAGGCGCGCGCCATCGAGAACGAGTGCTACGTGGTGCTCTCGGGTAGCGTGGGCAACCTGCCCAAGATCGCCAACATGGACCTGCAGTACTCCCGCGCTGCCGTTTTCACCCCGGCGGACTTTGCCTTCCCCCACGATGCCATCGCCGACGAAGCGACACCCAATACCGAGATGGCGCTCATCGCCGACCTCAACCTGGAGCTACTCAAGGAGCTGCACAGCCACGGCAGCGTGCGCAACCTGCGTGACCGGCGCAAGGATCTCTATACTATCCGGTGGAACGGCAAAGAGTGATTTCCCCGCCTCAACCAGACACCAATTTAAAGTGAACGGCTCATGGAACTAACGCTGGAGAAGATGCTCGAGTATGAGACCATCATCCAGCGTATCGACACTGCACTCTACGAGGCCAAGCATTCGGGGCGCAACCGGGTCTGCGTTACCACTTAGGCCTTACTGCCAACGAATCGCCATAAGCACCCACACGATGTCATGAAGCGCAGCGTCAATTAAACGGGGCTAAACCAGAAAAAGTAACGGCGACATTTACGTCAGGCGCTGCATAACCTCGTAGAGTTCACCGGAGGCGACAGGCTTATGCAGTAACGGCACTCCACTGTCCTCGGCCTCACGCAGCCGCTGCGGATCGGTATCGCCGGTAATCAGCAGTGCCGGTAGCACACAGTCCAGACGTTTACGCAGTGCGTCGATCGCCTCGACCCCGGTAGTCTGTCCGCGCAACCGATAGTCGCTGGCCAAAACATCCGGGCGCCAGCCCTTCAGCAACCCCAGCGCCTCCTCAAGGCCCTCGGCGGTACGAACTTCGCAGCCCCAACTCTTGAGCAGCCGACCCATGCTCTGGCGAGCCCCTTCATCATCCTCGATGACCAATACCCGCGCCGCCAGCGGCACCCTCCCCGAACTTGCCGCGGCAGATTGTGGCGCCACCGCCGCCGTTGTCGACAATGGCAACTCAAGACGGAAGAGGCTACCGCGACCCGGCACCGAACTGAGCCTGAGTTTGTGGCCAAGAGTCCGACTAAGGCCCTGCGAGATCGCCAACCCCAGCCCCAGACCCTTACGACTGTCGCGTTCGGGGTTACCCAGCTGGTGAAACTCGCCAAATACCGCTCGCTGCTGCCCCGGCTCGATGCCAATGCCGGTATCCCACACCTCGATGAGACACTCTTCACCCCGCCGCCTCGCCCCAACCAGTACTCCCCCCGCGTCGGTATAGCGGATGGCGTTGCTGATGAGGTTTCGCATAATCAGCTCGAGCAACGAGGGGTCGGAGTAGAGGGCCAGCCGTGTCTCCCGTGTGCGATAGACAAGCCCCTTGGCATCGGCCAGCGGCGCCAGCTCTTTTTCCAGCTTGTAGAGCAGCGGCTGTAGCGGAAATGGCTGGAGCCGGGGTGTAATCACGCCCGCCTCGATACGCGAAAAATCGAGCAGAGTGTTGAGCATTTCACTCGAGGCCTGAGAGGCGTTGCGCAGGCTCTCCACCAACTCCTGTTGCTGCGGATTCAGCGCTGTTCCCTCCAACACCGCAAGCAGTAAGCCCTGCGTATGGATAGGCTGGCGCAGGTCGTGACTGGCCGCAGCAAGGAAGCGTGATTTGGCCTGGTTAGCCGTCTCCGCCTCCTGTCTTGCCTCATCGGCAACGGCGGATTCCATCTGCAGCTGCTCCATTAGATCGGTGTTTTCAAACCGCAGGCGAATCGCACCCAAAGCGGCATTGGCATTGTTCCGGGCCAACGAAAGCAGGCTTGAAAAGTAGAGCACCGTGGCGCCTGCCAATGCCGTGTAGGCCGGATCGTTCAACTGTAACAGCTTAACCGTAACAAGCCCCAAAGTCGTCACGGCAAAGGCGACAAACACAGCCAGCACCGCCGACGTCTGCGCCATGGCGCTGCCGATCACCCCGGCCATCACGGCCAGAATGATCACCTTGCCAACCGGCGTTGCGTTATCCATTGCCAACCACGGCAAAGACCCCCAGGCCAGACCATTGAATGCATAGAAACCGACCATCGACCAAGCCAAAGGGCGTGCTGCCGAATAAGCGATGGGGCGTGCCAAGCAGCGCCACGCCACCCACAGAGAGGCCAGCTTGCTCACCACCACCACCATGAACCAGATCAACAGGGTGGTAAAGTTGTCCCCGTTCGCCAGGGTGAGAAACATCAGCAGACTCAGCACTACCACCGGCACGGTAGAGCTGACCACACTGCCGAGGAGTAGGCGCACCTGCTCTACCAATACCGGCGCCTCGGCAAAACGCAGATCGGCGATGAGGGAAGAACGGGGCACCTTATGCGACCAAACCCTTTCGTCGCGCCATGAATGCCGCCTCGGAGCGACTGGAGACCTCCAGCGTCTCCAGGATGGCCTGCACATGCCAGCGCACCGTATTCTCAGACACATCCAGCGCCCGGGCGATGAGCTTGTTGGATTTGCCCTCACACAGCAGTTCCAGCACCTCGAACTGGCGTGGCGTTAACGGCACAACATCGGCTGCTGCCGCCTCAGGGACCGGGTTATCAACCCTGCCCTCCAGTACCTGATCGAGCAGGGCGACGATCCGCTCGGCGGTATCGGCCTTGGAGACAAAACCTGTCGCCCCACGGGCCATGGCCAGCTCGACCGTCTGCCTATCATCCTGGGAGGAGAGCATCAGCACGGGCACTTCCGGCCAGCTTTTTCGCACCAGGGCGATCCCCTCCACTCCATTTAACCCGGGCAGTTTGATATCCAGCAATACCGCATCGGGCCCGGATTGCTGTACATCGATCGCCTCACGCAGGGTGCCAGCCTCAAACACCACCAGATGCGGCAAATGTGTCTCGATCAACATTCGCAGTCCGGAGCGAAACATTGTGTGATCATCGATTATCAGTATTCGCTTCCCCGCCATAAACCCTCACTCGTAAGCCTCGGCACCATGCCCTCCCCCTGGCACCCGTCCGCATGGACGGTGTGACACAGTTAACATTTTTAGAATAATGCCCTGAAGCAGAAAAGGGAAATCACAAGACACTTTCACAGGAGCCGTCTCATGCGCATCGTCCGACTGAGTAACAGAACCGTCTACAACCACCGTACAGCCAAACGCCTGGCCTCCAGCCTCGGCAAAAAGCTGCAACGCAACCCCCTGTACGGTCTTACGGCCCATACGAAGCTTTCCCATCACTGCGTCGAACAGGTACGTCTGGTGATGAAAAGGCGCCGCCCGGCTCAGCTGCTCCACTTTCCCGGTAACAAGCGTTAGGCCATAGACATGGATAAAAGGAGCATCCCGGCAGTCTCCTCCCGGCTCACACTGGCCCTGCTGCTGACACTGATCACCACCCCCGCGGCAATGGCTGTCGAGACTATCGAGTTGGGACAGCTGCCCGGACTCAAGTCCCTGTTCAGTCAACTTGTTGCAACCCACGCAGCCTGTGACCGGCTGCGGGAACCCACGCTACAGCTTGCCGAACAAACCCGCCGCACAGCTCAGTGGCAACAGTTCAGCCGAGTGGCCACGGTGGTGCTCGGCAACAGCAGCGGCATAGACAAGCTCGAGTCCCATCATGCCTGCCGAGCCTTTCACCACCACGCCTCACTACGCCTGTCGGCAAACCCGGGCACTGTACGGCGTGACCGTCTGGCCGAACGCCTCTACATGCTTGGCTATACCCCGCATGAGATTGCCGACGTACTGGCTGGGCTCATCCCCATGTACGCCCTGCAAAGGGCCAGGCGGATGCAGGCACTGGGCTACTCTCATACTGATATCGAACACTACCTCTCACGCCACTCTGCCGCCCCAGTACCCGCAGCGGACAACACAACCGCTGGCAAC
>JBNJGC010000101.1:0-6736 GCA_051747405.1 Pseudomonadota bacterium
CCCGGCCAGCGGCAGGGTGACGCCGATTCACGCCACCACCGCCGTGGTGCTGCGCCTGTCCCGTGGCCGCTTCATGGCGTGAACAGCTCGGGAATATCTATACAAAACGACGCGCCCTCACCTATACTCTAGTTATACGAGTGGTTTTAGCCACTCCGACACACCGCTACGAACAAAAGCAACAATAAAGACGGCGGCACAGGCTGCCGCGAAGGGTTCCCCGATTAGTCGCACGATCCGCAGCAACTGGCTGGTCAAGAGCATTATGCTCCCGGTCACCCTGCTTACCCTTCTGGGGGTGGGCGCGGTACTCCACTTTGTCCACGGCCAGATCACCACCACCGCGCAGCACGAGTTCAGCGCCGGGCTGGAGGGCTCCCGCGCCTACTGGCACTCCGAGCTGAAGCAGGCCCAGCAGCGGCACGAGAGTCTACTCACCGTGCTGATGAACCGCCCCGGTTTTCCCGCTGCCCTGGCCCGTCGCGACCAAAGCGGAGTCGCCGCCCTCCTCCAGCGCACTCTGGGGCCGCTGGAGGAGATGGGCAGTGACACCTCCCTCAGTCTGTTCGACAGCAGTGGCGAGCCACTGCTGGAACCGCAAACCGCCGCGCCCCTGCCCGACAGGCGCAGCCGGGCCGGCCCGCCCGCCTCCGGGGTAATGCTCGACGCCGCCGGTGAGCTGCGCCTCTACTCGCACTGGGCGATAGAGCAGGACGGTAAGCGGTTCGGCTCGGCCCTCTTCAGCGAACCGCTCGCCCCTCTGCTCGACAACCTCGCCGCCCTCTTCCAGCACGACCCGCTGCTGCTTATCGAACGCCGCCGGCTGGAGAGTCTGGACAACCCCCAGCCCAAGCTCCTGTCACCTCAGGTGGAGCGCTATCCGCAACACCTGCTGCTCAACCCGCCCGAGGCGGGCCTCCCCCCCGCACTGCGAACCCTGCTCGAGCGGGGCGAGACCGCACCGCTTGCCCAAGGGGTGAACATCGAAGCGGCGGGGCGCCACTACTTCGCCGGCACCATCGCGCTGCAAGAGCACGACGGAGAGACCCTCGGCAGCCTCATCATCCTGCGCAATATCACACCGGCCTATCAGGCGCTGTTACGCTCTCTGCTCTACCTCTACCTGGGCACCCTGGCCGCCACACTACTACCGCTGACACTGCTCTACGTTCTGACCCGCCGCAGCGAGGGCGATGCCCTCGACGCCTACCGCCAACTGGAGGCCTCCAACCGCGCCATCGCCCACGCCCGCCAGGAGTGGAACGACGCCTTCGACGCCATCACCGACCCGATCTTCATCCACGACGCCGACTTCCGCATCCTGCGCGCCAACCGGGCCTACGCCGAGCGGGCGGGATTGAGTTTCAAGCAGCTTATCGGTCGGCCCTACTACGATGTTTTTCCGCAACACGACGGCCCCCTGCCCCACTGCCAGCGGGCGCTGCACGATGTTCGCCACGAGACGGCGAGAAAACCCCATGAAGATCACTTCACCCTGCCGGGCGGGGAGCAGTTCATCTCACGCTCCTTCTTCACTGTCGACGAGCAGGGCCAATACCGCTATTCGGTTCACCTGTTGGAGGAGATCACCGAACGCGAACGGATGGCCGAGGCGCTGCGCCGGGAGAACCGCACACGCAAAATGATCTCCGCCAGCAATATGGCCTTGGTGCGGGCGGAAGATGAGCAGGAGTTACTGCAGCGCATCTGCCATACCATCACCGAGTTGGGTGGTTACAACGCCGCCTGGGTAGGTTTTGCCAAAGAGGATGGCGCCCTTCAACTCGCCCCGGTCGCCTACGCCGGTCTGGATGCCGGACAGGTAGAAAAGCTCCGGCAACGCCTGGCCGACCCGAACTATCGGGAGAGCCCGGCAAACCGCGCCTTTACCGAGGGGCGGATAGCGCTGATCAGCGACCCCGGCGATCAGCACTCGCCCCACTGCCTGCTACCCACCGGCGACTCCCTCCAGTGCGCTTCGGTGCTGGCCACGCCGCTGGTCAATGGGGGGGAGGTGTTGGGTGTCCTGAGCATCCATACCAGCGAACAAGGGCGCTTCTCCGACGCCGAGCTGGCGCTGCTGAACGAGCTGGCGGGCGATCTCGCCTACGGCCTGACCGCCCTGCGCAGCCGACACCAGCGTGACCGCGCTGAACGGGCGCGACTGAAGCTGGTGGAGCGGCTCGAACAGAGTCTGAACAAGACCGTCCAGGCGATGGCCACGGCGCTGGAGGTGCGCGACCCCTACACCGCCGGCCACCAGCGCAATGTCGCCACCATCGCCACCGCGCTGGCCCGGTCACTGGGCTTTGACGATGAGCAGACCGAGGGGGTCCGCATCGCCGCCACCATCCACGACCTGGGGAAGATCTCCATCCCGGCGGAGATCCTCAGCAAACCGGGACGCCTGAGTGAGGTGGAGTACCAGATCGTCAAGACCCACTCGGAGGTGGGCTACAACATTCTCAAAGGGATCGACTTCCCCTGGCCGGTGGCGACGATGGTCCACCAGCACCACGAGCGCCTCGACGGCAGTGGCTACCCGCAGGGGCTGAAGGGGGAGGCGATCCTGCCCGGCGCGCAGGTGATCGGGG
Organism: Pseudomonadota bacterium; assembly: GCA_051747405.1. Taxonomy (GTDB): domain Bacteria; phylum Pseudomonadota; class Gammaproteobacteria; order Thiohalomonadales; family Thiohalomonadaceae; genus JAPHTQ01. The sequence goes on from JBNJGC010000101.1 coordinate 2,595, forward strand.
TGGCCGATGTGGTGGAGGCGATCGCCTCACACCGCCCCTACCGTCCGGCGCTGGGGATCGATCAGGCACTGGAGGAGCTCGAACGGGGCCGGGGTATCCGCTACGAGACCCGCATCGTCGATGCCTGCACCACGCTGTTTCGTGAAGAGGGTTTCCGCTTCGAGGCGCACTAAGGGGACGACGGCCCCTGCAACCACATCCCCCCGGCTTTGCTCCGCAATCCCTGGGCGAGGATCTTGCGAGGTCCGATTGCGACTCAGCACTGCTCCCAGGGCAACCCCTCGTAGCGCCAACCGCCCAGGGAGCTGCGGTGGTGGTTATCGTCCAGCTCCCCCTCAAAGCCGTCGGCGACATTGATCACGTTATCAAAGCCCGCCGCCAAGAGTTTGCGCCCCGCCTCCAGGGAGCGGTTGCCGCTGCGACAGATCAGGATCACCGGCGCGCTCTCCCCCTGTTTGCCCGCATGCACCCCGCCGAGCATCAGCTCGCGTACCTGGCGCACGAAGTGGGGGTTGATGTCCCAGTCCGGCTCGTCGATCCAGGGGATATGTACCGCCCCGGTGGGGTGGCCGACAAAGAGAAACTCCATGTTCGAACGCACATCCACCAGTGTGGCGCGCGGCTCCTCCTGCAGCAGTTGCCAGGCCTGCTTCGGTGTCAATGTCTTTAGCTGATTTTCGCTCATTACTCCCCCCATGGCAGGACCGTTTTGCCTAGTCGACCTGTTCGACCGTGAGGACAACCCCATCGACGCCGGTTACCTTGACCTTGCTGCCGGCAGCGCAATCTTCGCCCTCGATCTTCCAGCTGGTGTCGTCCACGCGGATCTTGCCCTGTCCGTTGACGATGGGCGCATCGAGGGTGAATGAGCGGCCCACATATTGATGGCCGCGGCGGTTGAGCGCCGGTTGGTCGGTATCGCCGGGAAGCTGGCGGAAGTAGCGGCGCCAGAGCAGGATCGAGCCGACCGAGAGGCCGGCGAAGATCACCACCTGGAACTCCCAGCCCAGCCCCGGCAGGACCAGTACCAGCAACCCCACCACGCCGGCGGCGATCCCCAACCAGAGGAAGAAGGTGCCGGGGGCGAACACCTCCAGCACCAGCAGCGTAATCGCCAGAATCCACCAGCTCCAGTGATCGATGTGCTGGAACAGTGATGCCATCAGGCCTTCTCCTCACTGCGCTCGCCCATGGCGTTCTTCGCCAGCTCGGCAATGCCGCCCACGGCGCCGATAACGCCGGAGGCCTCCAGCGGCATGAACACCAGCTTCTCATTCGGCGCACTGGCGATCTTCTGCAGCGCATCCACATATTTGGTGGCGACGAAGTAGTTGACCGCGTTGATGTCCCCGTCAGCGATCGCCTGTGAGACGTCCCGCGTCGCCTTGGCCTCCGCCTCGGCCAGACGCTCCCGCGCCTCGGCCTCGCGGAAGGCGGCCTCACGCTCACCCTCCGCCTCGAGGATGGCAGACTCCTTCTCGCCCTGCGCCTTGAGAATGGCCGACTGACGATCGCCCTCGGCCTCAAGAATGGCGGCCCGCTTGAGGCGCTCGGCGCGCATCTGCTCCGACATCGCCTCCACCAGGTTGGCGGGGGGTGAGATATCCTTGATCTCGATCCGCGTCACCTTCACCCCCCAGGGGGTGGTGGCGTCGTCCACCACGGAGAGCAGTTTGGCGTTGATGTCGTCGCGCCGCGACAGCAGCTCATCCAGATCCATCGCCCCCATGACGTTACGGATGTTGGTCATGGTGAGATTGAGGATGGCGTAGTCCAGCCCGCTCACCTCATAGGCCGCCTTGGCCGCATCCATGATCTGGTAGAAGACCACCCCGTCCACCGCCACCATGGCGTTGTCCTTGGTGATCACCTCCTGCGAGGGCACGTCCTGCACCTGTTCGCGCATGTTGATCCGGGTACCGATGCGATCGATCACCGGGATGATGAAGTTCAGACCCGGATGGAGTGTGTGGGTGTAGCGACCAAAACGCTCCACCGTGAACTCCTTTCCCTGCGGCACCGACTTGACGCCGAGAAAGACCAGCACCACCGCCAACACCAGCAAAAAGATGACAAACGAGGCAAAACCTTCCATTCTTCCCTTCCTCCATTGCTATGTTTAGCCACAGAGAGCACCGAGGCGAACCACATTCAGCACGGGACAGGGGATACTCCCATCGTCTGAGCCCCGTTACCCGCTTACATGGCGATCGGAAAAAACCCCGTTTCGCCTTCGTGTACTCTGCGCCCTCTGCGGCAAATCCAGAAGACTCAAGCATACACCAACCATCCCGCTAATGGACGATTCGCGTTACAATCCGCCCCATGAGCTCTGACTACATCAAACCGCCAAAACTGTTGATGCGGCCCATCGGTCGCGCCATTGCCGATTTCGGCATGATCCGCGAGGGGGATCGTGTGCTGCTGGGGCTCTCCGGCGGCAAGGACTCCCTGTCGCTGCTGCACGTGCTGCGCCACCTGCAGCGCCACGCGCCGATCGACTTCGAGGTGGGCGCCATCACCATCGACCCGATGATCCCCGGCTTCGACCCCACGCCGCTGAAGCAGTACCTGGCCGACCTGGGTGTGCCCTACATCTACGACGCCGAGCCCATCGCCGACGAGGCGATGAAATTCCAGGACGACCCCAGCTTCTCCTTCTGCGCCTTCTGCTCGCGGCTCAAGCGCGGCTCCATCTACAGCCAGGCGCGGGAGCACGGCTACAACGTCATCGCCCTGGCCCAGCATCTGGACGACCTGGCCGAGAGCTTTCTCATGTCCGCCTTCCACCGCGGCCAGCTCAGCACCATGAAGGCCCATTACGTCAACGACAAAGGCGACCTGCGCATCATCCGCCCGCTGGTCTATGTGCGCGAGCGCCAGACCGCCGCCTTCGCCGAGAACGCGGCGCTGCCGGTGATCCCGGACAACTGCCCCGCCTGCTTCGCCAAGCCCACCGAGCGGCAGCACTTCAAAGAGCTGCTGGCTGCCGAAGAGGGGCGCTACAAACACCTCTTCCGCAACCTGCTCAACACCCTCAAGCCGCTGATGGCCGACGACAACCGCCGTGCCGACACGGAGCGGTAATGACCTCACTGCTACGGCTGATCACCACCCTGCTCGCGCTGCTGCCGCTGCCGCTGCTGCATGGCGTGGGGGTTGTGCTGGGCAGCCTCGCCGCCCTCTTCCCCAACCTCAACCGCCGCGTCACCCTGATCAATCTTGCACTCTGCTTCCCGGAGTCGGGCGAGCGTCAGCGGGCCCGGCTGCTGGTCCAGAGCCTGCGCGAGACCGCCAAGGCGCTGATGGAGACCCCGCTGATGTGGCGCATCCGTCCGTCACGTTTGCAGCGACTCATCCGCGGCGTGGAGGGCGAGGCCCTGTTGGAGGAGGGGATTGCAAAAGGCAGAGGGGTGATCATCGCCTCACCGCACCTGGGCAGCTGGGAGCTCATCGGCCAATACCTGCAACAGCGCCATCCGCTCACCTGCATGTACAAACCGGCCAAACAGCCCGCCGTGGACCGGGTTATGTACGAGGGGCGCAGCCATTTGGGCATGCATCTGGCCCCCACCGACAGCCGCGGCATCCGTACCCTGCTCGGCGCCCTCAAGCGCGGCGAGCTGGTCGGCATCCTGCCCGATCAGAACCCCCGCCGCGACGCCGGCGTCTTCGCCCCCTTCTTCGGCATCAGCACCTACACCATGACCCTGCTGCCCAAACTCGCCTCTCGCAGCGGTGCCAGCGTGCTGATCGGCTACGCCGAACGGCTCAGCTGGGGACGCGGCTACCGCATCCACTTCCTGCCGGTCGACGGGGCGATACACGACAAGGACGAAACCGCTTCCGCCACCGCCCTCAACCGAGGGGTGGAGACCGCGATCCGCCAGAACCCGGCGCAATACGCCTGGAACTACAAACGCTTTCGCCGCCGCCCGGAAGGGGAGGCGAAGATCTACGACAAGAGCCGGTAACAGCGACAGCTCGCGGAACGCTAAGCTCCTGCCCACGCGAAACTACTCGGCCCCCTCTGACAAGATTTTTCACCGCAAAGGTACAAAGGGCGCGAAGGGTACGCCCACGCTACCCGACATCGGCCATCACCCCATAGACGGGGAGGACTCATCCGCCCCCTTTTACAC
>JBNJGC010000101.1:6836-9458 GCA_051747405.1 Pseudomonadota bacterium
CGGCTACTTGCTGATTGCTTGCATCACTCATACGGGCTTCCCTCCGGTCTAGGCCTTGGTCCCGATCCCGGTTTGCCTTTCATCCGATAGGGGGGCGGTGAACCGTCGGGGAAGGTCTTGAACAGGCGCAGGGACCACATGTACTGCTCGGGGTGCTCGCGGATCATCTGCTCGATGACACCGTTGAGCCGGGCGGCATCCTGCTGTTCATCCTCGCCGGGGAAGCCCTCCAGCTGCGGGAAGATCTTCACCACATAGCGACCCGCTGCATCGTCGTAGTAGGTCAACGAAGTATAGACATCAGCACCGCTCATGCGAGCAAGCCTCGAGGGGGTGGTCAGCGTCGCCCGCGGGATACCGAAGAAGGGGGCGAAGACCGACCCCTCCGGCCCCAGATCCTCGTCGGTAAGGATATAGAGGGCGTAGCCCTGGCGCAGGGCGCGGATCACCGGTCGCAGTCCGCCGCTGCGGGGGAATACCAAACCGCCGAAGCGCACCCGTCGGCGAGCCGACATCCACTCTATCAGGGGGTTACGCGCCTCGTTGACGAAGGTCTCGAACGGATAGTCGGCAGAGAGGGCAACCCCACCCCGATCCAGCGCCAGGGTGTGGCAGGTGACGATGATCACCCGCCGTCCGCCGGCCAGAGAAGCGGCCAGCGCCTGGTCATTCTCCAGCACGATGTTGCGGCGGAATCGCCGCTCGCTGGCCCACCAGAAGATGCCGGTATCGAGCACCACCTGGGTGAAGTAGCGAAAATAGTCGCGCGCCATCCGCTCCCGCTCGGCCTCGCTGCGTTCCGGGAAGCACCACTGGAGATTGGTCTGCACAATCTCCCGCCGCTTGGCGTTGCGCTGCATCACCAGCCTGCCGAGGCCGCCCGCCAGGGCGATACGCAGCCGCCGCGGGGTGATGCTCATCAGCCAAAGGAGGGCAAAGCCCAGCCAAGTGGGCCAGAAGCGCGGTCCGAGATAGGCCGCGCGGAAGGGGGGGCGGTAGCGGTTCTCCGGCGGTGTCGGGCGCTTGACGCTGGTGTCGGCCATGCTCAGCCCAGCTCCGCCAGTAGCCGAGCGATGATGCGATCGGCCTGGCCGGCATAGCCGCCGCCGAAGAGGTTGAAGTGGTTGAGGATGTGGTAGAGATTGTAAAAGTCGCGCCGCACCGGGTAGCCGGCGTCCAGCGGCCAAGCCGCATTGTAGGCGTCGTAGAAGTCGCTGTCGAAGCCGCCGAAGAGCTCGGTCATGGCGATCTCCGCCTCGCGGTCGCCGTAGTAGACCGCCGGGTCGAAGATCGCCGGCACGCTCTCTCCTGGCGTGCCGGCATACCGTCCATCCGTGGACATGCGACTGAATGAGTAGTTGCCGGACCAGAGGTCGCCGTGCAGCAGCGAGGCCTCGGGGGTATAGCCGTCGAACAGTCCGGCAAAACCGGCCCGCAGGCGCTCCCCCTTTTTCACCAGGCCACCCGGAGCGCCGTTGCGACCGGCCAGCTCCAGCTGAAAACCGAGCCTCCGCTCGGCCCAGAAGTCGAGCCAATCGCCCCGCCAGCCGTTGGGCTGGGGGGTAGAGCCGATGGTGTTGTCGCGGTGCCAACCGAAGCGCGGCTGGGTGGTACGGTGGAGTGCCGCCAGCTCACGGCCAAAACGCTCACTGCTGCCGCTGCCGCCGAGGGAGAGATCCTCCATGACGATAAAGGCCTGGCCGCCCGCCAGGCCGGTGGCCACCGGCTCGGGCACCTTGATCGCTTTCGCTGCGGCCAGTTCACGCAGGCCGTCGGCCTCCGCCTCGAACATCGCCAACCCGTCGGCGCCGTTGAGCTTGACGAAGTAGCTGCGCTCGCCGTCGGCAACGCGGTAGGCGCTGTTGATACTGCCGCCGCCAACACCTTGCTGTCGTGCCGCGCGAAATGTCTCGCCGGTGGCCTCGCTGATTGCACCGGCAACCGTCTGCCAAAGCTGCATACTCTCCCACCTGTCTGTTTGCCGATTGGGGGCCTATCTTAACCCGAATTTTTCATCCGTTTGCACCGCTCTTGCCGCTCCAGCGGCGCAGGCCCGTGAAATCCTCGCTCCATCGCCCAAGGCGAGTGGCTCCAGCGCATGCCACTAGCAAAACCGGCTGCGCCCTTCAAGCCCTAAAAGGGTGCTTTCGCTGCACTTTATTCACACCGTGAACAGCACCCCTCGCTGTTGTCAACCGCTTGCGGCAAATTGTATATCAGACCCAACTAATACTCCGTAACATATTGATTTAATTAACCATTACAGCCATGTATATTTTCTCGCCAATTTAACAAACGCCCTGATTTGATGCGGCTTCGAGGCGGTTTACAACAATTCATCCACAAAGTTATCCACAGGTTTTGTGGATAACCTATCATTCCCTGTAGCGACAAGCAGTTAGCGCATTTTGTGTAACCTAACCTTAACTTTTGCTCCTAAGTGACAGCGACGGGGTGGCGCCATTTGGTGGTAGACTTTCACCCCATGCCCGCACCGATTTTACGTATCGCCGTCCCTTCGCCCCTGCGGCGACTGTTCGACTACCTGCCGCCGGCCCAGGCGGCGGGCTCTTTCGTTCCCGGGCAGCGCTTTTTGCTCCCCTTCGGTCGTAGCCGGCAGGT
>JBNJGC010000102.1:0-8121 GCA_051747405.1 Pseudomonadota bacterium
CAGACCCGCCTGGTCAGCGGCGATGAACTGTTGTTGGTATCGGTCTCCGTCGCCGAGGCGGATTAGTTGAAGGTTGGAAGTTGGTAGCCTGTAGGTGGATACGCCTAAGCGCAGCCACCGGCAAAGACATACCCAATTACCCTTTGCGCCTCGGCGCCTCTGCGGTTAGCTTTATGGGGGGCAAATAACCCACGACCTGCGAACACTGAAGGGGCATACCGATGTGCGACACCTGCGGCTGTAACATCACACCCGGCAACGAACACCTGGCCAAAGAGGCCAACAGCGACGGTGACACCGCCGTAACCGTGCTGGAGGGGCTGCTCTCGGCCAATGACCGCCAGGCGCAGCATAACCGACAGCACCTGGAGCGCCACGGCATCCTCTGCATCAACCTGATGTCCTCGCCCGGCTCGGGCAAGACCGCGCTACTGGAGACGACTATTGCGGCGCTCAAGACCGCGTTCAATATTGCCGTCATCGAGGGTGACCTGGAGACCGAAAACGACGCCCAGCGTATCCGCGCCCAGGGCGTCCCGGCCCACCAGATCACCACCGGCAGCGCTTGCCATCTGGATGCCCACCTGGTGCACGACGCCCTGCACCACCTCGACCTGGCGGGGCTGGATCTGCTGTTTATCGAGAATGTGGGCAATCTGGTCTGCCCCGCCAGCTTCGACCTGGGACAGCACGCCAACGTCACCCTGCTCTCAGTCACCGAGGGGGACGACAAACCGGCCAAATACCCGGTGATGTTCCGCCAGTCCGACCTGGTGCTGCTGACCAAGACCGACCTGCTGCCCTACATCGAGGAGTTCTCGCCACAGCGGGCACGCGAGCACCTGCACCGGCTGGCCAACCAGGCGCCGGTGCTGGAGCTGTCGGCCAAACGGTCCGAGATCGCCCCCTGGCTGGAGTGGCTGCGGGGGCAACTCGCCACGCACCGTGAGCGCATGCAGCGCTTTCGCCCCGCCACGGCGCAGGCTGCGCCACTGAACCGGGGCTGAGCCCGCCGTGTCCGCCGCCCGTCAGTGGCTGGAGCGGCTGCGTGCCCTGCCGCTGAAGGAGCCGCTGCGGATCATGAACGTCTGCGGCGGCCATGAGCGCACCATCAGCGAGAGCGGCATGCGCACGGTGCTGCCGGAGGGGCTGGAGCTCATCCCCGGCCCCGGCTGTCCGGTCTGCGTCTGCCCCGAGGAGGATATCTACGCCGCCACCCGCTACGCCCTCGATGACGGCCTTACCGTCTTGGCCTACGGCGATATGCTGCGGGTGGTGGTGAACGCCCCCAAGGGCGAACCGCGCACCCTGGAGCAGGCCCGCGCCGCCGGCGGCGATGTGCGCGCGGTGGCCTCGCCGGCGGAGGCGGCAGCGATCGCCGAGCGCCTGCCCGAACGGCAGGTGCTCTTTCTCGCCGCCGGCTTCGAGACCACCACCGCTCCGCTGGCGGCCCAGGTGCTGCAGGGGTTGCCCGATAACCTACTGCTATTGATGGCCGGTCGGCTCACCTGGCCGGCGGTGGCGATGCTGCTGGAAAGTGGCCGGGCCAACTTCGACGCCCTCATCGCCCCGGGCCATGTGGCGGCAGTGATGGGTGCTGAGGAGTGGAGCTTTGTCAGCGAGAGATACCGCCTTCCCGTCGCCGTCGCCGGCTTTAGCGCCGAGCACCTGCTCTCGGCGATCCACGCTGTGGCTAAGCAGCATCTGAATCAAACCGCCGAGCTGTACAACGCCTACCCCGAGGTGGTCCGGACCGAGGGCAATTCCACCGCCAGAGGGATGCTGGAGCGGGTCTTCGAGGTCGGTGATGCCCCCTGGCGCGGCATCGGCACCATCCCCGCCTCCGGCTACTGGCTAAGACCGAACTGGCAGCAACACGACGCGACGCGGCAACTGCCCGACTACCGCCGGCAGCACCGTCGCCGCGCCGGGGAGATGCCACCGGGCTGCGCCTGCAGCGAGGTGGTACTGGGCCAGCGCTACCCGAACCGGTGCCCGCTCTACGGCAAAACCTGCACCCCCAGCGATCCGGTCGGACCCTGCATGGTCTCCGATGAGGGGGCGTGCCGGATCTGGTGGCACTATTCGAGAAAGTTTAAAGTTTAAAGAGCAGTAGCGGGCTCATCCCAACCTACGCAATTAAACACCGCTGTCACTGTCATCGATATGGTAGGTGTGTTTACCCTGCGCCTTGGCGGCGTAGAGCGCGTGGTCGGCGCGGGTAAATAGCTCATCCGCGCTGTCGCTGCGTTCGGCGTAGACGGCAATGCCGATACTTACACCGACCTTGAGCGTAATGCCGTCGATATCGTGCTTGATGGCGACACGTTCAAGCAGCTTCCGGGCAATGCCATCCAGCTCATCCACCTCATTAAGGGCCGTGAGGATCACAGCGAACTCATCGCCCCCCAGACGGGCCACCACGTCGCTCTCTCTGAAGGTCTCTTTCAGCACTTCGGCGATCCGGCAGAGAAGTTTATCCCCGATCTGGTGGCCATGGGTATCATTGATCGGCTTGAAATCGTCCAGATCGAGCAGCAGCAGACCCACCTTGCAGCCGACGCGATCCGCCTGTGCCAAAGCCTCACCGAGCCGCGCCTCGAACTGGCGTCGATTGGCCAGCCCGGTCAGGGCGTCGGACATCGCCAGCTCGAGCATGCGCGCCTCCCTGGCCTTGCGCTCGGTGGCATCGCGGACAAAGGCGGTAAAATACTGCTCCCCGCCGACCTCCATCTTGCAGAGGGTCGCCTCGGCGTCGAACACCGTGCCGTCCTTGCGCAGCGCCTTGATGTCGGTACGCTCGTCCTTGTTACGCGTCTGTACGGGTTCGTTGCTGAACTCCTTGACCAGCCGTGAGTGGAGCTCTCTGAGCTCCGGCGGCAGGAGGATAGCGAGCGGCTTGCCGATCACCTCCTCGGCACGGTAACCGAATAGCCGCTCAGCGCCGGGGTTGAACAGGCGGATCGCCTCGTCCGAATCGATGGCGATAATGGCGTCGGAGGCGTTTTCGATGATCGCACCGACCCGCTCATTGGCGCTTTTCAGCTCTTCGGTCCGGCGGGCCACCTTCTCCTCAAGCCGGCTGTTGGCCTCCTCCAGCCGCCGGCGGTAGAGGCTGTCCCGGCGCATTGCCACGACTACCGAGACGATCATCAGCAGCAGCAAAAGGAGATAGCCCGAGTAGCGCAGGAGCAGATCGAGCGACTTGCGCTGCAGCAAGCCCTCATCGGGCAGGTCCACCAGACGCCACTGCGTACCATTTAGATGGCGTGACAGCATCAAACGGGCCTGCTCCTCAGCACTCAGGCGGGGGCTGCGCACGAGCGCATCGCGTCCACCGTGGGGGTGAACCTCGATAAGCGCCTCCACCGGTTCGAACAGTAGCATCAACTCGTGCCCGCGCAGCTGGGATTCGCGCAGGAGCCGGGCGATGTAATCGAGCTGGAAACTGACGAAGAAGATCCCCTCGTGGCCGTCCCGCTCATCGACAAACGGCACCATCACATCGAAGTGGTAACCGCGCGGGTTGGGGTGTACGCGGATCTGGTACTCGCCGCCCGTCTGTGCAAACTGGCGGATATTCTCAATACAGATATCGGCGACCAGGCCGTCCATATCGGGCACCAGGAGCTGACCATCGGGGCGGGAGACAGTGACGGCAAAGGCGCCGGGGAGGCGCTCAACCACGCGCCGCTCGAGCCGCTCCAGTGCAGCGAAGTTGTCGGCAGTAGTGAACAGTTCGCGGATAAGCTCGATCTCGCGGTAGGCGCTGACGGTCAGGCGGCTGCGCAGCAGGTCGAGGTGCGCGTTGAGCCGCTCCTCTGCCAGATCGAACGAGTCACTCACCGCCGTGTGCTCATGTTGCTCGACGTGCTGCACCTCGGCAACGATCTCGGCAACTATCCCAATAAAGATGATAATGAGGCTAACCAGCGTGACAATGCCGAACGGCGCAAAGCGCGTCGGCACACTCTGCCCGGTGTCGTACTGTAGTCCTGGCGGTTCACGCCTCTGCCGCATCTTTCTCACGCCCTCTGAGAGGATACTAGAGTATCTACCCTACCCCGATTGGGACGAAAGCGATAGGAGACTTTTAACTGTTCTGCGCGCATCGGGCACGCCGCCCGAACAGGCTGCGCCAGAGCAATCCCGCCGCCCGCTCCTCGCCGGTCTGAACGTAGCGCAGGGCGTTGCGGTTTTGCAGGGTCCACCTCATCCGCTCATGCACCCCGGCCCTGCCGGCGAAAAGGAGTTTGTCCCCCGGCATAAGCGGCTCCTGGTCTCTTTTCACCAGCAGTAGCGGCAGGCAGGAGAGCGGCTCCCCTCGCTCACGCGGGTCATGCAGCAGATCGCCCACGCAGACAGCCGCGCCCTCATCCAGCGCTTGCTGTAGCGCAGGGGTTACAGGAATCTACGAATAACCCTTTTTCTTATCCCCGGGCAGCAAAGGGCGAATTACCGCTTGAGCCAGGAGCAGGAGGATGACAACCAGCCCCCCCCATCCGCTGCTTCCTCCCCCTCCAGACGTCGCAGGCGGGGTGGCCATTATTGAGTAACGGCCCTCGACAACCGAAGAAGTGGCCACCCCCTTCTTTAAGGCAACCGCCCGCAGTGTTGCAGATTCAACAATCCGTAGACTGTCTCCGTTGGGCAATTCAAGGCCGCTATAGGGGCCCGGTTCACTACCATCCAGTGTATAACGAATGACTGCATCCGCTGTTTCCGTTTGGATAGTCACATCGACGGCGCCCTCGAACTCTCCCGCAGGGGGGTTGAGCGTCGGTTCGGCGACGGCGGTCTCGCTATTGAGAGCCACCAGGCAGGGCGCCGGTTCCGTGCAGTCGCCCGCTAGGCGGCTCGTCGCCGCATAACCGTCGGCCCTGACCCGCAGCGTGTGCGCTTCGCCATCGCCGAGGGGTGGTGCATAGAGACGGAAGCGCCCCTCTTCATCGGTCAGCGCCGTGAACGGCTCACCCTCCCCGTCCTTAAGCGGCTGCGGGTCGGCCTCGCCTTCGGCGCTCAGAAGCGCGACCTCCGCCCCCGCCAGCCACTCGGATGAGAGGTTATGAACCCGACCGACGTGCACCGTCGGAACCTGCACGTCGAGACGGGCGCTGCCCGCCGGCAGGCCACCGCCTTGGGCGCTTAACACGACCTCGCCCGATTCGGACCAGGCATCCGGGACAGCAACCGTAAAACGCGCCGGATTGTCTACCGAGGACTCGTTTTGCGCAATGCCGTCCACTTCGGTCGTCACCGTCACGCCACGACCGGCAGCTTCGGCATCCAGCTCCAGTGTGATCGTTTCGCCAGGTGGGGCGCCTCGCACCTCCACGCTGGTGAGGTTGCGGCGTTCGTCCATAGATAGCAGCGTGGCACGCTCCGTCATGACCGCGAGCGGTACGTCGATCCACAACACCTCACTAAAGCCGGAGACGCTGTCGGTAATCGTCAGTCGGTAGCTTCCGGCGAAGGCCCCTTCCTCCGCCGGAGTGAAGGTGAAGCCGTCCTCTTCTATTGGAAGCGTCTCAATTTGCCCTCCGGGGGCCATGATGGTGGCGCCGAAATCGCCGCCGGCGCCGGAAACCGCGTAGAAGCGGCTCTCGCCTGCCGACAGCGGGTCACCGCCGGAAGCGCCATCGTCTACCACCAACGGCTCATAGACGCTTACGGCAACCTCGCCCCAGCCGCTGGCGGAGTGAGTGGCACTACCTCCGTAGCGAGTCCGCCAACGATAGGTGCCGACGGGCAGAGCGCCTGACACTTGATGGGACGCCGAACCGTCCGCCAGGGGGACATCCGCAGCCGGCTCCCACTGCTCACCGCTCCAGAACTCGAAAGCGACGCTACCCTCCGGTATACCGGCGTCCGATGTCACGGTGGAGGTGAGGGAAATGGTCTCTCCGACCAGGGCCGCGACCGGTGCGTCCACCGATATCGAGGCGGCCACCAGCAGGTTTTCCAACTGGAACGAGACGCTGCTCATCCCGGGGGATGCCGCCTCGACCGCGTAGCTGCCCGAGTCTCCGTTGGCCGTGGCGGCCAGTACCACCGTGCCGTCCTCCTCAATGGTGGCCGTCGCCGGGCTGCCGGAGATACCGGCGCCGCTTTCGGGTCCGCTGAAGGTCACAGCGCCTCCCGCGACCGGTTCACCGTGCGTGCTGGTCACCGTGACAGTGAGCGGCTCAGTAAATTGCGATTGGAGCGCCGCACTCTGGCCGTCTCCGCCCGCCACGGCGGCGGTGAATCCGCGGGACTGGAAAGCCCCCGCGTCACAATCGCTGTCACGCGCCGTGCCGCGGGCGTCGGCGACCGCGCAGACGGTCGGGTCCCCCAGGCCGATGGCGGAACTGCCGGGCAGCAGCGCATGGGTTGGGACACCGCCCCAGTTATCCAGGGATGCCAGCCGGGGAGCCTCGGCAATGATACCGGAGCCCGATTCAAAGCCCCCCTCGACCACACTGTCGCTGACGGTGAAGGCTGCCGTGCCACCGAGGGAGTCACCTCCGTTATCCCAGAAAACCGAGTTTTGAACGGCTATCGTGCCGCCGTCGCCATAGATACCTCCCCAGCTTTCCGCCTCGTTGCCGGCGACGGTCACATGTTCGAGCGATGCGCCGCCGGAGACATCGGCCAGCGCGCCACCCATTCCGCCCGCGCGGTTACCGCTGAAGGTGACGTTGGTCAGTGAGGGAGTAGCGGCCTGATTGAACATTGCAGCGCCATCCCCTACGGCCATATTGCCGCGGAGTGTCACCGACTCGAGGACCAGTGCACTGCCTGTGCCGTCGTTGAGCAACCCGGCGCCGCTTTCCGCGGTATAGCCGTGCGCGATGTCGAGGTTACGAAGCGTCAGGCGCCTTCCGTCGCTCCCGTCGACGCCGGAGATACTCAGAACGCGCACAGTATCACCACCGGAGAGGACCATGGCCTCCTCTCCCACCTTTCCGTCGATGGTCAGGTGCTTGTTCAATTCGAGCGTCGACTGCAGCACCACTTCCCGGCAGCCGATTGCCGTATCGAAGCCGATGACGTTGCCGTCCACCGCCTGGGCGATGGCACGGCGCAATGATCCCTCGCCACTGTCGTTGCAGTTGGTGACGCTCCATTGGGCGTCGGCATGGGCCGTCACTTCCAGGCTCTGAGTCAGCGAGCCGGGGTTGTAGTTGGCGTCTCCCTCGACATCGGCGCGTATGGTCACGCTGCCCGGGCCGGTCAGGGTCAGGGTATCACCGCTCATCGCCGCCGGCCCGCTAACCAGCGCAAAGGCGATTGCGCCTGAGGAATCGGATGCGGCGCTGAGGATCACCTCTCGCGGTTCGCCGTAAAAGAACTCGTCCGCCGGCTCGAACGTGATGGTCGGCGCCGCCTTTTCGATGATCAGTGTGTCCGCGGCGCTTCCGGAGTAGTTGGGGTCGGTCACACTGGCGGAAACGGCATAGCTTCCTGCCTCGGTAGGCGATGTGGCCGCGCCGTCGTAGGTCACGCCAACCGCCAGGCCCTCGGGTTCGGTGGTAACAACCGCCGGCTTCGGCGAGCCGTCATAGGTGGCTTGCAGTTGCGAGAGGCTGACGCTGGCTGACACCGGCGAGATGTTCAGCACCCCCGTTGCCTCTCCCTGGTAGTTCGGGTCGGTAACCGTGGCCACCACGTCGTAGCTTCCCGCATCGGTCGGCGCCGTGGCCGAACCGTCATAGGTTAGACTGACCGCCAGGCCTGCCGGATCGGTGGCAGCGCCCGCCGGCTTCGGCGAGCCGTCGTAGGTGGCTTGTAGTTGCGACAGGGTAACGCTGGCTGCCGCCTTCGAGATGGTCAGCACCCCCGCGGCCTCTCCTTGGTAGTTCGGATCGTTAACCGTCGCTAGCACGTCGTAGCTTCCCGCCGCCGTCGGCGCCGTGGCCGCGCCGTCATAGGTTAGGCTGACCGCCAGGCCTGCCGGATCGGTGGCAGCGCCCGCCGACTTCGGCAAGCCGTCGTAAGTGGCTTGCAGTTGCGAGAGGGTGACGTTAGCCGCCGCCTTTGAAATGTTCAACACCCCCGTTGCCTCTCCCTGGTAGTTCGGATCGTTAACCGTCGCCACCACGTCATAGCTTCCCACCGCCGTCGGCGCCGTGGCCGAGC
>JBNJGC010000102.1:8221-9405 GCA_051747405.1 Pseudomonadota bacterium
TCGGTGGCAGCGCCTGCCGGCTTCGGCGAGCCGTCATAGGTGGCTTGCAGTTGCGAGAGGGTGACGTTAGCCGCCGCCTTCGAGATGCTCAGCACTCCCGTGGCCTCCCCCTGATAGTTCGGTTCGGTAATTGTGGCGACCACGGTGTAATTTCCCGCCGCCGTCGGCGGTGTGCCCGAACCGTCATAGGTCACGTTGAGCGCAAGGCCTGCGGGGTCGGTCGCCACGCTGATGGGCTTGGGGCTGCCGTCGTAGGTCGATGCGAGACTCGATAGCGTCACGGTCGCGTTGGCCGGCTCGACAACCAACTCACGGCTCACGTCCGGTGCCGGCTCATAGTTGTCATTCCCCGCCTGCGAGGCCGTGATGGTTGCGCTCCCCACACCGACCGGCGTGACGGTGCTACCGCTCACCGTTGCTACGGAGGTGTCGGAGCTTTGGTAGGTGACCGTCAGGCCGGAGGAGGCGGTAGCACCGGCATCGAAGGATTGCCCGTAGCTGGCCGTCGGCAGGGCATCAAAGGTGATTGTCTGCGCCGCCTTTCGGGTGACGGTGATGACGTACTCTTTTTGCGCCGTTCCATCCTCCGCCGTCACCACAACCGGAACCGTATTATCTCCCTCTGCCAGATCGAGAACCGAACTCGCCGTTCCGCTCGCGACCGCGGTGCCGTCGACCGTGACGGTGGCGTTGCTGTCGGCCACCGTCGGCGTCACCCGGAATTCGGCGCCGTTCGAAACCGTGGCGGAGTAGTCGGTGGTACCGGCGTCGAAGACGGGCGTCAGCGTACCCTCGCTGATGACCAGCGCGCTGAGGTCGGCGTTGTTCGAGAGGTAGGTGACTTCTAGCCGGGACGCGTATTGCTCACCGTAGGAGCGATCGTAGAAGGCGAAAACGGCATCGTCGGCATCCTTGCCGAGAATCAGGGAAGCGGTCCCATCAAGGGCTTTTTGCTCTTTGATAAACTCGGTGACCGGAATCCTGAACCATTGATCCGCCGTCTGTGGGGTGAATGTCGGCTGCTCCGGCACGTAATCCTTACTCGGTATCCATGAGTTTTCGGACCAACCATCATCATTGGAGCCCCACCAACGAAACGAGGCCTCGGCGTCCTGGACGTACGTCACATACACCGCCAGGTCCACACTTTTGATGGGGCGGGACAGTGAACTGAGGTCGAATTT
>JBNJGC010000103.1:0-9399 GCA_051747405.1 Pseudomonadota bacterium
TTCAGGTGGCCCTTGGCCGCCTCTTCCGCCCAGTACTCACCCATCTGGGTGGAGGGGGTGATGGGGTAGGCGCCGGCGGCATCCGAGGCCTCGCGCTCGCACATAATGACGGCGGTGTTGCCGTCCATGGCCATGCGGGTACCCGGATACTTGAACTGTTTGGTCTCTTTCTTTTTACCGAACATACCTTCCATCCTCTCGTTTTGTTTCGCTGCCGGCTCAGGCGACGGGCAGGGCGGTTTGGCGAATGATCTTTTTGGCCTTCGGGCCTTTACGAATCTGTTGCTTGTCGTCCAGCCAGACGATGGCCCCGGAGGGGCAGCGCTGGATGGCGACCTCGGTGGCGAGGTCGTTCTGCTCGTAGTCGACCGTGGCCAGGTTGTTGACGATCTGAATCAGCCCCTGCGGCGCATCCACCGAGCACTTCTCGCAGCCGGTGCAGGCCACGTCGCACTCGTCCTCGGCGTCGTCGCCGAAGGCGAGACTCTTGCAAGCGACCCACAACCGGTGGCTCACCGGCTGCAGGGAGAAGAGGTCGCGGGGGCAGATATCGACGCAGTCGCCGCAGGCGGTGCACTTTTCCGGGTCCACCTCGGGCAGGCGGTGGGGATTCATCACGATGGCGTCGAAGTCGCAGACATCGGCGCAGTCGGCCAGACCCATGCAGCCCCAACTGCACCCCTTGCCGCCGCCGCCGGCCATTGCGGCGGCGCGGCACGACGCCAGCCCCTCGTAGTGGGCGTGGTGGCGGGCCACGTTGCTGCCGCCGGCGCAGGCGAGGCGGGCGATGCGCTTCTCCGCCCCGCCCACATCCACGCCCAGGTAGTCGGCGATGGCCTGGGCATCGTCGGTGGTATTGACCGTGCACTCGCCGGGGGTGATCTCACCGGCCACCAGCGCCTCGGCGAACGGACGGCAGCCGGGCTGGCCGCAAGCGCCGCAGTTGGTACCGGGCAGTAACTGCTCTACCTCGTCGATGCGCGGGTCCTCGTAGACGTAGAGCTTGCGGTTGGCGACAGCCAGCACCGAGGCCAGGGAGACTCCGAGGACGGACATGAATCCGACGGCGACGGCGATGTTGTTGACTGTAGACATGTGACTCCGTAATCCCGACTGTTTTGGTAATAAATGACGCACAGTTCGTGGGGTTGAAGCGGAGTCTATGAAGGATTTATGTATTTACCAACTAAATTATTTCAATTTTATGTATTAAAAACTATGGATTAAATATTTAGTATTTGTGAATATAAATGATATATTTGAGATTGTATTTTTTAATAAATGAGGTCGACCATGCCTGCGCCCCTCTACTACAAGCAAAATCGTCTCAAGCAGTTGCGCGCCTTCTGCTTCGCCGCCCGCACCGGCAGCATCTCCCTTGCCGCCGAGGAGCTGTTCCTTAGCCAGCCTTCGGTCACCCTGCAGATCCAGGCCCTTGAGCGGGAGATGGATATCACCCTGTTTGAGCGTCGCGGTCCCCACATCAAGCTCACGCCAGAGGGGGAGATCCTCTACCAACTGGCCGACCCGTTGGTGGAGGGGATCGATAAACTCCAGGAGAGCTTCGCCGCCCATTACGGCAAGCTTGAGTCGGGGGAGTTGAACATCGCGGCGGGGGAGTCGACCATCCTCTACATCCTGCCGCAGTGGATAAAGAAGTTCGCCGAGGCCTATCCGCGTATTCGCATCAAGCTGCACAACGTCACCGGACGCGACGGGATGTCGATGCTGCGCGCCGATGAGGCGGACTTCGCCGTCGGCTCCATGCTGGAGGTGCCGGAGGATATCGTCTACCGCCCCAGCGTCACCTACGACACCGTGCTCATCACGCCGCAGGACCACCCACTGGCCGGACGGGAGAATATTCGCCTGGAGGAGATCAGCCCCTACGGGCTCATCCTGCCGCCGCGCCACCTCAGCACCTGGGGCACGGTGAAGACCGTCTTCAGCCAGCACAACGTCGCCTTCCAGGTAGCCCTGGAGGCGGGTGGTTGGGAGGTGATCAAGAAATATGTCGAGCTGGGTCTCGGCGTCTCCATCGTCAGTGACGTCTGCCTGACCGATTGCGACCGGGTGGCACGCATCCCGCTGGAGCACTACTTCCCCGGTCGCAGCTACGGGATCGTGCTGCGCAAGGGCAAGTTCCTCTCACCCCAGGCACGCCGCTTTATCGAGATGATGGACCCGGAGTTTCTGGCGGATGAGGAGACGGCGGAGTAGGGGCCGGGGATCAGTGCGCATGTTTGCGTTCCTGGCGCCATTGCGGTTAATCGGGAATTCGTAGGCCAGGCTGCCCCGTCCGGGGGCGTGTGCCAGATGGCATTACGGTGTCGGTCAAAGGCGCCGACCTTGAGCGGCTCGGCTGCCTGGCGTCTTTGCTGCGAACATGGGGCGCTATCAGTTATCCATGCTATCCTGCTAACAGTCAGATTTAATCTTGAGGTGTGAGAGATGATGAACATTCGTCTTGACGACCCTACGCTTGAAGAGAGTATCAACAAGCTGTTCGGTTCTGATGAGCGGCGTATCGCACAGGCTTTTTCCGAATTTCTCTTCCATCATCAACTCAAGGAGGATATAGGGATCTCCATTGAGCAGCTTGATGCGGGCAAGGGGGAGTCTTTGAAAGAGGCCATGCAGACGATTCGCGATAAGTATGAGTGAGCGTCGGAAGATTATATTCTCACCCAGGCGCGGGAGAGAATGGCAGAGGTCGCCGACTATCTCTATCAGCAGCAAGGTGATGCACGCTTTGTTGTGGGTTTTTTGAACCGCATTGAGGAATGGCTTGATACGATCTTGGCTCAATTTCCCGAGTCGGGTACTCCTGTGCCGGAGTTGAGTGATAACGCCCGACGAGTCGTGTACAAACGTTACAGTTTCATCTATCGGTATGACGGCGAGTCAGTGGAGATACTGACAGTCTATCGAGAAAACCTGCCCTGAATCGGCATTATCACAGCGCTCGTCAACTAAGCCTGGCGCCACTGCATCTCCGCAGGCCCCAGCGGTAGATAAACCGAACCCAAGAAGATGCGTTTCGCAGGCTCAGCACATCCTATGCGGCTTCAAACCTTCGCGTCTTTGCGCCTTTACGGTTAATTGAGAAGAGTCGTAGGCCAGGCTGCCCTGTCCGGGGGCAGGTGCGCAAATGGTATAACGGTGTCGGTCGAAGGCGTCGACCTTGAGCGGTTCGGCTGCCTGGCGCGTCGGTATTTCCGCATGTCCCAGCGGTAGATAAGCCGAACCCAAGAAGATGCGCTTCGCAGGCTCAGCGCATCCTAGTGCTCACCTGCCGTCGGTAGTGTGAGGCTGACCCGCAGCCCCCCCAGAGGGGAGTTGTCGAGGCGGAGTCCTCCACTGTAGAGCTGTGCCAGGTCGTTGACGATGGCCAGCCCCAGGCCGCTGCCCGGCACCTGCTCGTCGGCGCGTACCCCGCGTTCCATTACCTCCTGGCGTTGCTCAGGCGATAGCCCCGGGCCGTCGTCATCGATGGTGAGGGTGAACTGCCCATCCTCGCTCGTCAGCGCGATATCGACGCGGCTGGTTGTCCACTTCCAGGCGTTCTCCAGCAGATTGCCGAGCATCTCCTGCAGATCCTGTTCGTCGCCGCGAAACAGTGGCGCGGCGCCGTGAGTGCTCACCTCGGTGCTAATGTGCTTGTCGGGGTGGAGGCGCTGCATCACCCGTAGCAGGGTATCGAGCAGTGGCCGTACCTCGCAGCGTACTCCGGGTACATTCGCCGCGGCGGCGGCACGGGCGCGTGCCAGGTGGTGGTCAACCTGTCTCCGCGCGAGGGCCACCTGCTGGTTGACCAGGCGCGGGAGTTTGTCGTCGGGCCGGGCGGCGGCGTTGGCCAGGATGGTCAGCGGGGTTTTCAGTGCATGGGCCAGGTTGCCGGCACGGGTACGGGCCTGTTGGATAATGCGGGCGTTGTGTTCAAGCACGGCATTGAAGTCGTCCACCAGCGGTTGCACCTCCTGCGGGTAGTTACCGCTTATCTTTTCGGCTTCGCCGCTGCGCAGCGCTTGCAGGGCCTGGCGTAGGTGGCTCAGAGGGCGTAGTCCGATCACCACCTGCATCACCGCGGCCACCACCAGACCAATACCCAGGATCACCAGAGCGATGCTGAGCAGCCCGGTAAAGCGTTCGACCGGCTCCTGCACCAACCGGGCGTCGGTTGCGACGATGAGACGCAGCCCCTGCTCCGGGGTGTCGGCGGGGTAGATCAAACGCTCGACCATCATCAAGGTATCGTCTTGTGGGCCGGGGATGTGGTGGCGGTGCAGCCTGCCGTCGGCGGGGGCGTCCTCAGGGACCTCCAGGACGCTGTCCCAGAGCGAGCGTGAGCGCAGCAGGCCGCGGCGCAGTGCGCTGCCGTCGTCGCTGACGGCATCGATCTGCCAGTAGTGACCGGAGTAGGGGCGGTGCAGATTGGGATCTCCCGGTTCGCCGCTGAGGGTTGTTTTGCCCTGGGCGTCGACAGCCAGCATGGCGCTGAGCTGTTCGAGCTGGAGCTCAAGTCGGGAGTGGAGCTGCTCTGTGACGTGCTGGCGGAACAGGCCGGAGAGCCCCCAGCCGGCGATGGCCAGCGTGGCGATGATCCAGACCAGTGTACCGGCCAGCAGACGCAGGCGTAGCGATCGTGCGGGCAGCATCATTCGGGGCAGACCAGTCGGTAGCCCAGACCGCGTGCGGTTTGGATGAGGCCGTCGGGCAGCTTCTTGCGCAGCCTGGCGATGAACACCTCGATGGTGTTGGAGTCGCGGTCGAACTCCTGGGCGTAGATATGTACGGTCAGTTCGGTGCGGGAGATCACCTCACCCTTATGGTGCAGCAGGTAGGTGAGCACGCGCAGCTCGTGCGCGGTGAAGCTGAGCGAGCGCCCCTCAAGGCTGACCTTGCCGCTGCGAGTATCCAGCACTAGCGGGCCGCAATGCAGCTCGGCAGTGGCGTGGCCGGCGGCACGACGGATGAGGGCGCGCAGCCGTGCCAACAGCTCTTCCGTATGGAAAGGTTTGACCAGATAGTCGTCGGCACCGGCGTCGATGCCATCGACCTTTTCATGCCAGGCATCGCGGGCGGTGAGGATCAATACCGGCATGTGGCGCTGTGCCGCGCGCCACTTTTTCAACACCGTGAGCCCATCCATCTGCGGCAGTCCCAGATCCAGCACCACCGCATCGAACGGCTCCACCTCGCCCAGGTGGTGGGCGTCGATACCGTTGTCGGCGCACTCCACCACATAACCGGCCTGCTCCAACGTTTCGGCCAGTTGGGCGCTGAGGGTCGGGTCATCCTCCACCAGCAACAGTCGCATCAACGGCGCTCCCCATGTCGGGCAGCGGGAGCGGTGTCGCGCCCCTTCACCTTCAGTAGCGTGGCGTCGCGGGCGTCCAGCTCCATCTTCAGCAGCGATCCGCCCTCGCGCAGCAGCTTGATCTCATATACCCAGCGGCCATCCTCGCGCTCCAGTTCGATCTCCAGCACCTCGCCCGGATAGTCCTGCGCGACACGGTCGAGCACGGTGCGCAGCGGCAGGATCTCACCCGCCTCCAGCGCCTGACGGGCGCGCTCGTGATCCTCGTCATCGGCCGTGACCGGCAGGGCAAACAGGAGCGCCAGCAACGCAGCGCTGAAAAGGCCAATGCGGTGGTGTGCAGTTCTCATCACGGACTCCTCCTGTAGCGTATGCAGAGGGCGAAGCTTCATGTCCTTCAGTCTCTCACAACAAACCTTAACCGAAGATGAACAGCGCTTTCAGGCTTGGTTCAGCGGCAGTGGTGCACAATCTCTCCACGCTGGTCATACCGGCCAGCCGTTAAACCGACAGGAGAGCAACACCATGAAAGTATCTCACGCCATTCTGGCTATCGCCATTAGCGCCTCGGGTTTCTCTGCCGGGGCCATTGCCTCATCCGATGATCGTGAAGCGGTCGATCGTGAAAACTGGCTGACTATCCCGGCCATCCACGACAAGGTGATCGCCGCCGGTTACAGCGACATCAACGAGATTGAGCGCGAGCACGACGGTTACGAAGTGAAGGCCCGTGACGAAGAGGGCCAACGGGTCAAGCTCTACCTCGACCCGCTGAGCGGTGAAGTGCTCAAGGCGCGCAGCAAGGACGACTGACGCCATGGCGACCCCGCCTGAGTCGGCGGGGTCACCGTCGCCACCACTCCTGCTACGGCACACAACTTGAAGAGGTCGAACATGAAGAGACTGCTCATCAGCTTTACCGCCATTCTTGCTCTCGCCTGGGGGCTGCAACTGCCCCAGGCGGGCTACATGGATGGGGTGGCGCTGCCCTGGGCGATCTATCTGGAGGGGCTGTTCCTCAGTGGTGTTCTCTCCATCGCCCTGATGTCGCTGGCGATGATCCTGGCTACGCGACCGGTCTGGCTGGAGCGGCCACTCGGCGGCATGGATCGCATCTACCGAGCCCATAAATGGAGCGGCATCGGCGCCGTGGTTTTTGCCGCGGTGCACTGGCTGCTGGAGATGTCCGACGACCTGTTCGAAGCGCTGGCCGGGCGGGGCGAACTCATCAAGGAGGACTCCCTCTCCGCCTTTCCCGAGCCGTTTCGCGATCTGGGAGAGGAGCTGGGCGAGTTCGTCATCTATCTGTTGTTCGCCATGCTGGTATTGAGTCTGTGGAAACGCTTCTCTTACCGGCTGTGGCGACCGTTACACCGCCTGATGCCGGTACTCTATCTGATGCTGGTCTTCCACTCGCTGGTGCTGGCGCCAGCCGGCTACTGGAGTCAGCCCCTGGGGCTGCTGCTGGCCGTGTTGTTCGCCGCCGGCAGTGTCGCCGCCGTACTGTCGCTGGGCAACCGCATCGGCAAGGGGCGGCGCAGCCACGGCAGCGTTGTTGCGGTGGAGCACTCCTCCGACGACATCGTCGAGGTGACCTGCCGGCTGGATGAGAAATGGCGCGGCCATCGCCCCGGGCAGTTCGCCTTCGTTACTTTCGACCGCCTGGAGGGGCAGCACCCCTTTACCATCGCCGGCGCCGATCACGGCGACAACACCGTCACCTTCGCCATCAAGGCGCTGGGCGACTATACCCGCAAGTTGCCGCAGCGGCTGGCAGTCGGCGCCCGGGTGCAGGTCGAGGGTCCATACGGTCGCTTTTTGCTGCAGCGCGTCAAAACCGGGGCACGTCAGATCTGGATCGCCGGCGGCATCGGCATCACCCCCTTTCTCGCCTGGCTGGAGTCGTTGCGGGCGAGTGGGGACAACACCATCGAGGCGGAACTGCACTACAGCGTTCGCGACCGCGAGAGCGATCCCTTTGTTCCGCGCCTGGAGCAGCTTTGCGCCGAACTGCCGGGGGTGAGCCTGCAACTGCACGACAGGCACAGCGGTCGACTCAGTGTCGAAAAACTGCTGCAAAGCCCCGGTCGCTCACGGCTGACAGAGGTCTGGTACTGCGGCCCGCAGTCGTTGGCAAACAGCCTAAGGCATGGGCTTTCGCGACTGTGGCCGGGCAGGCTGCGATTCCACCAGGAAGCGTTTGAGATGCGCTGATACGCATGCGTGAAACTCGCAAGTAGAGAACCTGATACAGGAGCAAACCGATGCAATCGATCAAAGCGCAAAACTACAAGGTATGGAGCCGGGGTGTACGCTGGTTCCACTGGCTCAATGTGCTGGCCGTGCTGGGACTTGTCGGCACCGGGCTGGTGATCTACAACAGCAACACGCTGGGTATTTCCGGCGAGGCGAAGATCCTCATGAAGGAGCTCCACGTCTGGGTCGGCTATCTGTTTACTTTGAATCTGTTGTGGCGTTTGATGAGCGGTTTTCACAACAGTCGCTTTGCCGGCTGGGGGGCAACTCTGCCGTTTGGCCGTAGTTTCATGAGCGAGCTGCGTCTCTACCTGCGCAGCCTACGGCGTGGTGAGCCGCGCAGCTACCTGGGTCACAACCCGCTGGGGCGGTTGATGATCACGGCGCTCTACCTGCTGATGGGGGCGCAGGCGATCAGCGGCCTGGTGCTCGCCGGGACCGACCTCTACTACCCGCCGCTGGGTGGCTGGATCGCCGCCTGGGTCGCACCGACCGGGGTGGAGCCCTCCACGCTGGCGGTCGGCGACAAGTCGATGGTCGATGCCGCGGCCTGGGAGGCGATGCGCGAATTCCGCGCCCCCTTCATCGGTTTGCACATACAGGCCTTTTTCGCACTGCTCGGTGCGGTGCTGCTGCACATCCTCGGCGTGGTAGTGGGGGAGTTTCGGGAGCGCAGCGGACTGGTGTCGGCGATGATCACCGGTGAGAAGCAGCTGAAGGAGCGCCCCGTGGATCGCTAAACCACCTGGCCTGGCCCGCAGCGACCCTCTTTGTTCGGTGATGGACGCTGCGGTGGCTTTTTGTTTGTCGTAAACGGGTTTTGAAGATTACCGCATGCGATGTCCCATAGCGCCCCCCTCATCTCCACTATCGCCGCCGCATTTGTTTTTTCCCTGGAGTGAGAACCCGTAACAGTGCAAGTTGTCAGCGAGATGTGCTACATATGTCAGACTGTACGACTACAGAATAGCGTCCCCCTAACGGAAACAGGAGATGAAAATGAGAAAAAACCTAGCCACACTACTCGCCGCACTGGCGCTGCTGGCCGCACCACTGGCCGCCTCGGCTGCCCAAACCCAGGTAATCTGGCACGGTCACGCCACTGTCGAGATCGTCACTCCCAAAGGGGCGGTGTTGATGATCGACCCCTGGCTCGGCAATCCCAAGAATCCGCACAAGGACGACAAGCCGGTCGATAACCTTGAGCGGGTCGACTATGTGCTGCTCACCCACGCCCACCAGGACCACATCGCCGACGCTACCCCCATCGGCAGCAAGACCGGCGCGCGCCTGGTCGGCCAGCCGGAGCTGGGCAAGGTGATGGCCAAGCTCAAGGGCTTCCCCGGCGATCAGATGGGCTTCGACACCCTGATGAACATGGGCGGCAGCATCGATGTGGCCGATGGCGAGGTAAGCATCACCATGACTCCGGCAATGCACTCCAGCGGTCTCGACGACCCCTTCGCCAAAGATGACGACAACCGCTCGCCGGTGGTCTACGCTGGCAACCCCGCCGGTTTCGTGGTCAGCATCAAAAACGGCCCCACCATCTACCACACCGGAGATACCGACTACTTTGGCGACATGGAACTGATTGGCGAGCGCTTCGCCCCCGATCTCGCCCTGCTCGCCGCCGGCGACCACTTCACCATGGGCCCCGAATGGGCCGCCCGTGCCGGCAAAGCGGTCAAGGCCGGACTGGCCGTGCCAATCCACTGGGGCACTTTCGGCGTCCTCGCCCAGAGCATGGACCCCTTCGTCAAAGAGGCCAAACGCCTCGGGGTGAAAACCAAAGTCATCACTCCCGGCGACAAGCTGGTCTA
>JBNJGC010000104.1:0-9237 GCA_051747405.1 Pseudomonadota bacterium
CCTATCACCACAGCCATGCAGAAAAACATAACGACTCACTACCTGGTAACCAACCGCAAAGGCGCGAAGGCGCGAAGGCGCAAAGTTTTGCATAGCACTTGCACAAGATCGTAGGCCAGGCTGCCCCGCCCGGGGGCACATGCGGCGACACCATAGCGATGCCTGGCGAAGGTAACCGCTTCGCCCTGCACGGCTGCCTGGCGCCTGTTTATGCGCGAAGACACCAACATTTTCAGCCCGAGGCGGACTAATGATTGACCGCAAAGGCGCAGAGGGTTAATTCATTTTAATGCGTCGGAGGGTTTCCCCATTGAGGAACTCAATACGAGGGTGGGTGACAGTGAATAACCCCTCTGTCTGCTCTGTGCCCTCTGTGGCAAAAAGTTACTGGTTAGCGTTGCTCAGCATGCGACACAACCGCTCTGCCCCGTCGAGCAGGCGCGGGGTGGCCCGCTGGATGAGGTCCGGCGGGATGAACTCCAGCCGGTCGTTTTTCACCGCGCTCAGTTGCTCCCAACGCCGCCACTCGTCCACCCATTCGGGGCGCGCCTCGCCCATGCCGCTGGCGATGATGATATCGGGGTCTGCCATCAAAACCGCCTCTTCCGAGACCTTGGGGGTCAGTGTCGGCAGCTCGGCGAAGACATTCTTGCCATTGCAAAGGGCGATCACATCCGAGATGAGATGCTCGCCGTTAATGGTCATTAATGGCCGGTTCCAGATCTGGTAGAAGACCCGTTGGGGCGGCCTTTCCCGATTCATCTCTGCCAGCCGCTCCAGCGTGTCGAGAAATGCGCTGGCCTGCTGCTCGGCCTGTTTGGTATGCCCGCTCAGCACGCCCAGCCGACGCATCGCCGCAGGGATATCCTGCAGTTCACGCGGCTCGCTACGATAGAGCGTCAACCCCAACGCCTCCAGCTTCTCCAGGTGGCGCTCATCATTGCCGCTCTCCCAGGCCACCACCAGGTCCGGCTTAAGGGCGAGGATCGCCTCGATATCAAGACGGCTGTAGCCGCCGACCCGGGGGACAGCCTTGGCCGCCTCGGGGTAGTCGCTGTAGTCGACCGCGCCCACCACCTGCCCGCCGGCGCCGATGGCGAAGAGCTGCTCGGTCGCGTGTGGCGCCAGGCTGACGATACGCATAGCGGGGGCATCGAGCCTCACTACCTTGCCGGTATCGTCCTCGACGCTGAGCGCCGCCGACAGCGGCAGGCTGAGCGTCAGTAGTAACAGGAAGATAGTTTGTCTCAGCACTGCGCCCTCCTTGGCTGAACGGTCCGCATCGCCACGGACAGGCTCTGCTGCAGACGTTGCCAGTTCGCCTCTGCAGCGGGAAGCCCAAAGCGTAGCGCAGACGGCTCGGTAAAGAGCCGCGTCAGAACCCCCTGCCGCGCCAGCCGCTGGTGCAGCCAGGCGGCCTGCGGCGTGGCACAGTAGGCAAAGAGCGCCGTATCTCCGGCGGGCACAAGCCCCGCCTCTTCAAGCAGGGCGTGCAGGCGTCCACTCTGGCGCTGCAGCCTCAGGCGCATCGCCGCCTGCCAGTCCGCATCCGAGAGTGCCTGGCGGGCCACCTCCCGCGCCGGACCGCTCACCGCCCATGGACCCAGCACTTCGCCTAGCCGCTGCCGCAGCGCCGAGCAGGCAAAACAAAAACCGACCCGCGCCCCGGCCAGGCCGAAGAACTTGCCCAGCGAACGCAATACCACAAGGCCCTCCCGCCCCGCATCGGCCACCAGGCTCTCGCCCGGGGTGGCGTCAATAAAGGCCTCGTCCACCACCAGCCAACCGCCGCGTGCCTCCAATCGCTCGTGCCACGTCAGCAGCCGCTCGCGGCTGAAGCGGACACCGGTAGGGTTGTTGGGGTTGATCACCACAAGGACATCGAGCTGCGGCAGGGCCTGCCCGATTTCATCCTCCTGCAGCGCCACCACCTCATGCCCCTCGGCCTGCCAGGCGGCGGCGTGCTCGGCATAGCCCGGCATCAGGACACCGACCCGGCAGCGCGGTCGCAGTCGGGGCAGGGCCTGGATCGCCGCCTGGGATCCGGCCAGCGGCAGCAGCTGGTCGCTGCCGTAATAGGCGGTCGCGGCAGCCTCCAGCCCATCCCCCTGCTCCGGCAGCCGCTGCCAACTCTCGACCGGTAGAGGTGGCACCGGCCAGGCGTGGGGGTTGATGCCGGTGGACAGATCCAACCACTGCTCCAGCGGGATCCCGTAGCGGCCCGCCGCCTCGCGCAGACGCCCCCCGTGGTGTAACTCAGCCAAAAACCACCCCCAACATCACAATCATCAACAACCACAATAACAGGGCCCGCTGCACCAGGCGGATGGCCCGTTCGATATCCACCCCGCGCGGGGCGAAACCCTCGCCCAGCAGCGGCTTGTCCAGCACCACACCATGATAGCGGGCCGGACCGCCCAACTGCACACCCAGCGCCCCGGCCCCGCTGGCCATCACCACCCCGGCGTTGGGGCTGTCGCAGCGCCGCGCCTGGATCCGCCAGCAACGCCAACCGCGCGCCCCGTCGCCGACCATCAGGTAGGCAAAGGCGGTCAGGCGCGCCGGCAGCCAGCCCAGCAGGTCGTCCAGCCGCGCGGCAAACCAGCCGAAGGTGCGATAGCGCTCGTTGCGGTAGCCCCACATGGCATCCAGGGTATTGCTCAGACGAAACAGCACCACCCCAGGCGCCCCCAACAGGGCGAACCAGAAGATGGCGCCAAAGAGGGCGTCGTTACCGTTCTCCAGCACCGACTCCACCGCGGCGCGGGCCACCCCGCCCTCATCCAGCGTGGCGGTCTCACGGCTGACCATCCAGCCCACCCGCTCGCGGGCCAGATCCAGATCCCCCGCCGCCAGCGCCGCAGCCACCATTCGACCATGCTGAGCCAGCGAACTGCCGCCGATGGCCAGATAGAGCAGCAGCACCGAGGCGAGCAGGTCGATGCCGGGAAACAGCAGCAATAGCCCGCTCAGCGCCACCCACGGCAGGATCGCCAACACCACCGCCAGCGCGCCGCGCAGCGCCTGGTCCTGCTGCGGCGTGCCGATGAGTGCCGCCTCGATGCGCTGGGCATAGCGGCCAAAGGCGGCCAGCGGATGGTACTGGCGCGGCTCGCCCAGCCAAAGGTCCAGCAACACCGCCAGGATGATGACAATCGCCGTGGTCATGGAAATCCGTCACGTGAGTTAGCGGGACATTATGCCTGAAAACACTGTCTCAACGCAGAGGACGCGGGGGACGCAGAGGAATAAATGTAAATTAACAACGTTGCACCTCCCCTCAGCCCGCGACCATAGTTCCAGCGTGTGGTCTGCTGTCCTGGTAGGAGCAAACGACAAGCGGGACTACTGCAAAGGGAGTCTTATGACAAGATATCCTCTGCGACCTCCGCGTCCTCTGCGTTGAAAACCTTCCAGAGCGTTTCTCTTCCCAGGTATTCAGGCTAATATCCCGCCCCATGAAAAAGACGCTGATGATCCAGGGCACCGCTTCCGATGCGGGCAAGAGTACGGTGGTGGCGGGCCTTTGCCGGCTGTTCGCCCGTCGCGGGGTGAGGGTGGTGCCGTTCAAGCCGCAGAACATGGCGCTGAACAGCGCGGTTACCGCCGACGGCGGCGAGATCGGTCGGGCCCAGGCGGTACAGGCGCAGGCGGCGGGCCTTGAGCCGCACACCGACATGAACCCGGTACTGCTCAAGCCCTCCAGCGACATGGGGGCGCAGGTGATCATCCACGGCAAGGCGCTGGCGCAGATGCAGGCGCAGGACTACCACCACTACAAACGCACCGCGATGCAGGCGGTGCTCGACTCGCACCGGCGCCTCAGTGAGCAGTACGAACTGGTAATCGTGGAGGGGGCCGGCAGCCCGGCGGAGGTCAACCTGCGCCAGGGGGATATTGCCAACATGGGCTTTGCCGAGGCGGTGGACTGTCCGGTGATCCTGGTGGCCGACATCGACAAGGGCGGCGTCTTCGCCCAGATCGTCGGTACCCTGGAGCTGCTGTCACAGAGTGAACGGGAACGCATCGCCGGCTTTATCATCAACCGCTTTCGCGGCGACATCGCCCTGCTTCAACCGGGGCTGGATTGGCTGGAAGCGCGCACCGGCAAGCCGGTGCTCGGTGTGCTGCCCTATCTGCACGACCTGCATCTGGAAGCGGAGGATGCGGTGCCGCGCGACAAGGTCAACGCCGACCGCGAACGCTTACAAGTGGTGGTGCCGGTGCTGCCGCGGATCAGCAACCACACCGACCTCGACCCGCTGCGGCTCCACCCCGATATCGACCTCCATTTCGTCGGCAGTGGCGATAATCCGCCGCCGGCGGACCTGGTGATCCTACCAGGCAGCAAGAACGTACGCGCCGACCTGGCTTGGCTCAGGGAGAACGGCTGGGAGCGCTATATCCAGCGCCACCTCCGCTACGGCGGTCGGGTGATCGGCATCTGCGGCGGCTACCAGATGCTGGGCGAGGCGATCCACGACCCCGAGGGGCTGGAGGAGAGCCCCGGCAGCAGCCAGGGGCTGGGCCTGCTGGCGATGCAGACCACCCTGGCGCCGGAGAAACAGCTCAAACAGGTTAGCGGCCAACTGAGCCTGGGCGGCGAGCCCGTTGAGGGCTACGAGATCCACATGGGGGTCAGTGAGGGCGCGGCGCTAGAGCGCCCGCTGGTACAACTGGACGGACGCCACGATGGCGCCATCAGCGAGGATGGCCAGGTGTTGGGCAGTTACCTGCACGGCCTCTTCGAGCGGCCCGAGGCGTGCCGCGCCCTGCTCGCCTGGGCCGGCATGGAGCGGGCCGAAGCGCTCGACTACCACGCCCTGCGCGAACGGGAGATAGACCGCCTTGCTGATCTGCTGGAGACCCAGCTCGACCTTTCCTCGCTCGATGACCTACTCACCCAATAAAAAAGCCAACCGCAGAGGACGCTGAGTACGCAGAGGAGTGTCTTGCTGCTGACCGACTATGCGTTTACTGCGGTACGTTGAGCGATCCGCAATTAAAACCTCTGCGAACTCAGCGTCCTCCGCGTTTCAAACTCCTCTACCCTCACCAGTAGCCTGAAAGCGCTCGCCCTCACAGCTTTGCGCCTTTTGCACCTTTCGCCTTTGCGGTGAGGTACCTTGCCAGAAGGACGGGTAGTTACGGTTGTTTAATACTGCCGCAAAATCAACTCCCCGTCCCGCTGGGTAAACTCCAGGTGGCGCAGGAAGCTCATCCCCAGCAGGATGGTCTCCCCCGCCATGTGTGGGTTGATGCTGGCCCGCACATCGTGCAGGGCGATGCCGCCCAGCTCCAACCGCGGGATTGTCGTGCTGTAGGCGGTGATGGTGCCGTTGGCTGTGCCGTAACGTCTGGCCGCTCCCCGCTCCAGCCCCAGCCGATGCGCCACCGGAGCGGGAATGGAGACATCGCTGGCGCCGGTATCGAGCAAAAACTCTACCTCATGGCCGTTGATAGAGCCGTTGGCCATGTAGTGGCCGCCACGATTACGCTCCAACACCACCTCGCGCACGCCGCCTTCGGTCGTGGTGGCTGAGAGGTTCTGGTTGGGGTTGCGCTGCTGCTCCAGCAGGTCGCCGAAGAGCAGGCTGAGCAGGCCGAGGCCCACCACCCAGCCGACAATCAACATACCGCGCCCCAGGGGGCGGCTGGTATCCGTGGGCTGTGATTTGTCTGTCATCGCTGCCTTTATGGTGTGAGAGTTAACAGTTTCAGGGCAATAGTGTACCTTTACCCTTCACCCGCAAACTACCATACAGAGATACGCGTTGAAGTTGTCCATCCCCTCAAGCCTGCGCCCCTTTCTGGACAGTGCGCGCGATCTGGCGCCCATCGTTATCGTTATCGGCTTTTTTCAGTTGGCGGTATTGCAGCAGCCCCTGCCCAATGTAGGTGAGTTGCTTTTTGGCACGTTGATGGTGGTGCTGGGGCTGACGCTGTTTGTGCGCGGGCTGGAGATGGGACTCTTTCCCATCGGCGAGAATATGGCCTACGACTTTGCCCGCAAGGGGAGTGTTTTCTGGCTGCTCGCCTTCGCCTTCTCTCTGGGTTTTGGCACCACGGTGGCGGAGCCGGCGCTCATCGCCGTGGCCGGTGAGGCGGCGGAGGTGGCCGCCGTCGGCGGGATGATCGAGAACAGCGAGGCGGCCAAGGCGGACTACGCCACCGGCCTGCGCTACACCGTAGCCCTCTCGGTGGGCTTTGCCATCCTGCTCGGGGTACTGCGTATCCTCAAGGGCTGGCCCATCCAGTACCTCATCATCGGCGGCTATGCCGGCGTGGTGGCGATGACCATGTTCGCCCCCGACGAGATCATCGGCATCGCCTATGACTCGGGCGGGGTGACCACCTCTACTATCACGGTGCCCCTGGTCACGGCGCTGGGGGTGGGTCTGGCCTCTTCGATCAAGGGGCGTAACCCGATGGTCGACGGCTTCGGCCTCATCGCCTTCGCCTCGCTCACGCCGATGATCTTCGTCATGGGTTACGGCATGGTGATCGGCTGATGGAGACGCTACAGCTTATCCTCGACACCCTGTTGGCGACCGTGCGCGACGTGCTGCCCATCGCGATCATCATCTTCGGTTTCCAGTTCCTGGTGATCCGTCGGCGTGTGACCAATCTGAAAAAGGTACTCATCGGTTTTGGTTATGTGCTGCTGGGGCTGGCGCTGTTTCTCATCGGCCTGCAGGAGGCGCTGTTTCCGCTGGGTGAGCTGATGGCCAAGCAGCTGACCGACCCGGATTTCATCCTCGGCGAGGGGGTGAGTCGGGCGCTGCGCTGGGACGACTACTGGTGGGTCTACCTCTTCGCCTTTGCCATCGGCTTCTCCACCACCGTGGCGGAGCCGTCGCTCATCGCCGTGGCGATCAAGGCGCAGGAGGTCTCCGGTGGCGCGATCAGCGTCTGGGGCCTACGCACGGCGGTGGCCATCGGCGTGGCCATCGGTATCGCGCTGGGTACTTACCGCATCGTCAGCGGTACTCCGCTGCACTACTACATCATCGCCGGCTACATCGTGGTCATTATCCAGACCATCTACGCGCCCAAATTGATCGTTGCCCTGGCCTACGACTCGGGCGGGGTGACCACCTCTACGGTGACGGTACCGCTGGTCACCGCCTTGGGTCTGGGCCTGGCCAGCACCGTGCCGGGGCGCAGTCCGATGCTGGACGGTTTCGGCCTTATCGCCTTCGCCAGCCTGTTCCCGATTATGTCGGTGATGGGCTACGCCCAGTTGAGTGAGTGGCGGGCACGCCGCAACAGCCGGCATGACAACACAGGAGAGTAAACATGCACTTCAAACTATTGGTTGTCCTGGTCGAGGATGATAAAACCGACCGCGTACTTGCGGCGGCACGCGACGCCGGTGCTACCGGCGCGACGGTGCTCAATCAGGCGCGCGGTGAGGGGAGCAAAAAGGCCAAAACCTTTTTTGGTCTGTCGCTGGAGACCCAGCGTGATATGGTGATGTTCCTGGTGGAGGAGCATATGAGTCGCAAGATTCTGGAGCACATCGCCGAGGTGGGACAGTTCGACGAACAGCCCGGCACCGGCATCGCCTTCCAGATCGACGTGGAGGATGCGGTGGGGGTTCTGCACCAGGTCGAGACACTCAGCCCGGCAGTCGAGGAGGAGATCTGATGAACAAAGAGAGACGGATCGTTCGTGTCCACGATGTGATGAAACGCCACTTCGATGTAGTCGACGGCATGGCCACCGTACAGGATGCCATCGCCACCATGAAGCACGTCGAGACCAAGTGCCTGATCGTCAATAAACGGCACGACGATGATGAGTACGGCATGCTGCTCATCTCCGATATCGGTCGTAAGGTGCTGGCCTTGGACCGGTCGCCGGAGCGGGTCAATGTCTACGAGGTGATGGCCAAGCCGGTGATCACCGTCGACCCCGACATGGATATCCGCTACTGCGCCCGGCTGTTCGACCGCTTCGAACTCTCCCGCTGCCCGGTGGTGGACGGTAACGGTGCGGTCGTCGGCATCGTCAGTTACACCGACCTAGTGCTGCGCGGGCTGTTCTCCGACATCGGCTAGTGGTCGAGAGGCTGACACAGTTCGACTTTCACCACCGCCTGGTCGAGACCGGCGGGGTGAGCTTGGTCTATTTCACCGCCCCTGGCTGCGGCGCCTGCCGCCGGCTCAAGCAGCTGCTCGAGACCCACCGCGAAGCCTTTGCCCGGCTGCACCTGTTTGAGGTGGATGCCCAGCAGGACATGGCCCTGACCCGCGAGTTCGAGGTGTTCCACCTGCCCTCGCTGTTCCTGTTCAGGGACGGCCAGTTCCACGCCCCGCTGCACGCCGAGCCCACCCCCACGGCTCTGCTTTCGGCCATCGATGCGGCGCTGGCCGCCGAGGCCCTGGAGGCGCCGTGATGGAGCTCCAGGTCGACCCCACCACCGGGCTGCTCGCAGAGGCACGCCAACTCCCCTCCCCCAACTGCGATGAGCGACCCGAGGGGAGCGAACCGGAGCTTATCGTGGTCCACAACATCAGCCTGCCGCCGGGGCAATTCGGCGGCCCCTGGATCGACGCCCTATTCACCAACCGCCTCGACCCGAACGCCCACCCCTTCTTCACCGAGATCCACCAGATGCGGGTCTCCTCCCATCTGCTGATCCGCCGCGACGGCGAGCTGGTGCAGTACGTCCCCTTCCATCGCCGCGCCTGGCACGCCGGGATCTCCTGTTTCGAGGGGCGCAAGCGCTGCAATGATTTCTCCATCGGTATCGAGTTGGAGGGGACGGACGAGACCCCCTATGAGACGCTGCAATACCAACGGCTGGCAATGGTGATCACCGCTCTACAGCAGGCCTATCCCGGCCTTGAAACGGCTCGGCTGGCTGGTCACAGCGACATCGCCCCCGGACGCAAGACAGACCCCGGACCGGCCTTCGATTGGTCACGCCTGCATACGGAGCTGGCCCGTCTGGACGAAGCGCTTGAAATGGGCGGCGGTTCGGTCGAGACTTAGCCCATGTCACTCATCGCCATCCTCATCAGCCTCATCACGGAGCGCTTCCTCGGCTCGATGGAGGAGTTTCGTCGTTTTGAGTGGTACCGCCGCTACCTCGACAGCGTCCTGCCGCGCCTGACCCGCTGGCAATGGCTTAATGGAGCTGCCGGCACGCTGTTATTACTGCTCCCCCTTCTGCTCCCTGTCGCCGCAGCCGACTACCTGCTGATGCAGGGCTGGTTTCTGCCCGGGCTG
>JBNJGC010000105.1:0-9217 GCA_051747405.1 Pseudomonadota bacterium
CCGTTTACGACGCCAGCCCGCAAATACCTAGCCCTCAATGGAATTGCACCATGTCAGATAAGATCCCCCGTGTCGGTTTCGTCAGCCTCGGTTGCCCCAAGGCCACGGTCGATGCCGAGCGCATCCTCACCCAGTTACGCGCTGAGGGCTACCTCATCTCCCCCAGCTATGCCGATGCCGACCTGGTGGTAGTCAACACCTGCGGCTTTATCGATGCCGCGGTGGAGGAGTCACTGGAGACCATCGGCGAGGCGCTGGCGGAGAATGGCCGGGTGATCGTCACCGGCTGCCTCGGTGCCAAGGAGGGGGTGGTGCAGAGCGCCCACCCGCAGGTATTGGCGGTCACCGGCCCCGACTCCCTGGAAGCGGTGATGGCGGTGGTACACAACCACCTGCCGCCGCAGCATAACCCCTTCACCGATCTGGTGCCGGAGAGCGGCATCAAGCTCACCCCGCGCCACTACGCCTACATCAAGATCGCCGAAGGGTGTAACCAGCAGTGCAGCTTCTGCATCATCCCCTCCATGCGCGGCAGGCTCAAAAGCCGTCCCATCGGCGCGATCCTCGAAGAGGCGGAGAAGCTGGTCAACGACGGGGTCGAGGAGCTGCTGATCGTCGCCCAGGATACCGCCGCCTACGGCGTCGACGTGAAATACCGCACCGAATTCTGGGAGGGGCGTCCACTCAAGAGCGACGTCGAAACCCTGGTCAAACAGCTCGGTTCGCTCGGCGCCTGGGTACGGCTGCACTACATTTACCCCTACCCCAAAGTGGACCGGCTGGTGGAGCTGATGGCCGAGGGCTACGCCCTGCCCTATCTCGATGTGCCAATGCAGCACGCCAGCCAGCGGGTGCTCAAGGCGATGCGCCGCCCCGCCGACAGCGAAAACATGCTGCGGCGCATCGCAAAGTGGCGCGAGTTGATCCCGGAGATCGCCCTGCGCTCCACCTTCATCGTCGGCTTTCCGGGGGAGACCGAGGCCGAGTTCGAGGCGTTGCTGCAGTTCTTGCGCGAGGCGCGGCTCGACCGCGCCGGTGCCTTCGCCTACTCTGCGGTGGAGGGGGCCATGGCGAACAAACTCCCCGACCCGCTGTCGGAGGAGGTGAAGCAGGAGCGGCTGGAGCGCTTCATGGCGGTGCAGAGCGCCATCAGCGCCGAAAAGCTGCAACAACGCGTGGGCAATAGCTACACCGTGATCATCGACGCGGTGGAGGGCGACAACGCCATCGGTCGCAGCTACGCCGAGGCGCCGGAGATCGACGGCGTGGTGGTGATCGAAAACGCCGCCCACCTTGAGCCCGGCGATGCGGTGGATGCCATCATCACCGCCGCCGACGAGCACGACCTCTATGCCCGCATCGACCCTACCGCTGACTGACTCTCACCCCGCCGCGGCGGTGGCTGGTGTTGCAAGGAGATACTATGGCTGAACAGCAGGAGCGCATGTCACGACTGCTCGAAGCGGCAGTGGAGCAGTCCTATAATGCGGTGCTGATCACCGATGCCGAGCTCGATGCAGGCCCCCATATCATCTATGTCAACCCCGCCTTCTGCGAGATGACCGGCTACCGGCGCGAGGAGCTGCTCGGTGAAACGCCGCAGATCCTGCAGGGGCCGCGGACCGACCGGGAGATGCTCTCCCGCCTGCGCCGGAACCTTGAGCAGGGGAAGGCCTTTCAGGGCCAGACCGTCAACTACCGCAAGGATGGCAAACCCTACCAGGTGCAGTGGCAGATCACCCCGCTGGATGCCGATGGCAGCGGCCAGACCACCCACTATGTCTCGGTCCAACAGGATGTGACAGAACGGGAGTACAACAGCGAGCAGATGCAGCTTCTCTCCACCGCCATGGAGGTCACCTCCGACACGGTCGTGGTGACCGATGCGGCGGGTAACATCGTCTACGTCAACCGCGCCTTCGAGGCGCAGACCGGCTACCGGCGCGAAGAGGTGCTGGGAAAGAGCCCGAGCATTCTCAAGTCCGGCGAGCACGACGCGAGCTTCTACGAGCGTCTATGGGACTGTATTACCGCCGGCGAGACCTTCCGCGCCACCTTCACCGAGCGAGCCCGCGACGGACGGCGCTTCTACCAGGAGCAGACCATCACCCCGGTCAAGGGCGAGGGCGATCTCATCACCCACTTTGTCGCCACCGGCAAGGATATCTCCGAGCGGGTGGAGGTGGAGCGTGAGCTCAAACGCCTGGCGACCACCGATAAATTGACTGGGATCAATAACCGTCTGCGCTTCGAACAGCTGCTGGAGAAGGAGCTCGAGCGGGGTGAGCGCTACCGCCGCCGCCTTGCCCTCATTATGTTCGATATCGACCACTTCAAGCAGGTTAACGATAACTACGGCCACGACATCGGCGACAAGGTTCTGAAGAAAATCGCCCGCGTGGTGGAGGCCAAGCTGCGCCGCCCCGACGCCTTCGCCCGCTGGGGCGGAGAGGAGTTTATGATCCTCGCCCCGGAGACCGACCTCGATGGCGCGCTGGAGCTGGCCGAGCGGTTGCGCGAAGCGGTCACCGAGGCCGATTTCGCTCCTGTGGGAAAGGTCACCGCCAGTTTCGGTGTCGCCGGCTGTCGTAACGACGATACGCTGCGGGCGCTGGTGCGCCGCGCCGATCGTGCCCTCTACCGCGCCAAGGAGCAGGGGCGAAACCGGGTCGAGGCGGACAGTGGTTGAGACCTGACGGATTGGCTAAAGTGTGGCGCAGTACCGACCGACATAGAGCAGAGGGGGCGGGAGAGCTTTTGATCGGGATCAACGGCGCGGGCGCCACTGTCGGCCTATACTGTCTGCTCTCGGCGACACGCTCGGCCTATCCAACGCCCACACCTTGGATGGCCACCCACATGGTACGCCTAATTTAGAATAACAATCCTGGAGTCACTGGCATGAGAGAGAAAATCGCGCACATCATTCAGGCGATCCTGAGCGCCATGGGGCTGCGCAGCATCGACAAGCAGTACTTCTTCTCCTACGCGCTCATCTTCACCTTCGCCGCCATCGTCGCCGCCTCGCTCTACATGACAGACAACAACGACGCGGCCGGTATCAACCTCGCCGGCGCCCAGCGTATGCTCAGCCAGCGGGTGGCAAAAGAGGCGCTGCTGGCCGGGCAGGGGGTCGGGCAGGAGCAGACCGTGCGTGAGACCATCGCCCAGTTCGAGCGTGCCCACCGGGCGCTACTCGAGGGGGACGCGGAGCTTGGCGTCAGCGCCGTCGAGGATAGCGAGGTGCGGCAGCAACTGCAGCATGTCGAGGGGTTGTGGCGCGAGTATAAGCAGAGCATCAACGGCTACCTCCAACAACCGCAGCAGGACTCCCTGCAAGCCATTCAGGCGCAGTCCCCACAGGTACTCAAAGAGATGAACCGCGCCGTGGGGATGCTGGAGAGCCTGGCGCAGGCGCGGGTGGATGGGCAGAAGCGCATCGCGCTGATGATGACCATCGGTATCCTGCTGCTGGTTACCTTCGGTCGCATGTTCGGTATGACCGTATTGATGGGGCAGCTCAACCGCCTGCGCGAAAACCTGACCCATGTGGGCGCCGGGGACTTCTCCCACAGCCTGACGATCGACAACCCCGATAACGAGATCGGCGAGATCTTCACCGCCTACAACCAGATGGTGGGGCAGATGGATCGCATGGTCGGGGGCGTCAGCCGGGCCACCGCGCAGGTCAGCGCCACCGTCGACCGTGTGGCCCAGGATCTGGAGGAGACCACCCGCGGGGTCAAGGAGCAGAGCAGCGAGATCGACCAGGTTGCCACGGCGATGAACGAGATGGCCGCCACCGTACAGGAAGTGGCCGACAACACCTCGCGCACCGCCGAATCGGCCAGCAGCGCCCAGGAGGAGGCCGAGGGCGGGCAACGCTCCGTGGCGGGTACCACGCAGAGTATCGACACCCTGGCCAAGCGTATCGAACAGGCCGCTGATGTAATGAACGCGCTGGAGCAGGATAGCCAGGAGGTGGGTAAGGTGCTGACCGTGATCAGCGGTATCGCCGAACAGACCAACCTGCTGGCGCTCAACGCCGCCATCGAGGCGGCCCGCGCCGGTGAGCAGGGCCGCGGTTTTGCCGTGGTGGCCGATGAGGTGCGCACCCTGGCGCAGCGGACCCAAACGTCCACCGAAGAGATCCGCGGGATTATCGAACGACTCCAGAGCCAGTCGAGCAAGGCTGCGCAGATGATGGCCGAAAGCCGGACTCAGGCCCAGGAGAGTGTGGACCACACCAACGAGTCGAGCGAGGTGCTCAATAAGATCGTCGATGCCATCGCCACCATCACCGACATGAGCAACCAGATCGCCACCGCCGCTGAACAGCAGAGCCACGTCGCCGGTGAGATGGATCGCAGCATCACCCGTATCGCCGGTGTCGCCGAAGGGACGACCCACACCGCCGACACCACCATGCGCGCCACCGAAGAGATCCATGAGCATATGGACACGTTGCGCGACCTTATCAGCCACTTTAAAACCAATGTGCACGGTGCCGACCTCTCCGCCGCCAAGACCGCGCACTTGGCATGGAAGGGCAAGCTGCGCTCCTACCTCGATGGCAAGGGCGGGCTGACCCGTGAGCAGGCGGTTTCACACCGCGACTGTGTACTGGGTAAGTGGTACTTCGGCGAGGGGCTGGAGAAGTACGGCGATATGCCCGAGATGCGTGAGCTCGACGGCCCCCACGCCAAACTCCACGAGTTGATCAAGAATATCATCAACCTAAAGGAGGCCGGACGCGATGATGAGGCCGAGCAGGAGTACCTCAAGATCGGCCCCCTGTCGCGGGAGATCGTCGAGCTGCTTGAGACCATCGAGGAGAAGAGCGCCCGATAGGAGGAGGGTAAGGCGGCGCTATGAGCCCCTCGTTGCACGATACGCTTCGCCCGCAGCCCGGACAAAAAAAACCCGCCGAAAGGCGGGTTTCTTTTTGCGCCGTTGCGGTATTTTAGCTGAAACGGGCCTTGTCGTAGAGATCCTGATGCGGGTGTGGGGCGTAGGCGCCGTCGGCATCGTGCATCTCCCGACCGGTGACCGGCGGGTTGAAGGTGCAGATGAGGCGCATATCCTCGCTACCGCCACGCAGCAGGTGCTCGTCGTTGTCGTTGAGCAGGTACATGGTGCCGTCCTTGATCGGGTGGATCTTGCCGGTCTTGAGGTCTTCGATCTCGCCGTCTCCGGCGACACAGTAGACCGCCTCCATGTGGTGCTTGTACCAGATGTGGGTCTCGGTACCCGCCTTGATAATGGTCTCGTGGAAGGAGAATCCCACGGCGTCGTCGTTGAGGACGAAGCGGCGGCTAACCCAGTTGCCGTTCTCCGCTTCGACCTCGCGCTCGGTACCGCGAATCTCGTCGAGGGTGCGAACGATCATGCGGCGCTCCCCCCCTTGCGGGCCAAGTCGCTGCGCTCGAGCACGGCGCCGATGGCCTTGTCGATGATTTCGATCCCCTCGCGCAGGGTATCCTCCTCGATGGTCAGGGCCGGCAGGAACTTGACCACATCGTCGTCGGCACCGGCCAGCTCGATGATCAGCTTGTTGTCGAAGGCCTCCTTGGAGACCTCGCCGGCGAAGCCGCTGCGCGGGATATCCAGCCCCCAGACCATGCCGCGACCGCGCAGCTCCATCTCCAGCTGCGGGTACTTGTCGACGATCTTGCCCAGCTCCTCTTCCATGATCCGGCCCTTGTACTTGATCGACTCGGAGAAGTCGTCGTTCTCCCAGTAGGTCAGTGCCTGGGTGGCGGCGACGAAGGCGAGGTTGTTGCCGCGGAAGGTACCGGTGTGTTCACCCGGCTGCCACTGGTCCAACTCCGGGCGCATCAGCAGGATGGCCATGGGCAGGCCGCCGCCGATGGATTTGGACATGCAGACCATATCGGGCTTGAGGCCCGCCTCTTCGAAGCTGAAGAAGGTGCCGGTACGACCGTTGCCGACCTGAATGTCGTCGATAATGAGCAGGATGTCGAACTCGCGACACAGCTCTTCAAGCTCCTTGAGCCACTCGAAGCTGGCGACGTTGATGCCGCCCTCGCCCTGTACGGTCTCGACGATGATCGCCGCCGGCAGGTCGATACCGGAGGAGCCATCGGTGAGGAACCTGCGAAGATAGTCGATGGTGTTCACGTCCGGACCGAAGTAGCCGTCGAACGGTACCGAGTCGGCATTGTTGCGTGCACCGTAGGACTCGTCGCGGTAGAAGTCGTTACCGGTCACCGCCAGGGCGCCCATGGTCAGACCGTGGTAGCCGTTGGTAAAGGCGATGACGTTGGAGCGGCGCTTGACCATACGCGCCAGCTTCAGCGCGGTCTCCACGGCGTTGGTGCCGGTGGGGCCGGTGAACTGGATCTTATAGTTGAGGTTGCGCGGCGCCAGGATGGTGTCCTGAAAGCTCTGCAGGAAGTTCTTCTTGGCCACGGTGGCCTTGTCCAGGGCGTGGACGATGCCGTCGCGCTGCAGGTACTCGATCAGCGCCTCGGAGATGATCGGGTTGTTGTGCCCGTAGTTGAGGGTACCGGCGCCGGCGAAGAAGTCGATAAAGCGGTTTTCATACTCATCATAGATGAACGACCCCTTGGCGGTGTCGAAAATCGCCGGGAAGGAGCGAACGTAGCCGCGAACTTCCGATTCCATCTCTTCAAAGATTCTCATGATGTTTACTCCAGTTCGATAGTTGTTATTTCCAGGGCCCGATACGGATCAGGCGCTCCTCTTCATGTGCTTCACCGCCGAAGTGGTGTACCTCGATGAAGGTCTCTTCGTTGATTTCGGTGGCGCGTTTCTCGGCATAGCGCTGAAAGACCCGTCTCGAAGATAGATTAGACGGTGATATGGTGGTTTCCAGTGTGCTCACATCGGCACAGAACGGACGGGCCATCACATGCTCGAGCATGCGTCCGGCCAGACCCTGGCCGCGGGCCGCCTCGTCCACCGCCACTTGCCAGACGAAGAGCGTATCGCTGCGCCCGGGAATAAGGTAGGCGGAGAGAAAACCGACAAGCCGGTTATCGGCCTCGGCCACCACACAGGTGTCACGGAAGTGGCTGCAAAGCAGAAAGTAGTTGTAGCTGGAGTTTACATCCAGCGGCGGGCAGCGCTGAATCAGCTCATGCACCGCTTTACCGTCTTCCAGATTGGGCAGACGGAGTTCGATCGAGATTTCCTCAGTCATCATTAACCTTAAGGGTTATGGGCTGGTAGACCGTTTGTAGACAAATAGTTTGAATACAAACGATTCAGTTAGCTATTATAGGGCTTAGAACTCGCCGATTTCAAGTCGGACCGCGGAGCGCCTGGTAGGGCTCGGTTCGGCCTTCGTACTGTGTAACAGATTGAATTATCGGCAAATTCGTCAGAAAATCCCGTTTATAGCAGGGCCTGGCCGGTACAACCCCGGTAGCTGCAGGCGCACCTCGAGCTTTGCCGCTCTGCTCAAGGGGCGTGAGTGTGTGCTCACTCTTTCTTCAGCGACTGCGGCTCCGGGCGTTAAATACATTTTGTGCAGAAATTAAATTTTAATGAAAAGGGCGTGTACTTTTCGTGAAAGCGCCTTGATGAGGGGAAATGGAAAGATATACCGACGTTTTGATCACCCTGCGGCGCATCATCCGTGCCATCGACATGCGTTCGCGTCGCCTGATGCACCAGGCGGGGTTTACCGGCCCACAGCTGCTGGTTCTGCAGGCGCTGGGCACCCACGAGGAGATGAGCGCCGGTGAACTGGCGCGAGAGGTCAATCTGAGTCAGGGGACGGTGACCTCTATCCTGGGGCGTCTGGAGAAGCGCGACCTTATCCAGCGCATCCGCTCGCACACCGATCGGCGCAAGGTCTACGTCACCCTCACCGAATCGGGCAAAGCGGAGCTCGCTTCGGCCCCGACGCTGCTGCAGGAGCGCTTTATCGAGCGTTTCAGTGAACTAAAGGATTGGGAGCAACACCAGATCCTCGCCTCGCTACAGCGCCTGGCGGAGATGATGGACGCCCAGGATATCGAAGCGGCGCCGGTGCTGGACATTCGGCACGACCTCGAGCCCCAGCAGGCCACAGCCGATGAGTGGAAGACGGTAGCGGGGGAGAAGTGAGTCCGCACAGACGTCTGAACAAGGAGGGTGTCCCGAACATAAAAAAGGCCCGCACTTGCGGGCCTTTTTGATCCGGTGTGAACCTAAGCGGTTGTTACGGCTTTTTCTGGATCATGTCGTGGATGATGGGGGCCAGGATCAGCTCCATGGCGAAGCCCATCTTGCCGCCGGGTACGACGATGGTGTTGCGCCGTGACATGAATGAGTTGGGGATCATGTTGAGCAGGTAGGGGAAGTCAACACCGGTCTTAACCGGATCGCGGAAGCGGATCACCACGAAGGATTCGTCCGGGGTGGGGATGTCGCGGGCGATGAACGGGTTGGAGGTGTCGACGGTCGGTACGCGCTGGAAGTTGATGTCGGTACGGGAGAACTGCGGGGTGATGTAGTTCACGTAGTCCGGCATGCGGCGCAGGATGGTGTCGACGATCGCCTCGGCGCTGTAGCCGCGCTGCTCGTTGTCGCGGAAGATCTTTTGGATCCACTCCAGGTTGACGATCGGCACCACGCCCACCAGCAGGTCGGTGTGGGCGGAGACATCCACGTCGCCGTCTTTGGCCCCGCCGTGCAGGCCTTCGTAGAAGAGTACGTCGGTCTCTTCCTTAATCTCTTCCCACGGGGTGAACTGGCCGGCAGTGTAGTCGGTGCCGCCCAGGCGCTCATTATGGTGCTCG
Organism: Pseudomonadota bacterium; assembly: GCA_051747405.1. Classification (GTDB taxonomy): domain Bacteria; phylum Pseudomonadota; class Gammaproteobacteria; order Thiohalomonadales; family Thiohalomonadaceae; genus JAPHTQ01. The sequence goes on from JBNJGC010000105.1 coordinate 8,772, forward strand.
GCCTCTTCGTCACTGTGGATGTAGTAGCGGCGCTTGCAGTGCCCGGTATCGCTGTAGGTCTTGAAGGTTTCGGCCAGCAGGTCGAAATGGTTGGCCTCGGGGCCGAAGTGGGAGAGGTTCTTGCCCTCCTCGGCGAACTTGGCGATGGCCTCTTTCATCGCCTTGCGATCATAGCGGTGGTAGCTGTCACCCTCGATGACCAGCGGATTGATCTTTTCACGGAAGAAGATGTGCTCAAAGGCGTTTTTGACGGTGGTGGTCCCGGCGCCGGAGGAGCCGGTGACTGCGATCACAGGATGCTTGACTGACATAAATCTACTCCTATAACAGGATTGAAAATTCTTATATTTCAGCGGCTTAAAATCTTTGAACCGCGCATTTTATCTGATAAACCGCCCCAAAGTCTCGGAAAAAATGGGATTATTTGCCTTTTTAATGGTTAATTT
>JBNJGC010000106.1:0-9215 GCA_051747405.1 Pseudomonadota bacterium
CGGTGTAGGCCTGTTCGAACTTCTGCTCCAGTGAGGCAAGGGTGCGTTGGCGCCGCTTTTCCGCAGCGCGTCGCTGCTGGCGCCGCTTCTCTGCAGCGCTCTGGGCCTTGAGGGCGGCCTGGGAGCTCTGCGACTCGATTCGCTTCAAATCCTCTTTGATGGCCGGTGAATCACTGAGCCCGACCGCCAGGGTGAGGATCTCGCGGGCCCGATCGGGCTCATTGTCACTCATTGTCCGACTGCCGTGCAGGCCCAGTTGTTCGCCCACCTCGTCGGCTTGGCGCTGCATACGCTCCAGTCGCTTTTGCGCATCACGGCTGCGCGGGGCGACCTGTACCATCTCCTCATAGGTGGGTAGCGTCTGTGTCAGCCAACGACCGCGCTGCATCAGCCGCTTCAGCTCCAGCTGTTCGAGCTCCTCCTTCTGCCGCTGGTGGAGGTGGGCCAGGCCATCCTTGAGCACCACGCTCTCGGGCATTCGCTCCAGGGCCTTGTCGTAACTGTCCAGAGCCGCGGCCCAGTCGCCCTCATCCAGCCGTTGGCGGTTGCGCTTAACGACTTTGCGTTCGTACTCCGCAGCCAGAGCGGCGACGCGTTTGCGCTTCTCTGCCGCCTTGAGGTAGTCGGGGTCTTTGGGATCGATGCTGCTGAGAGCTTTGAGGGCAAGCCCGTACTCTTTTTCTTGAATCCACTGATTGAGCTGGTTCTCGTTCTCGCTGTAACTGCGCGTCGTTCCGCCGAGGGTGACGCAGCCGCTCAGTAGAGCAAGGAGTGGGAGTGTGAGCAGTATACGGTTGAGGGTCATGCGGCCTCTGTTTTGCTGGCTTTGATGATGTTGCGGATCTCTTCGATCATGCGCGCGCGGAAGGGATCCTGAATATCCTGTACATGGAAAATGGAGACAGGTTCCTTTTTGCCCCGTAGTTTAATCTTGCCGCGGTGGGTGGTGACGATGCGCTCCTCCAGCCCCTCGGTGGCGAGCATATCCTCGGTGATGATGGTCTGGCCCGGATCGCCGGCGTGGGAGAGGCGCGAGGCGAGGTTAACCGAATCGCCGACCACGGTGTACTCCATGCGCTCGGTCGAGCCCATATTGCCGGCCAGCATGCTGCCGCTGTTGGCACCGATGCGAAACTCCACCGGCGGCAGTTGCTGCTTCTCCCGCTGTGTGTTCATCTGGCGCACCATCTCAAGGATCATCCAGGCGCAGGAGAGGGCGTTGAAGCTGTGCTCCGGCGACTCATCCGGTACGCCGAAGACGATCATGGCGCAGTCGCCCATGTATTTGTCGATATGGCCACCGCAGAAGTGGGCCGCCCGGTCGATATTGCTGAAGTAGTGGTTGAGCAGTTGGCTCACCTGTTCGGGCTGCATGTTCTCGGACATGCTGGTAAAGCCGACGATATCGGCGAACAGCACACTGGCATTGACGTGGCTGCCGCCCAGCTCGAGCTTCTCCATGTTCTCCAGGTCGGCGATGGCACGGCTCGCCACTTGGGGTGAGACGTAGCGGGAGAAGACCTGCTCGACCTGCTCCTTGCGCAGCAGGCCCTCGCCCATCACGTTGATCGATTTCATCAGCATGCCCAGCTCATCGTTGCGGCTACCGCTAATGCGGTAGTCGAAGTCGCCGTCGGCAAAGGCCTTGCTTGCCTCGACCAGCTGCTGGATGGGGCGGGTGAAGCGCCTGCCAAGATAAGCGGAGATAGCGATGGCCAGCAGCAGCATTAGGGCGATGGTGGTGGTGACGGTGGTGATCATCTCACGCTTGGCCTGGCTCATGACAGAGTGGTCGAAGGTGATCAGGGCGTAGCCGACGGTGATCTCGCGAAACATAATGGGGGTGAGGTAGGAGATGAGTCCGTGGCTAAGCTCACCGCCATTGCGCCAGCTGTAGATGGCGATCCCCTCGCGAAAATCGGTGGTGCGCGGCGCTATGGTGTTGAGGTTGGGGGTGTAGCCGTTCTTGGCCATCACCTCATGTTCATCGGAGTAGATCGCGGCGCCACGGATATTGTTGTCCTGGGTAAGGTTGTTGGTGAGCAGCTCGAGGTTGAGATGGTCGTTGGCCAGGAGGGGTTCCCTGGCGGTCTCCGCCATCTGCTCGGCGAGGGTGGCGCCGTATTTGTCCATCTGCTGCTCCAGCAGCTCGGTCTGGTTGGTGCCCACCAGCAAGCCGAGCATAATCATGCCGCCGGCTATGAGGAGGGTGAAGGCGAGGCTCAGCTTCAGGGCGATGGGGACCCGCTCGGGAAGGCGGCGGGTGCGCAGGAACTGCGCCAGGGCCTGAAATGTGGGCAGTGATTCGGCCTGAGCCTGGTTTAGTGCAGAGCGGAGGCTTCGCCCGGTGCCTTTGAGGTCCGGGTGATAGCGTCGGGTGAGTTTGTTGATAAGGGGTTTGAAATTCACCGCTGTCGTTTAACCCATGGAGCTGAAGTCGTAGTCCATCTCATCAGTGGGCTCCTGCAGGAAGTAGCCCTGGATGTAGTCGATGCCGGTGGAGTAGATGGTGGCCAGGGTGTGGGGGTCTTCGACTGCGTTGGCCACTACTCTCTTTTTCCCCTCCGCGGCCAAGGCGGTGATCTCTTTGACCTTGTCCTGGGCCTCTTTGCTGCCACTGAGCTGGCCGACGATCCCGGCGTCCAGTTTGAGGAAGTCGGCACCGCAGTTTTTCAGCATGTTGGTGTAGTTGGGAGCGATACCGAAATGGTCCAGTGCCAGCAGCACATGCAGCTGTTGTAACCCTTCGGTGAGGAGCTTTAGCGGCTTGAGGTTGGTGCTGGCGACGCCCTCGCTGACCTCGAGTACCAGTGAGTTGGGCTCGGCATGGGCCGCCTTGAGGATGTCGCGCATCCAGGGCAGCAGTTTGTCGTCGCGCAGGGAGGCGGCGGAGAGCTTGACGAAGAGCACCACCGGGCGCCCCTTGCGGCGCTGTTCGGTGACCGCTTTGATCGAGTGGGCGATGACCCAGCGGTCGATAGCCGGCATCAGCCCGGCCTTCTCGGCCGCAGGCAGAAACTCGTTGGGGAGCAGGGTATTGCCGTTCTCATCTTTCATGCGCAGAAAGACTTCGTAGTTTTCGGCCTCGTCGCCTTTGAGGCTGACGATGGGCTGGAACAACAGCAGCAGGGTGTTGTGGCGCAGGGCGAGTTTGATCTGTTTGGTGATGAGGACCATACGCTCCTGTTCCGCCATCTCCTCTTCACCCGGAATGTAGATGCGGTAGCGGTTACCGCCGGCCTGGTGGGCCTCTTCCAACGCTTTGGCGGCCCGGTTGAGCACCTCCTGGGGGTTCTCCGTCGCTTCGCTGTAGAGGGCGATACCGATGCTGCAGGTGACCCCGACGGTCTTGCCATCCAGCTCGAAGGCGTGGTCATCGATGCTGCGGCAGAGCTTTTCGGCGAAGTTCTCCGCATGCTCGGGGGTGTAGTCGTGGAGAAGTACGGTGAAATACTCCCCCTCGAAACGGGCGAGAAAGTCGTGGTCGGTGCCGAGCTGCTCGTCGATCAGCTTGGCCAGGTCCGCCAGCAGCTGATCGCTGTTGGTGATGCCCAGTTCGTCCTGCAGCTTTTTGAAGTGGTCCGGGCGCAGGTAGAAGATAGCCCCCTCTTTGCCCGGTTTGCCGTTGACGCTGTTGAAGGCGTCGAGGAAGTATTGGCGGTTGTAGGCGCCGGTGAGCAGGTCGAGTTTGCTCATGTCGCTGAGCTTGCGCTCGAGCTCTTCGTTATTGGCCTGGGCGCGGATGATGATCTGGGTGCAGGGCTCACCGTCGAAAAAGGCGGGGGCGAACTCCATGGTGATGTCAAAATCGCTGCCGTCGGGGCGCAGCCCGGTCAGATCGATGGTGTCGGAGTCGGTTTTGCCCTTGTTGAAGTCGCGCAGGAACTTCTTGAAGCGGCTGTGATCCTCTTTTTTCACCATGTTGAGGATGGGCATGCCCTCGATCTCGTCCATGTCCGAGTAGCCGAACATCTCCAGGTAGGCGTCGTTGGCGTAGATGTACATGCCGTCGTGGACGTAGGTGATGGCGTCGCGGGAGCTCTCGACCAGATTTTGTGCGCGCTTGTTGGCCTCATCCAGGGCCAGCTCGCACTGCCGCATCCGCAGGTGCTCGCGGTAGGCGAGGATCTCCCGGAGTACGGCGTGGCCCAGGCGTTGCGGCTGGCTGAGCTGGACCACATCCTTGGCGCCGGATTTGAGCAGGGTGGTCACCTGCTCTTCCTCCGCATCGTCGCCGATGACCAGCAGCGGCACCTCCTTCTTGCCCTGGCGAATGACATCCAGCGCCTCCTCGGCGCTAAGGAAGGGGATGCGGGGCTTGGCCAGCACCATGTCACAGTTGCCCTTGCGCAGGGCTTCGCGCAGATCTTCATCATCCTCAATGCGGTCGGCGTGCACGGCGTGGCCGGCGTTGCGTAGCATATTGGCTACGGTCTCCGCATCGTTGGAGGAGTCGTCGAGTACCAGTAGGTGGAGTGTCTCTTCGCTTAGCACGGTCTACCTTTTGCATCCATGAGGGAGTGGTGGCGCCTCACCAGGAGGACTGTCCATTCTATGGGCTATCGCCACGGTTCGCTACTGTATCGACAACAGCGGTGATTTTCCAGCGCAGCGCCCGCCGGGCCAGGGTGAGCGCATACTTACATAACACCCCGCGTACAGCTTGTGTAAGCCCTTGATTTACGGTACGCCGTGAATCCCTCCCTGGAGGCTCGACTGCCGCGCCCTTGCGGTAGACGAGTGTAAATCAAGGACTTACACCAGCGATAACAAAGTATGCGGTTGCCCCGCCTGCTGGGCGGTAGGGGCCACGGGGCGGCTGCTCAAATGTCGTCGAAGACGCTATCCATAGAGGCGCTATCTGTCTGGGGCACTACCTCTTTGGGCTGCGCTCCATCCCGTTTTAGCAGGAACTGGACAAAGCTGCCGCTGTTCTGTACCTGCTTGTCCAGGGTGATCTGCTTCTCTTTGCCGGAGTGATAGACGTTGAGCTTGTCGCCGGGGTTGAAGAGCATCACCGGGGTGAGCAGGGTCGCCGGCTGCTTGATGGCACTGATCTCGGGAAGGAGCAGGGCGTACTGCAGGCCACCGGCATTGCCGCCTGCCTGCTTGTTGCGCACCATCACCGGTCGGGCGTGGGGGGCCAGGGCCTGTACGCCGACCTCCAGGCTGCTGTCGCTGCCCTGGCGCATCCAGCGCACCACACCGACCTCCCAGGTAGCGCCCTCTTTGGGGGAGCGCAGGCCCAGCAGCTCCCCCACCTGGACTTTGGCCTGCTGTGAGCTGTCCAGCGCCAGCCGGTAACCGCCGGCGCTTTCGTTGCTCACCTGCCAGACGTGCACCTCCGGCGCCGGTGGCATCTCCGCTTGGGTAGCTTGCTCCTCGGTGCTCGCCTCGCTCTGCTCATCCTCGTCTTCATGAACGGTGAGCACATCCCAGGGATCCTCCTCCGTCGGTTGTGTGTAGCTGACCACATCCCGCCCCTCGAAGTGGGCGCTTTTGCCGCGCAGTGACGGGTCGCCCAACTCGTGGGCCAGGGCCCGGTGGAGCATGGCGGTGCCTACTACCACCTCAATGTTGCTGTGGCTATCGCTGCGGCTGTAGTGGCGCTTGGGGGCGACGCCCCAGGTTTGGATAAGCCGCTCCAGCAGTTCTGTCTGGATGGCGCCGCGGTCGGGGTTTTTTCGTAGCGCCTCCAGTTCGTCGGCCAGAATCTGGCTCAGTTGCCGCGTATCGACCAGGCGGCACAGCTCAGTGTTGCAGTCGCGGTGGCTAAAGGCCTGATAGTCGGGCGCGGCGTCGCTGTCCATGTGGACGACGAAAAGCGCCTCGCTCGCCTCCGGCGCGTTGTAGGGGACGATGTGGGCGTGTCCGGCCCAGCGGGCCAGGGCTGCATAGACCGCCTCGGCCTCACCCTGGCGCAGACGGTAGGGGGAGGCCAGGGCGAGCAGCAGGATCTGCTTGTAGGCCCGCGCGATGCTCGATTCGGGCATCTGGCTGTTGTAGGGGTCCTTGACCGGGTCTTGATGAAACCCCTTGTGTTCGGCGTAGAGGAACAGGGCGTGGAGCTCGAACCAGCTGTGCTCCGGGTGAGGGGAGTAGGTCTGGTAGGCGTTGAGGGTGGCCTGGCTGAGGTAGCGAATAGCTCGGTGGATCATCACCCGCAGCATCTTGTTGTCGCGCACCAGAAAGCTGCTGGCGAGCATCTCCTCGATGGCGGTTTTGTAGCCCAGGGCCATCTCACTGTAGAGGGTGCGCGCGAGCGTTGCGATACGCTGTGTTTTGTCCGGCAGCGGGAAGGCCATGCCGGTGTAGCGCTTGACCAGAGCGCTCTGGACATAGCTGATGGGTTCACGCATCAGTTCAAGAAAGGCAAAGCGCTCTTTCCAGGGGATGGCCAGGCGATTGACCTCGCGCAGGGCGTCGTAGACGTGGCGAGCCATCTCGCCGATATTGCCCATGGGCAACTCTTTTACCCACTTTCCGACGCTGCCGCTGCGGTAGTCGAAGTTGTCCTTGGTCGGTTTTTGGCGCTCTGCGATGTCGAGACCGATTTGGCCCTTCTCCTTAGCCATGCAATTACATCTCCTGGGGTTATTTTATAACTGGCTGTTTTATATCAGTGTGACCGGCTGCTTACAAGAGGGCGGAGGCAGAGGGGTGGCGCATACTTGCATCACCTTTGGGCTGCGGATGGTGTAAGCCCATGATTTTGAGTCGGTTGCGGGCACGGGTCAGGCGATGGGGCTTTTGTTGGGCTCTCCGGCCCGCTCACGCACCAGTGTCGGTACCAGGTAACCCGGCGAGGTGGCGCGAAGCCGTTCCATCAGTGCCGTTGCCGTCTCCTCACGACACTCGAAGTGTGCCGCTCCGGCTACCCGATCCAGCAGGTGGAGGTAGTAGGGCTGGACGTTCAGCTCGAAGAGCCTCTCATGTAGCCGCGTAAGGGTGTCGGCATGGTCGTTGACCCCCCGTAGCAGCACGCTTTGGTTGAGCAGTGTCACCCCGGTGCGGTGGAGGGCTTGCAGCGCATCCGCCACCTTGGGGCTCAACTCGTTGGGGTGGTTGGCGTGGATCACCACCACACCCTGCCAGGGAAGGGAGGCCAACCACTGTCGCAGCGCCGGGTCGATGCGCTCGGGCAGTACCACCGGCAGACGGCTGTGTAGGCGCAGGCGCTTGAGCTGTGGCAGCGCCTCCAGGCGCCGGCTCAGCTGCTCCAGCTGGGGTGTGTCGAGCATCAGTGGATCGCCGCCGCTTAGGATGAGCTCATCCACTTCGGGGTGTTTCCGGAGGTAGTCGAGAATGCCCTGCCAGCCGTTGCGAGCGGGGTTCTCCTCGGCGTAGGGGAAGTGGCGGCGAAAGCAGTAGCGGCAGTGCACGGCGCAGGCGCCGGTAGCCGTCAGCAGCACCCGTCCGTGGTACTTGTGCAACACGCCGGGTGCCGCGGCGGCAGCGCGGTCGCCAACCGGGTCGTGGTCGAAGCCGACGGCGTGCGCCAGCTCCTGCCCCAGGGGTAGCACCTGTCGCAGTAGCGGGTCGTTCGGATCGCCCTTTTGCATGCATGCCACATAGCTGCGGGGGGCGCGCAGCGGAAACTGCTCAGCCGCCTGCCGGGCCGCCGGCAGTAGCGCAGGGGAGAGCTCCAGCAGGTGCAATAGCTCGGCTGGATCGCGCACGGCGCCGGCGAGGGCGTTTTTCCAATCAGCAGTTCGCGTTATCATACGCAATCTTTGTGCATTCAATAATCTGTTTATCAGGAAGGTTTATGGCCACTTACAGCACCAATGAATTCAAGCGCGGTCTCAAAATCATGCTCGATGGCGACCCGTATAACATCGTCGAGAATGAGTTCGTCAAGCCGGGCAAGGGACAGGCGTTCAATCGCGTGAAGGTGCGCAACCTGAAGACCGGGCGCGTGATTGAGCGTACCTTTAAATCGGGAGAAAAGGTAGAGGCGGCGGATGTTCTGGATATCGACATGCAGTACCTCTACAACGACGGTGAGGCGTGGCACTTTATGCACCCCGAGACCTTCGAGCAGCTCGGCGCCGACGCCGCTGCGGTGGGGGATGAGGCCAAGTGGCTCAAGGAGCAGGATATGTGCGTCGTCACCCTCTGGAATGGCGAGCCCATCAGCGTCATGCCGCCCAACCATGTGGTACTGACCGTCACCGAGACCGACCCGGGTGTGCGCGGCGACACCGCCACCGGCGGCACCAAACCGGCGATCTGCGACACCGGCGCGGTGGTTCAGGTACCGCTCTTTGTCGAGGTGGGGGACCAGCTCAAGGTCGACACCCGCTCCGGCGAATACCTCGGTCGCGCCTAGAGCGTTGGTCACCGGTAGCGACTGGCGGCCTACCGCGCCGCTTGAGAACCTGCAACAAAGGGCCCGCATCCTGCAAAGGGTGCGGGCCTTTTTCGCCGAGCGTGAGGTCATGGAGGTGGAGACGCCGATCCTCTCCGTCGCTGCCATCACCGATCCGCAGCTGGAGAGCTTCACCACCCGTTATGTCGGTCCGGGCCATGCCCGCGGTCTGCCGCTCCATCTGCACACCTCCCCCGAGTTTCCCATGAAACGGCTGCTGGCCGCCGGCGCCGGCCCCCTCTACCAAATCGCCCGGGTCTTCCGCCAGGGTGAGGCGGGGCGGCGTCACAACCCCGAGTTCACCCTGCTCGAGTGGTACCGCCCCGGTTACGACCACCATGCGCTGATGGACGAGGTGGCGGCGTTGGTGGCGCCGCTGCTGGGGCTGGAGGGGAAGGCCGAGCGGCTCAGCTACCGTGAGGCGTTCCTGCGCCATGTTGCCCTCGACCCGCTGAGCGCGTCATTGCCGGAGTTGCGCGAGTGCGCTGCCGCCCACGGCATTAGTGGTTTCGACACTGAGAGCGAGCGGGATGTGTGGCTCGACCTGCTGCTGACCCACTGCATCGAGCCTGAACTGGGGCGTGAGGGGCTTTGTTTTCTCTACGACTATCCCGCCTCCCAGGCGTCGCTGGCACGACTCAATCCAAATGACCAACGCGTGGCCGAGCGCTTCGAGCTCTACTACCGGGGCGTGGAGCTGGCTAACGGTTTCCACGAGCTGGCCGACCCGAGCGAACAGCGGACGCGCTTCGAGGCCGAACTGCAGGCGAGGGCCGAGCAGGGGATGGCAGCCGTGCCGCTGGACGAGCGCCTGCTCGCCTCACTCGAGCAGCTTCCCGACTGC
>JBNJGC010000107.1:0-9073 GCA_051747405.1 Pseudomonadota bacterium
CGCAGCTAACCACACAACACAGCTACAACTGGAGGTTAATACGATGAAACAGACCCTGCGCAACCTGTCACTACTGCTGCTCACCCTGCTGATCGGCCAACAGGCCCTGGCCATCGGCCCCACCGCCCAGACCCTGCAAAAGCAGTGGGCGGTGATCAAGTACCAGACCGAGGATGACGATAAACGGGAAAAGGCGATGGAACAGCTCGCCGAGGAGGCGCGTCAGGCCGTCGAAGCCCAGCCCCAAGATGCCGAGGTGCTGGTTTGGGCGGCCATCGTCATCAGCAGCTACGCGGGCGAGCGCGGCGGCCTCGGAGCCCTCGGGCTGGCCAAGGAGTCCAAGGCACTGCTTGAGCGGGCCGAGGCGATCGAGCCCGCTGTACTCAACGGCTCGATCTACACCTCACTCGGCAGCCTCTACTACCAGGTACCCGGCTGGCCGCTCGGCTTCGGCGACGACGACAAGGCCGAGACCTACCTGAAAAAGGCGCTGGCGGTAAACCCCGACGGTATCGACTCCAACTTCTTTTGGGGTGATTTCCTTATCGACGAGGGGCGCTATGAGGAGGCGGTGAAGGCGCTGAAAAAGGCCCTCGACGCCCCTGCCCGCAGCGGTCGCGAGATCGCCGACGCCGGTCGCCGCGAGGAGATCAAGGAGAAGCTGAGCCTGGCCGAACAGCGCATGAACTACTGATCCGCCACCGAGAGACAACCCCAAGGCCGGGCAGTCATGCCCGGCACTATCATGCTGAGCCGCCTTTGTTGGCGTCCTCAGGACGCCCTTTTATGGGTCACGGATCAGGAACACGCCTTCTAAATAGGGCGGGCCGTGCCCGCCGAGAGTCACACACCCATTCAAAGCCGCCGCATTTGATAGTTGAGGCGGCAGCTTTTCTTCTTCATATCCAGCTCCGACCAGGCCGCCAGGTTTTGGCGTAACACTCGCCCGTCCGAAGTGCGACGCAAAAAGGCGCCGACCACATTCTCATACAACGGGGTAGTGAGGCGAAACGCGGTGGGAAACTTCGCATTGACCGCCTGATCACCGAACCAGGCACACTGTTTCAACTCCGGCGGTGAGCCGAAATTGATCACCAGCGTGCCATCAGTGCTGAGCCGTTTGAGCAGCTGCTTCATCCAACGACTGTCCGCCGCCACCGCCCGCTGCGGGTCACCGTCGGCATCACCGAAGAGATCGTCGATGATCAGATCAAACCTCTCGCCGCGGTACTGCCTTAACCAAAGTCGTGCATCGGCCTCAACCAACTCCACATTCTCAGCCGCCACCCCGAAAAACCGCTCCGCCACCTCCAGATGCACCGGGTTGAGCTCCACACCGACGATCCGCTCCGGCGAAAGAAAGTGGTTAAGCTGACGAATCACCGCCCCACCACCTACACCCAACACCAGCACCCGCCGCAACCGCTCCGGCGCGAAAAAGGCCGGCAACATCAACAGATCCCAGACATTGCCACTGACCGGATTGTGCGGGTTGAACTGGCTGTGGAAGACACCGTTGGTGTAGAGCCGACACGAGTGCCCCGCCGTGCGCACCTCGTAGCGCCTATCCCCCTCTTGCCTGTACCAGATTAACGCCACCACACACTCCGCTCTTTACCTCAAACCCCACAGACGCTCTGCGCTGTAGCGCAGTTACAGCGGACTATACCACTCAGGCAGGACGTTACGACGCCGGCAAAGGGCGAGACGAAAAAAAGCGCCCGCTGCAAGAGCAGCGGGCGCCTCTTTAAATTAGGCGGCAGGGACCCCCTCCGTGGCCCCCTGCCGGGGACGATACGATGATCGCCCCAAAACCTTCTCCGTCAACTGATGAGAAGCTTACCAGCGAATCGTTAACTGAGCGTTAACACTTCCCTGCCGCAGCGATCAAAACCTGCTACGCTTGGCCGCTGTCACAGCCAGACCCGCAAACAGACCATGCCCCCTATCCTGCTGACCACCCTCAACGCCCGCTACAGCCACGCCTCACTCGGGCTGCGCTATCTGCTGGCCAATATGGGCGAACTGGAGGAGGAGACGACGCTGCGGGAGTTCACCATCAAGCAACGGCCCATCGACATCGCCGAGCAAATCCTGGCGCAGGAGCCGGCCATCGTCGGCCTCGGCGTCTATATCTGGAACGTGCGCGAAAGCGAGGAGCTGGTGGCGATCCTCAAGCAGCTGCGGCCCGAGCTGACCGTCATCCTCGGCGGGCCGGAGGTGGGCTACGAGATCGAAGCACAGCCCATCACCGCCCTGGCCGATTACCTCATCCCCGGTCAGGCGGACCTGGAGTTCGCGCGAGTATGTAAGTACTTGCTCGCCGGTGAACCGCCAAGCAACAAGGTTATCCGGCCCGCGCCGTTCAGGCTGGAGGCGCTGAAGCTGCCCTACCGCCACTACAGCGATCATGATCTGAAGCACCGCACCGTCTACGTCGAGGCCTCCCGCGGCTGCCCCTTCAAGTGCGAGTTCTGCCTCTCGGCGCTGGACAAGACCGCCACACCGTTCGACATTGATCTGTTCCTCAACGAGATGGACGCCCTCTACCGACGCGGCCTGCGCCGATTCAAGTTCGTCGACCGTACCTTCAACCTCAAGGTGGGGCAGAGCATCCGCATCATGGCATTTTTCCTCGACAGGATGAGCGACGATCTCTTCCTCCACTTCGAGCTGGTTCCCGACCGCCTGCCCGAGGAACTAAAAGCGACCATCCAGCGCTTCCCGCCCGGCTCGCTGCAGTTCGAGATCGGCATCCAGAGCTTCAACCCCGAGGTACAGACACTCATCAGCCGCCGCCAGGACAACGCCAAAACCGAGACCAACTTGCGCTGGCTGCGCCAGGAGAGCCACGCCCACCTGCACACCGACCTCATCATCGGCCTACCCGGTGAGGACATGACCAGTCTCGCCACCGGCTTCGACCGGCTGGTGGCACTCAAGCCGCACGAGATCCAGGTGGGCATTCTCAAACGGCTGCGCGGCGCCCCCATCGATCGCCACAGCGAGGCCTTCGCCATGCGCTATCAGCCCACGGCACCCTACAGCATCCTCGCCACCGACCGTATCGACTTCGCCACCATGCAGCGGCTCGCCCGCTTCGCCCGTTACTGGGATCTGATCGCCAACTCGGGCCGCTTCCACGCCACCTTGCCACTGATCCTCGGCGGCTCACCCTTTGCCCGCTTCCTCACCCTCGCCGACTGGCTCTACGCCGAAACCGGCGTCACTCACCGCATCCAGCTACCGCGGCTGTTCACCCTGCTGCACCGGGCACTGACCGGCCCGTTCGGGAGCGACCCGATCAAAGTAGAGACCGCCCTGACCGAAGACTTTGCCCGCAGCGGGCAAAAGGGGCGTCCGCCCCTGACGTCCAGGCCGGACAGCCCCCAGACACTTGGCGGCACCGCCACCCCAAACCGCCAGCAGCGCCACCATGACGCGACCGATTAGCCCATAAAAACATCAAGCTACCGGCCCTTGAGATTTCGCAGTCAGTTACTATGTAACGACATGGCCTGATCTGCAGCGGCGGCAGCGACGCCGCCGCCATACCCGGATTGACCGCCGCCACGGCGAACGCTATGTTGAACCCATCCCCTATTCATACAAGGAGCCTGGGATGGGACGCCTATCACCCCTACTGCCCCCCCTTTTGCTGCTGCCTGCACTGGTCAACGCCGACGAACTGCGCCCCAACAGCAGCACTGTCGACAGCGTTACGGTCTTTCTCGATCGTGCCGAGGTTACCCGGCGGGTCGAAGTAGACCTTCGCGCCGGTGCACACACGGTACTGGTGAGCGGCCTGCCCGCCCAGCTCAATGAGACCTCCCTGCGCGCCAGCGGCAAGGGCCCGGCGGGGCTGAGCATCGCTACGGTGGAGACCCGCCGCCGGTTCGGCGAGGAGGCGGCCGGTGAGCAGGAGCGTGAACTGCGCGAGCAGTTGCAGGCCCTGAACGATGAGAAGGATCTGCTACTCGGCCGGCGCCAGGCACTGGATACCCGCGCCAAGTTCATCGAACAGCTGGCCGACCTGCCCAGTGAGAAGGATGAAAACGGCAACCGCGTCTTCGCCCCGGAGAAGTGGGCCACCGCCTGGGAGGCGATCGGCCAGGGCATGACCGAGGTCAACACCGCCCGAGCCGATCTGAAACGGCAGCAACGCACGCTGGATGCAAAAATCCAGAAAATTGAACAGCAACTACGGCAGATCCAGACCGGTCGCCGCGACACCCTCACCGCCGCCATCCAGGTGGAGGCGAAGCAGTCAGGTAAAGCGAGCTTTGAACTGAGCTATCAACTTGGCAGCGCCTCCTGGTCGCCGGTCTACGACGCCGCACTCGACACCGAGAAGGGGGAAATGCTTCTCACCCAGGCCGCCTATATCCGCCAGAGCAGCGGCGAGACGTGGGACAACGCCAGGGTTAGCGTCTCCACCACACGCCCCAGTAGCGGTTCGGCAATGCCAACACTGCACCCCTGGTGGATCGACTTTGCGCAACCGAAACTACTACGCGAATCGCGCCAAAAGATGCAGGCCGACGAAGCACTGGCCGGCGCCATCGCCCCGCGCAGTGCGGCCCCGCAGAAGGAGGCGGAGGTGAGCCAAGCGCAGAGCGTCGGCACCGACTTCAGCGTGCGCTACGCCATCCCGGGCCGCGTCACCGTCCCCGCCGACAACAGCCGCCACCGTTTCGTCCTCAGCCGGGAGAGCCACCCGGTCACCCTGCTGGCGCGTACGGCACCGCGGCTGGACGAACGCGCCTTCCTCTACGCCGAACTCGACTATCAGGGCGATGGGCCGCTGCTGCCCGGACCCTGGCAACTGCAGCGTGACAACACCTTCGTCGGCACCCATCACAACGAAGCCCTGCGCCCCGGCGAGACCATTGCCCTCGCCTTCGGCGGCGATGAGGCCATCGAGGTGGAGCACCAGCTGCTCAAGGACGAACGCGCCGAAGAGGGAATCATCAATCGTGAGGAGCGGGTACAGCGCCGCTACCGCCTCACCCTCACCAACCACCACCAGCGCAAGCTACCGATCAGCGTCTTCGACCAGTTGCCGGTCTCACGCGATGAGCGCATTCAGGTGGAGATGGCCAAGGACAGCAACCGCCCCAACCAGCGTGATGTGAACGACCGCAGCGGGGTGCTGGAGTGGAAGCGTAGCCTAGCGCCCGGCGAGAAGTGGACCATCCACTTCGGCTACAACGTCAGCTACCCGCAAGACAAGGAGGTACCGGGTTTCTAAGGCACGGGCTGGGAGCACCTGCCAGACTACAATCAGAAATGCACCGTACCGTCACAGTCTGTGCAGGCTGCTGCTTTCACCTAGCCTAGAGACGAAAAAGCCGCCTGCGCCGCTTTGACAAAACGCTTGCTCAGTTGTGCATCCTTGCGCCCGTCCTCACCCTCGATACCGGTATGCACATCCACGCCAAACGGAGCCACGGTGCGGATCGCCTCTGCCACGTTGTCGGGATTGAGACCGCCGGCAAGGATCACCGGGCGGGGGGAGAGCGCCACCAGTTGCCGGTCGATAGCCCAGTCGTGGGTCAGTCCGGTGGCGCCCTCTGCGCCGCTTGCCGGATCGAAGGTATCGGTGATGTAGGCGTCGACGAAGGGGGCGGTGGCGGCGATGCTCTGCTTGAGCTCATCGAGGTTATCGCCCCGCACCACCAGGCTTTTGATGATCTGCAGCTGCGGCGCCTGCATGCGGAGTTTCACCAGCTCCTGTGGTTCGATGGCGCCGTGCAGCTGCACGATCTCCACACCGAGTTCAGCGCAAAAATCGATCACCGCCTGCGCACGATCGAGGTAGGTGATGAGCACACCATCCACCGATTCAGGCAGCCCGGCGATCAGCGCCGCCGCCTGCGCCTCGCTCAGATCTTCCGCGTTGACCGGCAGCCGCAGCGGAAAGCCCAGATAGCGTACACCGCAGTCGATCAGCAGCTGCGCCTCGGCCCGATCGATCACCCCGGCTACCTGAACCATACCCGCCTCCAGCCTCATAGCCGAACAGTCCTCCGCTCTCACCCGGTAATCCAGGTCGTTGTTTCAAATTGGGCCGTCCCCATGGGCGCCGTCTTATGACAGGTGCGATCCACCCTGTCGGCCCCCAGAGCGGCGCTCGCTCAGGCACGACCCACATTGGTGTCGTTGGGCGAGTGGTAGTAGTCGCTGTCTCTGGCCATCTCGCCAACCAGCTTCATCAGCTCAGCCATGCGCTGCTCGGCGGTAGCCATCGGAGCGCACTCCTCGCACATCGGGTCTTCGCAGGGTTGACGCGCATAGAGCCAGTAGTGGAGGGCACCGGCCAACAGTCCATCGGCCAGGTCCCACAGATCGGCCTGCCGATCCTCGGCTGCAAGCTCATTGCCCAACTCCACCGCACGGCGGGCTGCCAGCTCCAGGGGGTTCTCTTCGCTCTGCATGATATCGACTCTCAGGGTTCCTCTCGCACAATGGCGGATGCTGCACACCCTACTCGATCCGACTGCTGCATGCACCATGGCCACACCATAGCGCTTGCCTTGAGCGAAAAGATACGCACAATGGGAACGAATGGGCTTGCGCAGCCGACAGGAGACAAGATGGACAAATTTCTTCAGGCCGCTATCGAAGAGGCGAAGAAGGGTGCCGCCGAAGGGGGTATCCCCATCGGTTCGGTGCTGGTGATCGACGGGCAGATCGTCGGTCGCGGCCACAACCGACGGGTGCAGCAGGGCAGCGCGGTGCTGCACGCCGAGATGGATTGCATCGAAAACGCCGGTCGTCTCAGCGCCGCCGACTACCGCCGGGCCACGCTCTACTCCACCCTCTCTCCCTGCGACATGTGCAGCGGCGCGGCACTGCTCTACGGCATCCCCAAAGTGGTGATCGGTGAAAACCGCACCTTTCAGGGGCCGGAGGAGTATCTGCGCTCCCGTGGCATTGAGCTGGAGATCGTCGACGACGGCGAGTGCCGACGGCTGATGGAGAGCTTCATCGCCGCCAAGCCTGAGCTCTGGAACGAGGATATCGGAGTGTGAGCCCTGTGCTCCCGCTCTACCACCACACTGAAACCCTGGGGACGACACTATGAGTCAAACACTGGCAGACAAACACGAACCGATCATGGTCGAGATGGCGCAACTCTACCTGGAAAATATGGAGTTGGAACTGGCCCGGAAATACAAAGACAACGACTACCAGGTCAACGCCGGTATCACCCATGCGCAGTACGATACCCTGAAAGAGAAACACGACCTCCCGAACCAGACGTTCGCCGATCTCTACCAGGAGTTCCAGAAGATGAAACCCACCACCCACCTGAGAAAGGTAATGAGTGCGTTTACCGCCTCCGGCGGCAGTGTGGAGGTCGAACCGGTTTATGATGAAGAGGCCGGCAGGTTGAAAGTGTCCGTCAACTTCGCCATCGACGACAAGACTCTGGATAAAATCGAAGGGCTATCCCCCCTTGAGGATCTGCTGCTGAAGATGGATGCCATGCTTCAGATCAACACCGTACTCTCCGGTGCCGATCCGGACATATCCCCGTCGTTCTGAACCGCTGCGTGACGACGCGCCCTGAATATTCACCATAAGAACTAATTGATGAGCCGCGCCTTGAAGCGCCGTCCCTTGACCTTGCCCTCTCCCAACACGCGCAGCGCCACCTTGCGCACGCTGCGCTCCACGGCCACGTAGGCGACATGGTCGAAGATGTCGATCTTGCCGACGTGATCCTTGCTGATCGCCTCATGGGCGGTCAGTGCACCGAGGATGTCTCCGGGACGCACTTTATCCTTGCGTCCGCCGTCGATAACGAGGGTGACCATCGGCGCCGGCAGGGTGAAGTTTTCCGGCATATTGAGGTTGCGCAACTCCTCCAGTTGCGGTTTCTCCCCCAGATACGCTTCGATGGCGTTGACGCGGTTCGCCTCTGAGGGGATGAAAAGGCTTAGCGCCACCCCCTTACTGCCTGCACGACCGGTACGCCCAATGCGATGTACATAGATCTCCGCCTCACGCGGCAGCTCGAAGTTGATCACCGCCTCCAGCTCCTTGATGTCGAGACCGCGGGCGGCCACGTCGGTAGCGACCAGCACCGGCACGCTGCGGTTGGCAAACCGCAGCAGCACACGATCGCGATCCTTCTGCTCCAGATCGCCGTGCAGTGCCAGGGCCTGAATGCCGCGTTGCTGCAACGCCTCGGTCACCTCCTGGCACTGTTGTCGCGTATGGCAAAATACCACTGTAGAGGCGGGCCGAAACTGCGCCAGCAGCGCCGCCAAGGTACGCACGCGCTGTCCCTTCTCCACCTCGTAGAAGCGCTGGCTGATCTGCCGCTCATCGTGTTGTGACTCCACAGTCACCTCCAGCGGATCGCGCTGGAAGTCGCTGCTCAGGGCGCGGATCTGCTCAGGATAGGTGGCGGAAAAGAGCAGGGTCTGGCGAGCTGCGGGAGTGAGCGAGAGTATCGCCGCCATGTCATCGTAGAAGCCCATGTCGAGCATGCGATCCGCCTCGTCCAGCACCACCATTCCCGTGTGATCGAGTCGCAGGGTTCTCTTCTGCAGATGTTTGAGGATACGCCCCGGTGTGCCGACAACGATATGCGCGCCATGCTCCAGCGAGCCCACCTGCGGCCCGAACGGCGCCCCGCCACAGAGGGTCACCACCTTGGTGTTATTGAGAGTACGGGCCAGGCTGCGCAGTTCACGGGCCACCTGATCGGCCAGCTCACGGGTCGGGCAGAGCACCAGCGCCTGGACCGCAAAGTGGCGCCGATTCAACCGTTGCAAAATCCCCAGACCGAACGCGACAGTCTTGCCACTGCCGGTCTTGGCTCTGGCGATGAGATCCCGTCCCGCGAGCAGCAGCGGCAGCGCCTCGGCCTGGATCGGGGTCATTTGCTGGAAACCCAAGGATTCGAGGTTGTCGAACAGGGCTGGCTCAAGATCGAGATTGGCAAAGCTACTTTGACTGGTCATGGGGGGCTCTAAATAGACGGTTGGGCGCGAAGTCGTCACAACGCCGGGGAGGACAATCCTGATATCATAACCAATTTCGGGGCAGCCGTACCTTT
>JBNJGC010000108.1:0-9005 GCA_051747405.1 Pseudomonadota bacterium
GATCTCCCAGCACGCCTCGAAGCCGCGGAAGTGATCCACCCGGAAGAGGTCGAACAGTTCCAGATGTTGCGCCACCCGCCGGTGCCACCAGCGAAAGCCATCCCCCTCCATCCACTCCCAGTCGTAGTGGGGGTTGCCCCAGCGCTGACCGGTCTCGGAGAAGTAGTCGGGCGGCACCCCGGCCACCACCGTAGGGTTGCCCGCCTCGTCGAGCAGGAAAGCATCGCGGTTGGCCCAGACGTCGGCGCTGTCGTAGGCGACGAAGATGGGCATATCGCCGAGGATGCGGATCCCCTTGTTGTTGGCGTAGCGCTTGACCCGCTGCCACTGACTGTAGAAGAGGAACTGCTCAAAGCGGCACAGCTCCAGGGCCTGGTCTTGCTCCCGCCGCACCTCCTCCAGCGCCTCGGCGTGGCGGTCGCGCAGCGCCACCGGCCACTCGTTCCAGCCGCGCCTGTCGAAGCGCGCCTTGAGGATACGAAACAGGACGTAGTCCTCCAGCCAGTCCGCCTGCTCGCGGCAGAAGCGCTGGTAGGCCTCGGCAGTGTCATCGTCGCGGTGGGCGCGCCAGGCTAACTGCAGTAGCTCCTCCCGGCTGACCTCGGCCCCCTTGTCATGGAGTGAGTCGGGCAGCATCTCGAACAGCCACTGACGCCCGATGAGCGCGGGGTTACCGGCAAAGGCGGAGAGAGACTGGTAGGGCGAGAGATCCTCATGGACCGGGCCCAGCGGCAGTACCTGCCAGATACGCTGTCCGGCGGCGGCGAGAAAGTCGACGAAGCGTAGCGCCTCATCCCCCAGCTCTCCGAACGGCCCCTCCCCCGGCAACGAGGTGGGGTGGAGCAGAACACCGGCCTCACGCCGACTGGCCACGGCGTTGGGCTCAGCCATGCGAGTGCTCCTTGCCGCGGCGCATCACGCCGCCCGCCTCGGCCTCGCCACCGCCGCTGGAGATCACCGTTTCCAGCGCCACAGGGGGCGTCTCGCCCAGCTGCCGGTAGAGAGCCTGCAGCTGATGTCGATAGAGCCAGTCGAAATCGCGCACCGAGTCGGAGGGGTTGTAGTCGCCGAACCACCAGAACCAGTCGGACCCCTCGCAAATGGCCAGCTGGCGCTCCGCCAGCTGCTGCTCTTCGGCACTGAGACGCCCCGTGGCAACGACGCGGTCGAAGGCTTCTTTGGCCTCGGTAAGAAGCTCCCAGGCACGATTTTTCTCCGCATCGCCGATCCAGGTGGAGAAGGTGCCGTAGACCCAACTTCCGGCCACCAGGTGGCTCAGCGACTGGGCCTCCAGCCCCTGCTCTACCGCCGCGTTGAAGGTGGTCAACTCGATCTGCGGATGGTCGACCAGCCGTTGATAGAGGGTGGTAAGGAAGGGGTAACCGTTCTGCGGGTAGTACTCCCAGGCATTCTCTCCATCCATGATGATGGGGACGATACGGCCCGGCTCATCGGCACAGGCGCTGGCGATATTTTCCAGGTGGTGGATGAAGTTGTTGAGCGCATCCTCGCTGTGCCAGTCGGCGTAGGTGAAACCGATCAGGTCCGACAGGCCATCGTCACGGAAAAAGCAGGTCAGCGGCGAGCTATCCAGGCGGTAGGGGCGGTGGATACAGCCATCGGTATCCACCCCGGAGCGGTGCAGGCTGTTGCGCAGTACCGACTCGCCGCTGGCGGCCCAGCGAAAACCGTGCTCGGCCAGAATAGTCAGGGTCTGCTCGCTCACCGCCCCCTCTGAGGGCCAGCAGCCGGTGGGGCGGAAGCCGAAGTAGCGCTCGAAGACACGAATCCCCTCCTCGATATGCCAGCGGGCGCGGGCCTCACCGCCGGGGTAGGCGCCGGTGACGGGCAGCGGCGCCTCCGGCATCGCCTCGTGGGTCGTCTGCATATCCAGCAGCAGCGGCACGATGGGATGCCCGTAGGGGGTGACCGACAGCTCGATGCGGCCATCGGCGGCGAGTGTCCGGTAGCGCTCGAGCACACCGTCGATCTGCTCACCCAGCACGGTCAGCAGCATCTCCCGCTCGGTCAGGGTGAAGTGGCGCTGTTTGCTCATCAGCGCCTGAACGCGCTCATCATACAAGCGCACCGTCTCCCCCAACCAGGCCAGATGGTACCAAACCACGATATCGGCCAGATACTGTTCGCTCAGATAGGCAACCGCCCCCTCCTGCTTGCGCACCATGGCAGCCAGGGCAGCCAGGTGGCGGAAGGCGGGAAAGCGGTGGACCATCTGTTTTTCATTGGCGCGCAGGCAGTGGCCAATCAGCTCCAGCCGCTGTGCCGATGTCTGCGGCATCTGCGGGGCAACCAGCGCAGCGAGCAGGGGGTCGCGCAGCGGGGTACCCTGTTGGCGATAGTCTGCGATCTGGGTGGCGTAGTCACTCACCTGCTCCATGAGGGTGGGGGTGAAGTTGACCACCGCCCGCGCCTGTGGATTCTCCTCCAGCAGAGCGACCATATCCACATAGTCCTTTACCGCATGCAGGTAGGTCCAGGGAAGGCGATAGTCGTCGCTGATCGCGTCACGGTAATAGGGCTGGTGCATATGCCAGCACAGTACGACCTTCAGCGGCTGCTCAGCGGACATGGTGAGTATCCTGTCCCAACATCTCCGGGGTCACCAGCACCACCCCCTTCTCGGTCACATGATAGCGCTCGGCATCTTTGGTCAGGTCCTGGCCGATCATCGTGCCGTCCTCAATGCGGCAGCCCTTGTCGATGATCGCCTTGTCGATTTTGCAGCCCTTGCCAATGGTGACATTGGGCAGGATCACCGAGTCGCGCACCTCGCTGTAGGAGCTCACCTCCACGTTGGAGAAGAGCAGTGAGTGGCGCACCTGCGCCCCGGAGATGATGCAGCCGCCGGAGACCATGGAGTCGACCGCCATGCCGCGCCGATCATCATCGTCGAAGACGAATTTGGCCGGCGGCAACTGCTCCTGGTAGGTCCAGATGGGCCAGTCGTGGTTATAGAGATTCAGTTCGGGGGTGACGCCGATAAGCTCCATATTGGCCGCCCAGTAGGCGTCTACGGTGCCCACATCACGCCAGTAGGCCTTCTCCTCGGTCTCCGGGGCGCGGAAGGGGTAGGCAAAGACCCGACTTTCGCGGATCGCAGAGGGGATGATGTCTTTACCGAAATCCCGCGCCGAGTTGGCATCTCCGGCATCCTCCACCAACATATCGAACAGATATTCGCGATTGAAGATATAGATACCCATGGAGGCGAGGCTCATCTCGGGACGACCGGGCATGGGGGTGGGATCCTGCGGCTTCTCCTGAAAGTCGGTGACCGTCCAGTCCTCACCCACCTGCATCACACCGAACGAACGGGCCTCCTCCAGCGGCACCTCGAAACAGCCGATGGTCAGATCAGCGCTGTTCTCCACATGGGCGGCGAGCATCGGGCCGTAGTCCATCTGGTAGATGTGGTCGCCGGCGAGGATCAAGACATACTCGGGACTGTGCAGCTGAATGATATCGAGGTTCTGATAGAGGGCATCAGCGGTGCCGGCGTACCAGTGCTCGCCAATACGCTGCTGCGCCGGCAGCAGCTCGATAAACTCTCCCAATTCGCCCCGCAGGAAGCTCCACCCCAGTTGGGTGTGGCGGATAAGCGAGTGGGCCTTGTACTGGGTGAGGATGCCGATCCGGCGAATCCCTGAGTTGATACAGTTGGAGAGCGGAAAATCGACGATGCGGAATTTTCCGCCGAACGGTACGGCGGGCTTGGAGCGCCAGCGGGTCAAGCCCTTGAGCCGGGTGCCGGCTCCGCCGGCCAGTATGAGCGCAAGCGTCTCCCTTGTCAGACGGCTGACAAAACGCGGTGTATCCAGACTTGCCATGTATATCCCTCGGAGTGTAACGAAAAGTTTTTCTGTCCCGTGATAGGCTAACAGCCATCGGCCTATGTTCACACACAACCAATAAGCATAGACTACCCTTATCGCAAAGCAGAAAGATGAAAGTTTTATGACCTCACCCCTGGACGGCATTGAGCGCCTGCTCGAGGCGCGACACCACGATCCCTTTGAGCTGCTTGGCCGGCACCCGCTCGGCAGCGACACGGTTATTCGAGCATACCTGCCTGGCGCCGCTTCCGCCATGGTTGTCTGCGCCGGAGAGCAGCTGCCGATGCAGCGCCACGGCCACAGCGATCTGTTTCAGTGGCAGGGGAGCGAATGTCCCACGTCGACCGACTACCGCCTCCTCTGGACAGACGGGGCAGGCGTCGAGCACCTCCAGCACGACCCATACCGCTTTCTGCCCATTCTGGACAGCGATGAGTTGCACCGGTTCCACGCCGGCAGCCACTTCCACGCCCAAAAACTGCTCGGCGCCCACTGCTGCCGCCACCAGGAGGTGGATGGCGTCCGTTTCGCCGTCTGGGCCCCCAATGCCGAGCGGGTCAGCGTGGTCGGCGACTTCAACCACTGGGACGGTCGCTGCCACCCTATGCGCAACCGCGGCGAAAGCGGTGTCTGGGAGCTGTTCCTGCCCGAACTCCCCGTGGGAAGCCTGTACAAATTCGAGCTGCGCGACCGCCACGGCAACATCCACATCAAGACCGACCCCTACGGTCGCCGCTTCGAGCTGCGCCCCGCCACCGCCGCCGTGGTCGAGGACTCCGACTACCGCTGGCAAGACAGCGCCTGGATCGAGCAGCGCGAAAAGGCCGACTGGCTCCACCGCCCGATGTCGATCTACGAGATTCACCTGGGCTCCTGGCAGCGTGGAAAGGATGGTCGGTTTCTCAACTACCGTGAACTGGCCGAGGGCATCATCCCCCACCTCAAGGGGCTGGGCTTTACCCATATCGAGCTGCTGCCCATCACCGAGCACCCGCTGGACGCCTCCTGGGGCTACCAGACCACCGGCTACTTCGCCCCCACCAGCCGCTTCGGCTCACCCGACGACCTGCGCTGGTTCATCGACCGGTGCCACCAAAGCGGCATCGGTGTACTGCTTGACTGGGTACCGGCCCACTTTCCGCGCGACACCTTCGCTTTGGCCCGCTTCGACGGTACCACGCTCTACGAGCACGAAGACCCGCGCCGCGGCGAGCACCGCGACTGGGGCACCCTGATCTTCAACTACGGGCGCAACGAAGTGAAAAACTTCCTCCTCTCCAGCGCCCTCTACTGGCTCGAAGAGTTCCACATCGACGGCCTGCGGGTCGATGCGGTCGCCTCGATGCTCTATCTGGACTACTCACGCGAAGCGGGGGACTGGCTGCCAAACGAGCACGGCGGCAACGAAAACCTCGAGGCGATCACCTTTCTGCGCGAAATGAACACCCTGCTACACCAGGAGCATCCCGGCGCCCTCTCCATGGCCGAAGAGTCCACCTCCTGGCCGATGGTCTCGCGCCCGGTGGACATGGGCGGGCTGGGCTTCTCCATGAAATGGAATATGGGCTGGATGCACGACACCCTCGACTACATGCACAAAGACCCCCTCTACCGAAAGTACCACCAAAACCTGCTCACTTTCGGCATGCTCTACGCCTTTAACGAAAACTTCATCCTCCCCTTCTCCCACGACGAGGTGGTACACCTCAAACGCTCCATGCTCGACAAGATGCCGGGCGACGACTGGCAGCGCTTTGCCAACCTGCGCCTGCTCTACACCTACATGTACACCATGCCGGGAAAGAAACTGCTGTTCATGGGCTGCGAATTTGCCCAGGGCCGCGAGTGGAACCACGACAGCGCACTGGAGTGGTACCTCTACGACTACCCCCAGCACCACGGTGTCCACAAACTGTTCGCCGGACTCAACCGACTCTACCGGGAGACCCCCGCGCTGCACCGCCACGACTTCGAAGCCGAGGGCTTCGCCTGGCTCGACTGTGACGATGCCGAGCACTCCACCCTGAGCTACCTGCGCCGCGGCGGAGAGCGAGCGACTATCGTCGCCCTCAACTTCACCCCGCAACCCCGCCAAGGGTATCGGCTGGGCGTCCCGGCAGAGGGGCGCTACCACCTACTGTTCAACTCCGACAGCGGCGACTTTGGCGGCAGCAATACGGAGCAGAGCCCCCACTTCGACAGCGAACCCACCCCCTGGATGGGCCAACCCCACTCCGTGGTGGTCACCCTGCCGCCGCTGGCCGGGCTGGTGATCGAACGGCGGGAGTGACAAAGCCCCGGTTTATTGACTAAGGTCAAGTCGCTTGAGCCTCGAGACGTGCTATAAGCTCTCCGCCGAACAGAATGAGAGCCAAAGGCCGTGTCCGCTAGCGAAGCACAAAGTCAATCCAGCCCGATCCATGTCACCATCGCCTGCCAGATCGATCCGGGGCAGCACCTGTTTGAGGTGTCGCCGCAGCTGACCGTGGGTGCGTTCCTGAAACGCGTCCTGAACGAACTTGCCGCAAAAGAGGGCGGAGAACGGGTCAAAACGCTGCTCGAGTGTTACGAGCCGGCGCTGGAGTTGCAGGAGGCGGGTGCAGGCCGTGCCCTGAACAGCGGCCTGACGCTGGATCAGGCGGGTGTGAACGACGGCGCCCTCTGCCGCATCGCCGGCACCCCGCGCAAAGAGCGGATCATGTTCTGCCGTCACAGCTGAGCCCGTAAAGCAGATGAAGACCCCGACCATTTCTGGCGTGCGGGACTCTCTGTGGGTATGGAACACCCCGTTTAGGAATGGATTCCGGGTCACGCCCGGAATGACGGTTTGTTGTGGGAATGGGGCGGCCATGGGTGCCTAAGAAGATTAGGATGCGCTGAGCTTGCGAAGCGCATCATGTTAGGTCAATGACTGGAACGTAGTATCTCCGCGCCAGGCAGCCGGGAGGGAACGAGGCCGGCATCTCCGCCGGGCATCGTTAGGGTATCGCCATACGCGCCTCCGGACGGGGGCAGCCTGGCCTACGAACCACTCAGTAACCTTCGCGCCCTATATGCGCTGCGGCAGAACCCTACTCGTGACGATTGCGCTTGTAGTAGTTGATAAGGCCGTTGGTGGAGGAGTCGTGTTCAGCCACCGGATCGTCATCATCGAGCTTTTTCAGGATGGTATTGGCCAGCTTCTTGCCCAGCTCCACGCCCCACTGGTCGAACGAGTTGATGCGCCAGATCACCCCCTGGACGAAGATCTTGTGCTCGTACATGGCGATGAGCGAGCCCAGGGTATAGGGGGTCAGCTTGTGGAACATAATTGAGTTGCTCGGCTTGTTGCCGCTGAAGACCTTGTGCGGCAGTAGCCGCTCCAGCTCCTCGCCGGAGATACCCGCCGCCTCCAGCTCGGCCCGCGCCTCGGCCTCGGTCCGCCCCAGCATCAACGCCTCGCTCTGAGAGAAGAAGTTGGCCAGCAGGATCACATGGTGGTGGCCCAGTGGGTTGTGGGTCTCCACCGGCGCCATGAAGTCGATGGGGATGAGGTGCGTGCCCTGGTGGATGAGCTGATAGAAGGCGTGCTGGCCGTTGGTCCCCGACTCGCCCCAAATGATCGGCCCGGTACGGTAGTCAACGAGGTTACCGTCGCGGTCGATACGTTTGCCGTTGCTCTCCATGTCGGCCTGCTGCAGATAGGCGGTGAAGCGGTGCAGATATTGATCGTAGGGGAGGATGGCGTGGGTCTCGGCATCGAAAAAGGAGCTGTACCAGACCCCCAGCAGCCCCATGATCACCGGCAGGTTCTTCTCCATCGGCGCACGCATGAAGTGCTGGTCCATGGCATGGGCCCCGGCGAGCAGCTCTTCGAAGTTGTCCATGCCCAAAGACAGGGCGATGGAGAGGCCGATAGCCGACCAGAGCGAGTAGCGACCGCCGACCCAGTCCCAGAACTCGAACATGTTCTTGGTGTCGATGCCGAACCTGGCCACCTCCTCGGTGTTGGTGGAGACGGCGACAAAGTGTTTGGCCACCGCCGACTCATCGCGCAGGTTCTCCACCAGCCAACGCCGCGCGGTGCGGGCGTTGGTCAGGGTCTCTTGGGTGGTGAAGGTCTTGGAAGCGACGATAAAGAGTGTAGTTTCCGGATCGAGCTTTTTGATCTGCTCGGCCACATGGGTGCCGTCGACGTTGGAGACGTAGTGCACCTCGATATCGTCACGGGCATAGGGCTTGAGCGCCTCGGTCACCATCAGTGGCCCCAGGTCCGAGCCGCCGATGCCGATGTTGACCACATCGGTGATACGCTTGCCGGTATGGCCCTTCCAGATCCCGGTGTGCACCTTGATGCAGAAGCGGCGCATCCGCTCCAGTACCCGGTTGACCTCGGGCATAACATCCTCACCGTCGACGTAGATGGGGGTATTGCTGCGGTTACGTAGCGCCATATGCAATACGGCGCGATCCTCGGTGAAGTTGATGTGCTCACCGCTGAACATGCGCTTGGCCCACCCGGCCAGGTTCGCCTCCCGCGCCAGATCGAACAGCAGGCGCATGGTCTCCTCGGTGACGCGGTTTTTGGAGAAGTCGAGCAGGATGTCGTTGAACTGCACCGAGAAGTGTTCGAAGCGCTGTGGGTCCGCGGCGAACAGCTCGCGCATGTGTACATCGGAAACTTGCCGATAGTGCTCACACAACGCCTTCCAGGCAGGGGTCATCCTCAAGCGTGTCGTGTCGCTGCTATCCTCTTTCATCTTATCCACCATGTTCGGCCTGTCACTCCCCTTCGTTGATGGGCATACACCCCGTAAAAGCTACCGCAAAGGCACCAAGACGCAAAGCGGTGGCAGGGGACCGTCCTCGTCTGCTGGCAGCGGCTGTATCGCAACCGTAGTCAGATCGCCCGCGCTTGATGGAATACGCCCCCACAAGAGACCACCGCCTCGGAACCCGGGTGCAAGCGGCTACACGTCCTTATCGCCATCAATGCTGTTGCGCCAGTGCTGGTCGTCCCGGTCGAAGAGGCGGTTGGAGGCCTCCGGCCCCCAGCTACCGGCGGGATAGGTATGGATATACTCCCGCTCGGTAGACCAGACCTTGAGGATAGGGTCGACCACCCTCCAGGCCCACTCCACCTCGTCGTAGCGCAGAAACAGCGAGCTGTCC
>JBNJGC010000109.1:0-8945 GCA_051747405.1 Pseudomonadota bacterium
ATTATCTCCCGCATGGACCACTAGGTATGGGGTGGCGTCTTGAACGGAAAGCGCCAGACGTCCTGCTTCTGGGCTGTCTGGCCAAGATAGACGTAGCCGCGATAAACAGGGGTGAGCCGGTAGCCGTGGTATGTCGTGAACATTGTTGCTGCGTAGCCCTTCTTACCTGGCAGTGCCGTGGGGATCCAGTGACAGTGTCAACCGGCTTTGCTGCGCAGGCAGTGGCCCAGGAATTCGCAGGCGTCGGTGGCGGTGAAGATGCCCACCAAGCGCTCATCCTCTACCACCAGTGCCGAGCCGATCTGTTTTTCGGCCATGGTGAAGGCGATATCGTCCAGGCTGTCGTCGGAGCTGACTGAGAAGATATCGGTGGTGCAGATATCACCGACGGTAAGGGTCTCCGCGGTCTCCAATCCCTGGTTGGCGGCCAGGGCGAGGGAGATGTCGCGATCGGAGAGGATGCCTATCGGACGATCCGCCTCAACCACCGGCAGGTGGCGGATCTTGTTCGACTGCATGACGCTCTGCGCAGCGGCCACGCTGTTGCCTTTGTTGGCTGCGATGGGCGATGGGGTCATGATGGACTTGATCTTCGGGATGGTGCTCATTTTTCCACCTCGGGGGTTTTGGGGTTTGTCGTTGCGTTCAGTATAAGGGGCGTCCTACCCATACTAAAAGAGGGGGCACTGAGGTTTTTATTTCGTTACACTTGTTAAACGCTTTTTTTACGTTCCTGCGTCAGGCGGCGTGGTATCCATGCGTCGGGATGGGTGCCTGGTGGCCTGCGTCCAACCCGAGAGAATAACAATGCAAGCGATTATCGACTTTCTTCAGGCCAACCCATTCTATGCGGTAGGGGCGGCGGTGCTGTTGGTGCTGTTTATCATCTCATTGGTGAAAAAGGCGGTGATGCTGGCGGCCATCCTGATTGTGCTCAACGCCGGTTACGGTTACTACCTGCACGACGCCGCCCAGACCTACCTGCAGCAGGCCCAGCAGCGCTACGAGACGGTCCGGGAGGGGGCCGGCGAGGCCTCGGATAAGGCCGGAGACCTGTTTCAGCAGGCCGACGACAAGCTTAAGCGCTGAACCGTCGGCGACGTGAGGCAGCGGCTCAGAACAGCTCTGCCAGCTGGCTCTCCTCCATCGCAATAACCCTCTGCTCCAGTGCCTCTATGTGACCGAGCAGCCGTTCGGAGATACGCAGCAGCTCCGCCAGTAGGCTCTCCACTGCGGCGCGCCGACCTTTGAGGGAGGAGGCCTTTTTCCCGATGAGGCGCTGGAATAGTCCGACGTTCTCCTCTTCGAATAGGTGTTTGAAGATCTCCATATAGACACTGTGCAGCTGCTCGTGAGGTTCGGCTATAGCCTGGAATGCATCGATGCCGGCCAGGGCTTGGCCGTCGCTGTAGTACCACTTGCCAAACTCACAGTCGGTGTGAATGACCGGGACCTTCCCCTCGTCCATCGGCACCCCCGCGACCAGAGCCTGGGCGTAACTGCGCCAGCGGATGTGGGCGCTTTTCGCTTTGCGCAGTTGTGCTATTACGACTCTCTTGTCCATACTCTCCTCCGCTCTGCTTTTCAGGCTCCCCGGATCGGGGTGGTCAGACAGGGACTTGCAGGAACCGTGCCCGGGGGGCAGCCGACGGTTTGTCACCTGTCTGACGCCGTCTTTGTGGTGGTATGGTGCAGGAGAGGGGAGCTGTTGCACTGTTTTGAGGCTTTCTGAACGGGCAGCTCGCTGCTATGGTTGATGTCAGAAAGAGGCGCGTGCCCGGCATGAGGGGGAGATGATGGACGCGGAGGTTCGTGAGATCCGTGAACACCTGGCGCGGTTTGCGCCGTTCGATCAGCTTAGCGAGGAGCTGCTCGATGCGGTAGCGGTCTCGGTGGAGGTGAGCTATTTTCGTGCCGGTGCGGCGATCCTGGAGTTCGGTGCGCCGATTCACGATCTCTACTACATCCGCAGCGGTGCGGTGGAGATCTATCGCCACAACGCCGAGCTTTACAACCGGCTGGGCGAGGGGGATATCTTCGGCCAGTTCGGTCTGCTGCGAAACCGCAAGGTGCGCTTTCCCGCTTGGGCAATCGAAGACACGCTCACCTACCTCATCCCCGAGACGGTTTTTCAACGGCTGTGCGATGAAGACGGCAATTTTGCCGATTTTGTCGAGCTCTCCGGGCCGCGTCTGAAGAGCACGGTGGAGCAGAACGAGCGGAACAACGACATGATGGTCACCCGAATCCGCCGCTTGCTCAGCCGTATGCCGGTGGTGATCGAGCAGGATGCCACGGTAGAGCAGGCGGCGCGGCTAATGACCGAGCAGCAGGTCTCATCGGTGCTACTCTATGCCCCCGCCGAAGAGGAGGATGAGCAGGCGTTTGGCGATAACGACGGTCGCTGGTGGCGTTTGAACGGCATCCTTACCGATGAGGACCTGCGGGTGCGTGTGCTCGCCGAAGGCGGCTCGGCACAGACGCCGTTGCGTGAAATCTGCCACGGTAAGTTGATTACGGTGCAGTCGGACGCGACGGTCTATGAGGCGATGTTGGCGATGGTTCGCAACAACATCCACCATCTGCCGGTGCTGCACCGTCGTCGCCCAGCGGGGGTGGTGCATCTATCCGATATCGTCCGTTACGAGACCCGCAGCAGCCTCTATCTGGTGAGTAATATCGCTAACCAAACCGGGGTTAAGGGGATGATGCGGCTGATGCCCGATGTGCGTGCCGCCTTTGTGCGCCTGGTGGATGATGGCGCCACCTCGCAGATGATCGGTTCGGCCTTCTCCACCATCGGGCGTACCCTGATGCGCCGCCTGATTGAGCTGGCTGAGCAGGAGTTGGGGCCGCCGCCGGTGCCCTACTGCTTTATGGTTAACGGCTCCATGGCCCGCGATGAGCAGACCGTGACTACCGATCAGGATAACGCCATGATTCTGGACGACAGTTTCGACCCCAAGCAGCATGATGACTATTTTCGCCAACTGGCCCAATGGGTCAGTGATGGCCTCGACGCCTGCGGCTACCCCTACTGCAAGGGCGGGGTGATGGCCACTAATGACAAGTGGCGTCAGCCGCTGGCAGTGTGGAAGCGCTACTTTGGCAAATGGATCGCCGAGCCGGACCCGCAAGGGTTGCTCGACAGCTCCATTTTTTTCGACCTCGATGCGGTCTACGGCGAGGAGCGTTTTGTCGAGATACTTCAGGACCGGGTGGCCAGACAGGCGAGCAGCAGCCCGCGCTTTCTCGCTGCGCTGGCGCGCAACGCCCTGTCGCGTACGCCGCCGCTGGGCTTTTTCCGTACCTTCGTGATGGAGAAGGACGGTAAACAGAACAACTCCATCAACCTCAAGCGGCGGGGTACCGCACCGATGGTGGATGTGATCCGAGTGCACGCCCTGGCGGTGGGATCGCGGGCACAAAACTCTTTCGAGCGGCTGGACGATATCGAGAAGGCGGACCTATTGCCCGCCGGTCAGGCGGAGAAGCTGCGTTACGCACTGGAGTTCATCGCCATGGTGCGTATCCGCCACCAGGCCCACGATCTGCGTCTGGAGCGCACCCCCGACAACAATATCGAGCCGGAAAACGTCTCCGACAGCGAGCGCCACAACCTCAAGGACGCTTTTCAGGTGCTGAGTAACGCGCAGAAGTTTCTGCGCTTCCGCTACCCCACGCCGGGGCGTTGAACCATGTTCTCGCGGCGTAATGTCATCCCCGCTGAGCCGAGTTGGCCCGACTATTTCGCCCGCCAGGCGGAGGTCTGTCGCGACCCCGCGCTGCAGCGTTTCTACGCAGCCGGCTTGCCGGCACCCGAGACCCCGCTGGCCGAGGTACCGTTTCTGGCGCTCGACTTTGAAACCACCGGCATGAACCCCCATCGCCACGCCATCGTCTCCATCGGCATGGTTCCCTTCACGTTGGCACGGATTCGACCCGCAGCGGGCCACTACTGGGTAGTGCGTCCGCCAGGGGGGCTCAATGAGCGCTCTGTGGCGATCCACCGCATCACCCATGCTGAGGTGGCCTCTGCTCCCGATCTCGATCGGGTGCTTAATGAGGTGTTGGCGGCGATGGCGGGCTCCATACCGGTGGTCCACTACCGGGGCATTGAGCGCCCCTTTCTCGACGGCGCGGTGGTAGCCCGCCGTGCTGAGCGCTGCCTCTTTCCGCTGGTCGATACCATGGAGATCGAGGCCAGGCTGCGGCGCCAGGGCTGGCTGGCACGGTTGCGCCGCTGGCTGGGCATGCGCCAGAGCTCGATCCGCCTGGCCGAAAGCCGTACCCGCTACGGCCTGCCCGACTACACCCTACACCACGCCAAGGTCGACGCCCTGGCCACCGCAGAGCTGTTCCAGGCACAGGTGGCGCGGCACTACAGTGCTGAGACACCGCTGGGGGAGGTTTGGTGTTAGGTGGGGAGGGGAGTTCGAAGTTTCAAGTTCAAAGTGTGTAGGTTGGGGTGAGCCTGCGAACCCCAACGACCGTGGGTCGGGTTAACGCTGGTGTTGGGGTTCGTTCCTCACCCCAACCTACTGGCTGGCTGGCGTCCAACTTCCAACTTCCAACTTCCAACTTCCAACTTCCAACTTCCAACTTCCAACTTCAAACTAGAAGTATTTTTCTCCTGACACAAAAAAGGCGCCCGTTTGGGCGCCTTGGTGTTGCTGGGGTTATTGGCGACCTATTTCGCTCTGGGTTCGTCCATCAGCCCTTTGACGATGGCGTAGCAGCCGACCAGCAGCACCACCGTGAACGGCAGCCCTGCGGCCACGGCTGCCGATTGCAGTGCTCCCAGGCCGCCGCCGACCAGCAGGGCGATGGCGATGGACCCTTCGATGATGCCCCAGAAGATACGCTGCGGTTTGGGCGCATCGATCTTGCCGCCGGCGGTGATGGTGTCGATCACCAGCGAGCCGGAGTCAGAGGAGGTGACGAAGAAGACGATCACCAACACGATGCCGATAAAGGAGGTGATCTCCGCCATCGGCAGCTGGCCGAGCATCTCGTAGAGCTTGACCGCCAGGTCGGCGTCCTTGGCCCCGCTAAAGCCCTCCTGCAGCTGGTGGACGGCGGTGGTACCGAAGGCGGTCATCCAGAACACCGAGACGGTGGAGGGGACCAGCAGTACGGCGGTGAGAAACTCCCGCACACTACGCCCACGGCTGACCCGGGCGATGAACATGCCGACGAACGGTGACCAGCTGATCCACCAGGCCCAGTAGAAGGTGGTCCAGCCTTGGCTGAAGTTGGCGTCCTCGCGACCAAAGGGGTTGGAGAGGAAGGGCAGCTCAGCCAGGTAGGAGCCGAGGTTTTTGACAAAGCCGGTGGCGATCATCATGGTCGGGCCGACGAAGACCACAAACATCAGCAGCAAAAAGGCCAACACCAGGTTGATCTCGGAGAGGCGCTTTACCCCTTTGTCCACACCGGCGACGATGGAGACGATGGCCACGGCTGTGATGGCGGCGATGAGTAGCACCAAAGTGGTGTCGCCCGCCGGGATGTCGAACAGGTGGTTGAGGCCGGCGGCGGCTTGCTGTGCGCCGATACCCAGTGAGGTGGCCAGGCCGAACAGGGTGGCGAAGACCGCCAGGATATCGATCACATGGCCGGGCCAACCCCAGATACGCTCACCCAGCAGCGGGTAGAACATGGAGCGCACGGTCAGCGGCAGCCCCTTGTTGTAGGCGAACAGCGCCAGCGACAGGGCGACGATGGCGTAGATGGCCCAGGGGTGCAGGCCCCAGTGGAAGATGGTCGCGGCCATGCCCAGGCTCAGTGCAGCCCCCTCATCACCGGCGGCGGCCCCGAGCGGTGCCCAGTCGCTGCGCACGCCGTTCTCGCCCATGCTGGTGCCGCCCAGTGAGGTGCCGTAGTGGGTTAGCGGCTCGGAGACGCCGTAGAACATCAGGCCGACGCCCATACCGGCGGCGAAGAGCATGGCAAACCACGATACATAGCTGAAGTCGGGTTTGGCACTGGCCCCGCCGATGCGCACCCTGCCCAGCGGTGAGAAGATCAGCGCCAGGCAGAGGATGACGAAGATATTGGCCGCGCCGATGAGAAACCAGCTCATGTTGGTGTTGATCCAGTTCTTGGCCGCGCCGAACCAGTCGCTCGACTGCTCCGGCAGGGCCAGGGTCAGGATCACAAAGCCGAGGATGACCAGTGCGGAGAAGCTGAACACCGCGCCGTGGATGTCGATGCTTACCCCCATGGGGCTGGCCTGGTAGTTGTCCTGGCCGATCTGGTAGTCGGTGTCGATGAGGTTGGCGGCCCCCTCCGGCGCCGGGACGCCGACGGACGGGTTGAGGTCGTCTGTTTCGTTATCGGGTTTGTTTTCCACGTGACTCACTCCGTTGTTTTCGGTTGTTCGTCGTTATGGACGTACCAGAAAGACCGATACGTCGCTGTGCGCCGCCACCTTGCTGCCGTTGGCTGGCATGATGGCGTCGATGTGGTGCGGCAGGTGGGTCCCCATGACCACCAGATCCGCTCCCACCTCATGGATCGCCTTGATCAGGATGTCGTCCAGGTCGGCAACCGGGTCATGGCTGTTATAGACCACCGCCTCGGGCAAGTGCTCGTGGTCGGGAACGTGCTCCTTGGCAAAGGCCGATAGCTTCTCCTTGTACTCTTCGGGAGTGCGCGCCACCGCGCTGGGCTGGGAGGTGGTCACGCCGACATAGCAGAGCGCGGCGTTGTAGTGGCGGGCCATGTCGGCGGCCACGGCGAGTGCCTTCTCCAGCGCGTCCAAGTGCGCCAGGTCGACCGGTACCATTATCTTTTTGTACATGCGTACAGCTCCTCTTCGGTTATCAAGGCCGGGGGGCATGTCGGGCTATGGCTGCTTCTGCCGCGCCGGTAGGCGGCGGGCAGCATAGTCGGGCAGACCCCGGGCAGAGACGGTGACGGAGGGGGGGGTGCGGGCGCCTGTATTGGTTTATTGTTGTGACAGTTCAGGGTATCCCGCCCCATCGTCCACCCTTAGAAGGTATCAGTTGTGTGAGTGAATTCAAGGGGGGGATAGATGTTAAAGTAACCCAGTGATGTGTAATCAAGAGAGGTGCAGCGTGTTGAGAGTGAGTCGTTTGACCCTGTTGGCTGTGGTTGTGGCGTTGCTGGCCGGTTGCGCCACAGGGCCTGTGGGGCCTGAGGCGAGGCGTTTGAGTGATGCGGAGATCCGCGGTCTTTTCCAGGGTAGCAGCTTCATTCTGGTGGGGATGAAAAGCGGTAATGAGTTGCTGGCATACGCGGAGGGGGAGTCGTGCACCATGCGCTATGTGGACGGAGAGGTGACCAAAACGGTGCGCTGGTTCGTGCGCGACGGTATGCACTGCTGTGTGCGCAAGGGCAAGGAGGAGTGCGGCCCCATTTACGATGTCGGGCAAGGGGTCTACCACAAGGTTACCGACGGGCGGCACAGCCATACGATGAAGCAGTTTTCCGAGGGCAATCGTCTTTGAACAGGGCGCCGATGGCGTAACCGCGCAAGCGGTCACCACAGCAGGGCGGTGCTCTGTGGGGGGTTATTAGCCGGTATGGGCCAGGCTTATGCGGTTGCGCCCGGACGCCTTGGCATCGTAGAGAGCGGTGTCGGCGGCGGCTATGAGGGCGGTGAGTTCCTCGCCGTCACGCGGATATTCGGCCAATCCCAGGCTGGCGGTGACGGTGATCTGCTCCAGCGGGGACGGCCAGCGCAGCGCTTCGATGCTGCGCCGCACCTTCTCCGCCAGCTGCTGCAGGGCCTCGCCGCTGGTGTTCGGGCAGATGAGAACGAACTCCTCACCGCCCCAGCGGAAGACGATATCGGACTCCCGAATCGTCTCGCGTAGGCAGTTGGCCACGCCCTGCAGGACTTCGTCGCCCACCAAGTGCCCGTACAGATCGTTAATCTGCTTGAAGTGATCCAGATCGAACATGCACAGCCCCAGCGGTTTACCCAGGCGTTGCATCAGCTTTAGCTGTTGCGCCGCCAGCTCCTCGCCGCGACGGCGGTTGATGAGGTTGGTCAGGCTGTCGGCCTCGGCGTGGCGCTGCAGCTCCAGCTCCTGGTTTTTTAGATCGGTGATGTTGTGCACCATGCCGATGACACGGGTCGGCTCACCACCTTCGCTGCGCTGGCAGACTTTGCCCCGATCATGCACCCAGAGGTAATGGCCGTTGCGGTTGCGCAGGCGATAGACCGCCTCGTAGCGGCTGCGCCGACCGTTGAGGTGTTCGTTGAGGACATTCAGCACCAGCGGCGCATCGTCGGGGTGGACGTTGTCTTTCCAGGTGGAGAGGACCGGCTTCATCTCGTCGGGGCCGTAGCCGAGCATCTGCTTGAGCTGCGGGCTGAAGTAGAGGTGGCCGGTGGCGACCTCCCAGTCCCAAACCCCATCGGCGGTGTCGTGCAGAGCGGTCCAGACCTCCGGCGGGCGCCCCTTGAGGGCCTGCTCGTGGGTGACGCGGCGGGAGATGTTGCGCGCCACCGAGATGAAGTACTCCTGTCCCTGGTGCTGCATGACACTGGTTACTATCTCGACCGGAAGCTCACCGCCATTGGCGTGGACATGGCGACCGATGAAGGTGTAGGGGGCGTTTTCGCGGATCACCGTGGCGATCTCGTTCCAGTGCGGCATACCGCCGACATCCTTTTGCAAGGAGAGGACCGAGTGGTTCAGTACCGCTTCGCGGCTCAGGCCCAGATCCTTCCAGGCGGCGCGGTTGCAGGCGATGATGTTCGATGTCTCGGGATCGATGACATAGACCGCATCGGGGAGATGTTCCAGTACCGCGTCGAGCATTGCTGCCTATCCTTGTCCCTCGTGAGTTCTATCAGTAAATCATAAAGCAATTATAGAGCAAGTGGATAGGAATTGCCTCTCAGTTCAGGGCAACCGCATACTTTGTCATCGCTGGTGTAAACCCTTGATTTACGGTCGTCTGCCGCA
>JBNJGC010000110.1:0-8861 GCA_051747405.1 Pseudomonadota bacterium
TTGCGTCTGCAAGCTACGACGGAGTACCCACACAAATTACTTAGCCATATTGTTAAAGAGCGCCGCTGAATCTCTCCAGCGAAGAGCCGGCATTCTACCGAAACTCTGTAGTTTGTCAACTCATTTTGGAGTTGATTTTGACCTCGATTCGCTTCCGCTTCTCTGGCCCGGAGGGGCTGTCTCCCCCGTCTCCGGTGCTGTGCTGTTTGGCCTCAGCCCCGAAGAAGTTGCGCATTATACGCACCGTCTTGGCGCGATCAACAAAAAATTTAAGAAATCGGTAATATTTTTTATGACCACTGACAAAACAATAACTTACGCTTCAGTCGGCGTTTTCCGCCTACGCCACGGTGACGCGGGCGAAGCGCCGCTTGCCTACTTGGTAGACGTGGCAGCTGCCGGCGGTGATCTGCAGCTTCTTGTCGGCAATACGCTCACCGTCGATGCGTACCGCTCCCTGTTGGATCATCCGCAGCGCCTCGGAGGTGCTCTGTACCAGTGCGGCCTGGCGCAGCAGGTTCGCAATGGGGAGTGCACCGTCCGCAGTCGTCAGGGTCATCTCGGGGATCTCATCCGGCATGGCCCCCTTCTGGAAGCGGGCGATGAAGCTCTCCCGCGCTTTGTTGGCGGCCTCGGCGTCGTGGAAGCGGGTGATAATCTCTTCGGCCAGCAGAAACTTGATGTCTCTGGGGTTTTTCCCCTGCTCGATCTCTCGGCGAAAACCCTCAATTTCGCTCATGGGGCGAAAGCTGAGCAGTTCAAAATAGCGCCACATCAGCTCATCAGAGATCGACATCATCTTACCGAACATCTCACCGGGCGCATCTTTGATGCCTATATAGTTGTTGAGTGACTTGGACATCTTCTGCACCCCGTCCAGCCCCTCCAGAATCGGCATGGTGATAGTGCATTGGGGCTTCTGGTCGTAGGCCTCCTGTAGCTGTCTTCCGACCAGGAGGTTGAACTTCTGGTCGGTTCCGCCGAGCTCCACATCGGCTTTCATCGCCACCGAGTCGTAGCCCTGTACCAGGGGGTAGAGAAACTCATGCACCGCGATCGCCTGGCCGCTCTTGTAGCGCTTGTCGAAGTCATCACGTTCGAGCATCCTCGCCACGGTGTGTTTGGATGCCAATTGGATCATCTCCGCGGCAGACATCTCCCCCATCCAGGAGGAGTTAAACAGCACGGTGGTACGCTCCGGGTCGAGGATCTTGAAGATCTGGTGCTCGTAGGTCTTGGCGTTCTCGATCACCTGCTCCCGTGACAATGGCGGTCGGGTGGCGCTCTTGCCTGTGGGGTCGCCGATCATGGCAGTGAAGTCGCCGATGAGGAACATCACCTCATGCCCCAGATCCTGAAACTGGCGTAACTTGTTGATCAGGACGGTATGGCCTAAGTGCAGATCCGGCGCCGTAGGGTCAAACCCCGCCTTGATCCGTAGCGGGCGCCCCTCTTTGAGCTTCGCCTCCAGCTCCTCCTCCACCAGAATCTCGTGCGCACCGCGGCGGATCAACGCCAGCGACTCCTCAACTGTTGCCATTACTCTCTCCCGAGCCTGAAAAATGGCGTTAGATTACCACAGTGGAAATTTTCTCTACACAATGGCCCGACAATCATTGACCGGGGGCGGATTCAGGGGTATTTTTAAAGAAACTTTTGCGAGAAATATCCGTGAATTACAGCAACTATTTAAACCGAGACTACAAATCTCTCGGCAGCGCCACGGGGCGCGGCCCCCGCCTCCAGCGCAAACACCTACACTGGCTGGCCGCACTCTCCGCCGTGGCGGGGCTAGCGGCACTGCTCAGCCCCAGCCACGAAGCCGAGGCGACACGCCAAATCACGCAGGCCGCGGTCAAGCCCGCCGTCACGGAACAGAGGACCGCGCAGCCCGGCGAAGCGCTTGAGGTATCGGCACAACCTGTCTCACTCAATAGTGAGCACCGGCTTAACCTCGATTTGGCCCTGCCTGAGCGCATCAGCGACCAGCCAGCGGAGGCTGCTATCGAGGCGGAGAAGGCACTGCCGTGGGAGAGCGTAAGCGTACGTTCCGGGGATAGCCTTTCGCTCATCTTCGACCGACTCAAGCTCAGTCCTCAACAGCTCCACGCGGTGGTCCAGGCAGACCAGGACAACCAGCTCGCCACAGCGTTGCGCCCGGGGCAGCAGCTCAAATTCCAGATCGAGCAGGGCCGCCTCAAGGCGATTAAGTACATCATCTCACCGGAGAAGAGTCTCTACATCACCCGCAAGGGGGAGCAGTTCCAGAGCCACGTTATCGAGCATCCGGTGGAGATCCGCCTGACACACGCCGCCGGTGAGATTGAGAGTTCACTCTTCCTTAGCGGGATGCAGGCGGGGCTCTCCGACAACATTATTATGGAGCTGGTCAACATCTTCGGCTGGGATGTCGACTTCGCTCTGGATATTCGAAAAGGGGACCAGTTCACCCTGCTGTTCGAGGAGCACTATCTGGATGGCGAGAAGCTGCGCGACGGCAAGATCCTCGCCGCCGAGTTCACCAACCGGGGCAACACCTACCGTGCCGTTCGCTTCACCGACGACAACGGCCAGAGCCAGTACTACTCCCCAGAGGGCAAGAGTATGCGCAAGGCCTTCCTGCGCAGTCCGGTGGACTTCCGCCGCATCTCCTCCCAGTTCCAGCCCGAACGCTACCACCCGGTACTGGGCAAGAAACGCCCCCACCGTGGCGTCGACTACGCCGCGGCCACCGGCACCCCGATCAAAGCCGCCGGCGATGGCAAGGTGATCTTCCGCGGTCGCAAGGGGGGATACGGCAACACTGTGGTACTGCAGCACGGCGGCAACATCACGACCCTCTACGCCCACATGTCCAAGTTCAAGCGTGGTGTCGGCAGCGGCAGCCGGGTCAAACAGGGGCAGATCATCGGCTACGTCGGTGCCACCGGGCTGGCCACCGGCCCCCACCTGCACTACGAGTTTCGCATCAACGGCGCCCACCGCAACCCGCTCACCGTTGAGCTACCGGACGCCGAGCCCATCCAGGCACGCTACAAGGACGACTTCATGCAGCAGTCGCGGCAGTTGTTGGCACAGCTGGATGCGCTCAAGGGCACACAGGTGGCCGAGATCGATACCCCCTAAGTCACGACATGGCTGAGTATTACATCGGCCTGATGTCAGGCACCAGCATGGATGCGCTGGATGCGGTGCTGGTCGAATTCAACGCCGACACCCCGAGGTTGCTTGCCAGCCTCAGCGCCCCTTTTCCCGCCCCCTTACGCGCTCAGCTCGCCAGTCTGGCCCAATCCGGGGCAGATGAGGTGGCGCGCAGCGCCCAGGCCGATATCGCCCTGGGGCGGTTCAGTGCCGAGACGGTGCAGCGCCTACTCGGACAGGCGGAGATTGAGGCCACACAGATCGCCGCCATCGGCAGCCATGGCCAGACCATTCGCCACGCCCCTGACACCCACCCCCCCTATACCGTGCAGATCGGTGATGGCAATACCCTCGCACAACTCACCGGCATCACCACCGTCAACGACTTCCGTCGGCGGGATATGGCGGCGGGTGGGCAGGGGGCACCGCTGGTGCCGGCCTTCCACGCCGCCTTTTTACGCCGAAGCGATCGCCACCGCGTAGTGCTCAATCTCGGTGGTATCGCCAACATCAGCAACCTCCCGACCGATCCCGGCCAGCCGGTCACCGGCTTCGACACCGGTCCGGCCAACACCCTCATGGACGCCTGGTGTCGCCACCGCTTTGGCGAACCTTACGATCGGGATGGCCAGCGGGCGACCGCAGGGAAGGTCGATCCCGCGCTATTGAAAAGACTCCTGCAAGATCCCTACTTCAGCCGACCGCCGCCGAAAAGCACCGGCCCCGAACGGTTCAACCTCGCCTGGCTCGAGGCGCAGTGGGACGCACCTTTAGCGGATGCGGACCTGCTCGCTACGCTGTGTGAGCTCACAGCCCTTACCGTGGCGCAGGCCGTTGCTCAACACTGCCCGGCTGCCGAAGAGGTTATCCTCTGCGGCGGCGGCAGCTACAACCGCCACCTGTACCGGCGTTTGCAGGCGGCACTGCCCAAACAGAGTCTGTTCACCAGCGAGCACTTTGGCGTCGCTCCACGCTGGATGGAGGCGGTCGCCTTCGCCTGGTTGGCGCGCCGAACCCTGCACGGACTCCCCGGCAACCTGCCGGCGGTCACCGGCGCCCGCAAAGCGGTCATTTTAGGCGCGATCCACCCCGCCTGACTTAGCGCAAAAAAAAGGCCGGACTCTGTCCGGCGCTCATGCCACTCTTTCGCCCGCCTCAGCGCTTGTCGATGGTGACATAGTCACGCACCGGCTCACCGATGTAGACCTGGGTGGGCCGGAAGATTCTGTTATCGGAGAGCTGCTCACGCCAGTGCGCCAGCCAGCCGGCGGCACGGGAGATGGCGAAGATGGGGGTAAACTGATCGGTCGGGATCCCCATCTCCGCGTAGAGGATACCGGAGTAGTAGTCCACGTTGGGATAGACCCCCTTGGCCCCCAGCCGCTCCTCAGCCGCCTCCTCCAGAGCGAGCGCGGTATCGAACAGCGCGCTGTGGCGCGTCCCCTTGGTGTGGGCCAGCTTCTCCATCAGTCTCTGCAGGATATTGGCGCGCGGGTCTTTGACCGAGTACTCGCGGTGACCGAAGCCCCAGATCTTGGCCTTCTTCTCCAGCTGCTCGTCCAGCCAGGATTCGACATTGTCGGGGCCACCGATCCCTTTGAGCATATCCACCACCTTCTCGTTGGCGCCGCCATGCAGTGGCCCGGAGAGGGTACCCACCGCGGAGGCGATGACGCCGTAGGGGCTGGCCAGGGTGGAACCGGCCACCAGGGCGGCGAAGGTGGAGGCGTTGATGGTGTGTTCGGCGTGCAGAACCAGACAGGTGTCCATGATCTCGGCAAATAGTGGGTCGGGCTCGTTGCCGTGGAGCATGTAGAGAAAGTTCTCCGCAGTGGTGAGATCCTCGCGCGGCGGGATGGGGTCGTAACCTTTGCGGATGTGCTGCCACATTGCCACGATCACCGGGATGCGCGCCAGCAGCTTGACCGTCATGCGGTGGATATAATCGAGGTCTTCACACAAATGGGAGCCGGTCAGGCAGGCGTTGCTCGGATAGAACATACCCAAGCTGGCGATGGAGGTCTGCAACATCTCCATCGGGTGGCCGCTAGCGGGAAGGTTTTTCATCAACTCGCGGATGTGGAACTTGACCCGCCGGTTGCGCCGCAGCTGACTGTCGAACTCCGCCAGTTCGTCGGCGGTGGGCAGACGACCATCCAGCAGCAGCATGGTGGTCTCTTCGAAGGTACTGTGACGGGCAAGTTGCTCAATCGGATAGCCGCGGTAGGCCAGCAGCCCCTGATCGCCGTCGATAAAGGAGATGTTGGACTGGGTGGCGGGCACCCCTTCGAGCCCGGGCAGATAATCGCTCATGCGAAAAACCCCTTGTTAGATAGCAGATTAACCCAGATTGTACTCAATTTGGCCACGACTGCGCCACATCAAGCCTGGGAGAGAGAGGGGAGAAAAAGCAAAACGGCCCCGGTGCATGCCGCACCGGGGCCGTTAGTGCGCGTCCTGCGGCGACAGGACTACGGCGAGAACGAGGAGCCGCAACCGCAGGTGGTGGTGGCGTTGGGGTTGCGAATGACAAACTGCGCTCCCTCGAGATCCTCTTTATAATCGATCTCGGCCCCCACCATATACTGGAAGCTCATGGGATCGATAAGCAGGGTGACCCCCTGGTTCTCCACCTCGGTGTCCCCCTCGTTGATACTCTCATCGAAGGTAAAACCGTACTGGAAGCCGGA
The DNA here is from genome assembly GCA_051747405.1 of Pseudomonadota bacterium. Lineage (GTDB taxonomy): Bacteria > Pseudomonadota > Gammaproteobacteria > Thiohalomonadales > Thiohalomonadaceae > JAPHTQ01. The sequence goes on from JBNJGC010000110.1 coordinate 5,832, forward strand.
GCACCCGCCACCGGTAACATAGACGCGCAGCTTGAGGTTATCGTTGCCCTCCTCGTCGATCAGGGACTTGACCTTGGTGGCCGCGCTATCGGTAAAAACCAAAGGGCTTTCTACATCACTCATCATACATCTCCAAAACAGTTTCACTATGCAGGCATGGATAAAGGAATACCATAACCTTAGTCATTTAGTCAAGTATTGCGCTCTCCCGTAACCGCTAGGGCTAGCGCAGCTGTCTCATCAGTCACTCGGCGCGGGCTCGATATCGGCCTGCGGCTCGCTCCGCTCCAGAGCGGTGTTCCGTGACGGCCCCGGCACCGGCTCGTGCTCACCCTCATCGCGGCGTACCAGATTACCGTTGACCTCGGCCCCACGAACCATCTCAATCAGCTTGTAGTAGACGTTACCGGTCACCCGCGCCTTCTCTGCCAACTCAATGTGCTCGGCGGCATGAACATCGCCGTTGACACTACCGTTAAGCATTATATTGGGGACCCGCACCTCACCTTCAACCAGGCCGCGCTCACTGACACTGAGCACAGATCCGCTGCCATTTTCAGCGTAGATGTTCCCTTTGATCACCCCGTCAACGTGCAGGCCGCCACTGAAGACCACATCGCCGTGCAGCTCCGAGTGCTGGCCGATAAGCGTATCGATCTTGGTGCTTTTCCCTCGAGGAGGATGTTTTTTGTGACCCTTGTTAAACATGACTATCAGCTCTCCTGGACCACCCAATCGATGGTCTCCGTCAATTGCTTGTGTTTCTTGCTGCGGGGTTTCACCACCAGCTTGACCTTACTGGGCTTGAACCCCTCTGGCAAGAACAGCTCACCCTCAAAAGCCTGGAAGTAACGGAAACGGAAGCCCGGTTCACTCTCCCGCTCGCTGATCTGCTCCAGCTTCAGCTCCTGCTCCTCCCCCTCCTGGGTACCGATGATGGAGACCGCCACATTGCCGTATGTCACCTCGCCATTGTTCAGCACCTGGGTGAGGACCAGCTTGTAGTAGTAAGATCGCCCGGTACTCCCCGGCGTAAGCTCAAACCGCTGCAGGTTCAACCCCTTCTTCGCATCCTCCGGAGAGACGATGCCGCGGTAGAAGGCCAGCTCCTGCTTGAGCTCCAGCATCTCATCCTGCAGACCGCTGATCTCCCCCTCCAGCTCGTTGTAGGCCTTCTGCTCGATCTGTGCGCTACGCTCGAGGATCGCCTGCTGCGCCCGCAGGCGGCTATTCTCCACCTCCATCTGCTCCAGCTGCTGGCGCTGCGCCTGCAGCTGCTCATCCACCTGTTGCGCATCGTATCCACCCTGATACCGGCCATATTGGTAGAGCGCCCAGGCCCCCGCTATAACCGACAGCAGAATCAGCAGACGCACTAACCAACGCTGCCAGGGCGGCCTCGCCCGGACAATCTCGTGGCTCATGGAAGAACCGCGATCTGATCCAGACCGCTCATCTCATCCATAGCAAACATAATGTTCATGTTCTGTACCGCCTGGCCTGCCGCTCCCTTGACCAGGTTATCGATCACCGCGAGGATCACCACCGTATCCCCGCCCTCGGGCCGATGGATCGCCATTCGACACATATTGCCGCCACGCACAGTTCGCGTCTCCGGGTGGGAGCCGGCAGGCAGCACATCGACAAAGCCCTCGTCGGCGTAACGCTGCTCGAACAGCTGCTGGAGATCCACCGAGCTATCCTTGAGGCGGGCATAGAGGGTGGCGTGGATACCCCGCACCATCGGCACCAGATGCGGCACAAAGGTCACCCCCACATCACCGCCGGCGATAACGCCGAGCTTCTCGCGGATCTCGGGCAGGTGGCGGTGACCGGCCGCGCCGTAGGCCTTGAAGCTCCCCTCCACCTCACACAGTAGCGTTCCCACCTTGGCCCCGCGACCGGCGCCGCTGGCACCCGACTTGCAGTCTGCCACCAGTGAATCGGTCTCAATAAGCCCACGCTCCAGCAGTGGCAGATAGCCCAGGGTCACCGCCGTGGGGTAGCAGCCGGGATTGGCGACCAGGCGCGCCTGGGCGATCGCCTCACGTCCCAGCTCAGGCATGCCGTAGGCCGCCTCCGCCACCAGGTCGGGGCAGGCGTGCTCCATCCCATACCACTGCTGCCAGGTATCGATATCCCGCAGGCGAAAATCGGCGGCCAGGTCGATGACCTTCACCCCGGCCTCCAACAGCTCCCGCACCTGCTTCATAGCGATGCCGTTGGGGGTCGAGAAGAAGACCACATCACACTGCTTCAGAGGCGCCTCATCGGGCGTGGTGAAGGCCAGATCCACATGACCGCGCAGGTTGGGAAACATATCGGCCACCGCCGTGCCCGCCTCGGAGCGGGAGGTGATCGCCTCCAGCTGCGCCTGCGGATGCCTCGCCAGCAGCCGCAACAGCTCGACCCCGGCGTAACCGGTGCCCCCGACGATGCCCACCTTGACTGTCATAGTGCCCTCAACTGATTCGTTATACCGCAAACGGTAATGATAACGATACATAGACGGCAAGGGAAAGGGGAGATTTCTCAGGGCAACCGCATACGCTGCCACGGCAGGTGTAAGCCCTTGATTTACAGTTGTCTGCGGCAGGGGCGCGGCGGTCGAGCCTCCAGAGTGGAATCATGGCGTACCGAAAATCAAGGGCTTATGCTTGCTGTCCCCAGGGTGTAAGGTGAGTATGCGCTCACCCTGCACGGGATCCGCAGGCAAACGACACCAGTGTCCAGTTCTGGCATAATTCAGCGCTTTGCCGAGAAGTGCGATCCCATGCGAGTCACCCTGCGCTATCTACGACGAAGCCTGCGCTCCTACGTCTCTCCCCACAAGTGGAAGGCGCGCCTGGTCTTCTGGAGCGGTGCGATCCTGGTGGGGCTGGTCTCAGCACTGTTCGCCCTGGGCAGTGAGGGGGCCTACCACCTCTTCAGCCGGATGGAGTCGAGCAACCCCTACCTACCGCTTATCATCACCCCCGCCGGGCTGGTGCTCATCGCCTGGCTGACCCGCCGCTACTTCCCCGGCGCCCA
>JBNJGC010000111.1:0-8706 GCA_051747405.1 Pseudomonadota bacterium
TGGGTGTCGCCCCCCTCGGTGCCCGCCATCAAAACCACCTTGCTACCGATGTCGGCCCCAAGTTTACCGGCCATGCCGTCGCCGATGAGGATGCCACGCCCATCGCCCGGCGCCAGCCACTCACCGGCGATGAGCTGCGGGCGCAACATCGCCGCACGCGGATCCTGCTGCGGCTCCATCCCCTCCAGCCCCGCCGCCACGGCGTTGCTGGCGGTGCTGGCGAGCACCTGTAGTGAGATACGCGGCGCCACCCGCCCGGGTATGGCCATGGCAGCGAGCTGCTCGCCCAGGATTCGTCCCCGGTCGATAAATTTGTGGTTGGCGGGGGCATCGAGGTAGCCGCGGGGCTGGACCGTAATGTGCCCCTCCCCCAGATTGATCGCATTGCGGATCATCGAGTTGTGGCTGCCGTCGCCGATGCCGATGAAGAGCACCGCCAGGGCAAAGCCGAGGGCGATGGAACTGAGAGTGATGAGGGTACGCCGGCGATGGCGCCAGATATTGCGCCAGGCGAGCATAAGCAGCAGCGAGAGCGGCAAGCGACTGTGACGCTGCGGGTCGTTCACCGCATCACCTCCGCCGGCTTGAGCCGCACCGTGCGCCAGGAGGGAATCAGCGATGCCACCAGGGTGACCGCCAACATCAGCAGGCAGGGGGTGAGCAGCTGCTGCGGCTCGAAGTGGCCCCGAATCACCGGCTCGAAGACGATGCCGGCCCAGTCATAACCATCCGGCATGGCGGCGCTGAAGTCGATGCCGTGGCGCTGTAGATAGAGCGACAGCAGCGTCCCCAGAAGCGAGCCGAGCAACGCTGCCACCAAGGCCAGAAGGAGCGACTCGAGTAGCACCATCCCCAGCAGCCAGCGGCGCTTCATGCCGATGGCCAGCAGAATGCCGAACTCATGGGTCCGCTCGTGCACCGCCATCAACATGGTATTGAGCATCCCCAGCGAGGCCAGACCGATGATGATAAGGCCGATCACCAGCAGCATCGTCTCACTCAGCGCCAACAGATCGGCCACCGCCGGCGTCAGCTGGCGCCAGCTACGCAGCACGGGCTCTCCGCCGAGCTCATCGGCAGGGTCAGCCTGCCACCACGCCGCCACCCGCTCCTGCAGTCGCCCCTGCACGGTGCTCAGTGGTTCGGCATCATCGAGCCGGATCGCCAACTCATGGTACCCCTGCTGTAGATAGAGCAGCTCGCGAAAGGCGTCGATGGACATGAGTACGCCGCTGCGGTCGAAACCCGGCTCGATCGGCCTGAGGATCGCCGCCACCCGGAACAGGCCATTACCGATACTGCCGTCGACCGCCTGGGTCACCAGTATCAGCTCACTGCCCGGTTGGAGCTGCATGTTCCTGGCCATCTTTGCCCCCACCAGCACATTGTGACGGGGCACACCGCTGGGGGTGTGTCCGGCCACCCCGAGATCGACCTTCCCATGGCGCACATGCCCCAGCAGCTTGGTCACCTTCGGTTCGCGTTGCGGGTCGATCGCCTTGAGCATGGCCCCGGCAGCGTGCTCGCCGGAGCTGGCCAAGGCGGCGGCGTAGAGCCTGGGGGCGACACTCCCCTCCGGGAGCGTCTCTGCCAGCCGCTCCAGCCAGCTGTCGGGGAGCGTGGCGTAGAGGTCCCGATCGTCGATGAAGCCCTGGCGGTGCAGCTGCAGGTGGCCCGTGTTCACCTCGGTGGCCGAGGCGACCATCTGCCGGGTCATCCCCTCCAGCAGGGTGGCGTAGAGGATCACCATCACCAGCCCGCCGGCCAGGGCTGAGATGGTCAGCAGGCTGCGGATGGGGTTGCGCCAGAGATTGCGCCAGGCGATGAAGCCGAGCATCGGCAACCCGGTTACAGCACCCCCCACTAGCGCTGCCGTTTGAGGTTTTGCAGGGAGAAGAAGGCCGGCTCCAGCGGTACGCCGAAGCGGATGGTGTGGTAGCGGATCTCGGTCGACTCCTCCGGCTTATCCTCCGGCTGCAGGTGCAGGCGCATCGGCACCAGCCGGTCATCGATACGCTGGGGATCACGGAAGCTTAGGGTGCGGATCAACGCCCCATGCTCGTCGTAGTAGCGGGCGCGAACGGGAACCAGATCCTGCTGCGTGATCAGCATCACCACTTTGCCCCAGACCACCGGTGCATCGGGGCGGGGTATGGCGGTCAGCTCGTAGACCCGACGCCCATCGCGCTCCCCCTCGAAGCTGATGTGGGAGTCGTAGTCCTCCTCGAAGGTGCTCTCGCGCACCAGATCGTCATGGGTGAAGTGACTCCCCATCCAGGAGCCGGACATCATGCTTGCGGGGACTTTGGTAACGCGGTTTATCTTCGGCAGGTAGTTCCAGATATTCTCCTCGACCTTGAGCGTGGCGATGCCGCGGTCTTTGGTCGGCTCGCGGATCACCACCAGGGAGTAGTCCTTACCCCGTGACCACGCCTCCATGCGCATCTGGCGCTGGTAGCGACGGGTCGCTACCGTCATCGACATCTCCGCCTGTGAGGTCTCTCCCCGCCAGAGGTGATCGATGTGCCGGATCAGGCGCTCCACCTCCATCGCCCCGACCGCACTCGGCAGCAGCAAACAGAACGCCACCGCCGCCGACGCGACCGCCCGCAAACGCCCCCGACTCGCCATTTGCCTCACCCCCTGAGCTCTGCCTTGACACATGTCCACAGGACGCCGACCGGCGCCCTGCTTCGGTGGGTATGCCCACCCTTGGTTTCAAGTGTAACCGCAGAGCCGTCAGAGGCAAGTGGGCGGCGCTGTCGGCTTATGGCGGCGCCGGTTAACGCTTGCGGTTCCAGAAAGAGGCGGCCAGCTCATCCAGCCCCTCGGACATGCGGATCATCTCGCTGGAGGCCGCTTCACTCTCATTGGAGCCTTCGAGGGTGCGCTCGGCGATGTCGCGGATGGTCATGATGCTGCGATTGATCTCATCGGCCACGGAGCTCTGCTGCTCCACGGCGCTGGCGATCTGGGTACTCATGTCGTTGATGGTGTCGATGGCAGAGGCGATCGCCTCGAGCGAGTTGACCGCCTTGCCCGCCTGATCGACGCTGGCGGTGGCCTGCTCACGACTGTGCTCCATGACCGAGACGGCATCCCGCGAGCCGCTGAGCAGGCGGTCGATCTTGCTCTTGATCTCGTCGGTAGCGTTATGGGTTCTGCCGGCAAGGCTACGCACCTCGTCGGCGACGACGGCAAAGCCGCGCCCCTGCTCTCCGGCACGGGCCGCCTCGATGGCGGCGTTAAGCGCCAGCAGGTTGGTCTGCTCGGAGATCGCCTGAATGGTATCGACGATGGTGCTGATCTCATTGCTGTCCGCCTCCAGCCGCTTTATCACACCGGCGGCCTGCTCCACCTCATCGGCCAGGCTGCTGATGGTCGCCATGGTTTCGTTGACCACCTGACGCCCCTCACCCGCCTCGTTGCTGGCGGCGTTGGCCGATTCGGCGGTCTGCTGTGCATTGGAGGCGACCTCCTGAATGCTGGCCGACATCTCATTGACGGCGGTGGCCACCTGATCGGTCTCCGAGTACTGCTGCTGGACCCCCTGTGAGGTGCTGCTGACACTCTCAACCACCTTGCGGGCGTTCTCGGTGAGCTGTTTGGCCGAGTCGGCCATGCGACCGATAAGCCCGCCGCTCTCCGATTCGAGCATGCGTATGGCATAGAGCAGCTGGCCCACATCATCGTTGCGCCCGGTGTAGACGTACTGGGTCAATAGGTTGTCGCTAACGCTGCGGGCCTTCTTGACCACCCCCTGCAGCGGTTGCAGCACCCACAGCGAGAGCGCTGTCGCCGCAGTCATGGCGACGACGAAGACGGCCAGCGCCGAGCCCGGGGACATTCCGGTCAAACCCACGGCAGCGAGCAAGCCCAGCAGCAGCGAGACGGCAAAGCCACCCAGCAGCCGCGCCCCCAGCCCCAGGCCGCGTTTGCGCACGGCTGCCGGCGCCTGTCCGTCCATCAGCTTGGCGTAGAGCCGCTCGGCGCGCTTTACATCCTCCCGCTCGGGCTTGCTGCGGATCGACTGATACTCGACGACGGAGCCGTCCTTGACGATGGGGGTGACGTAGGCACTGACCCAGTAGTGGTCGCCGTTTTTACAGCGGTTTTTTACTATCCCCATCCAGGAGTTCTGGCTTTTGACCGTCTTCCACAGATCCTCGAAGGCGGCGGGGGGCATCTCTGGGTGGCGCACCACGTTGTGGTTCTTACCGATGAGCTCATCGACCTCGAACCCGCTGATGTCGATAAAGTCCCGATTGACGTAGGTGATCGCACCCTTGAGGTCGGTGGTGGAGAGAATGTTGGCATCGTCAGAGAAGCTCTGCTCAACATTCGTAATAGGTAGATTCTTTTTCACTTTACCCTCCAGTACACTGGAATAGTAATTGTAAACTGCTTTAAACGGGTCAGATACTGCCGCTGTATATTCGCGAATATCGCCAATCCTTCCTAATACCGCCCTTCTATTCTATCGGCGCCCGGGACAATATTCTTGAGTCGGCGCAGACAATCTGATGCGGATTAGCCAAAAACCCACTCGTTTACTCAGTTTTACACAAATGTCACAAAATAGAAAGATATTTGTACAGAATATTTATATTTGTATAGGTGCGTCGTCCATGGACAAGAGAGAGTACAGGCTGACATCCGGGTGGTTGCCCGCCCCCTCTGACAGGGTATTTTCAGCGTAGAGGCGCGAGCGGTTACCCACCAGGTGGAAGGGCAACAGAGATGGGAGGGGCTTAATCGTGGCGCGGCTGTTGACGGTAGAACTGTACCAGGTGGTTGTACACCGCCGGCAGCTCACGCTGCAGCAGGGCGGGGTGTTCGAAAAAGAACTCGGTGACCACGGCGAAGAACTCCGCCGGGCTGGTGACCGCATAGGGGTCGATGCGCTCGTGACGCCCCGCCTCCACCTCATGGAGCATCTTCTGGTAGGCGTGGAGAAAGTCTTTACTCCAGCGCTGCGGATGCATCGAGCGGTGCAGCGGCGGCATACCATTGGCCGCACCATTGAGCATATCGAGCTTGTGGGCAAACTCGTGTAGCACCACATTGGCCGGATGGTGGTGCGGCGAGTGGCCGGGATCGATGTCACTCCAGGCAAGCAGCACCGGGCCGTGGCTCCACGCCTCGCCCCCCAGGGCGTGCGTCCCCTCGTGGACCACACCACTCTCATCCACCTCGCTGCTGGGGACGAGAAAGGCATCGGGGTAGACGATCACCTCCGACCAGCCATCGAAGAACTCCAGCCCCAGATTGAGTACCAGCAGACAGGCCTGGGCGGCGATCTGGGCGCGCATCGTCTCACTCAGCACCAAACCGCCTGCTCCGACAATTTGTTTGTGGTAGAGAAAAAGGCTGGCCAATTCACGCAGGCGGTGCCGATCCGCCGCCGGTAGCGCTGCCACCACCGGTACGGTTCGTACCACCTGCGCCCAAACCGACTCACCGATACGGCAGCGGCGCAACTGCCGCGCCCGGCGCCAGCGCTGAAACGCTCTGAATAGCCCCACCTACTTCCCCTGTCATACGGTATTCAAAAAGACATGGTACAAGCATTCCTGTCGCCAAGGGCACCTCTGTGAACGGTCCTCGATACGACGCTTGCTATATCTATCTACACAGATATAATTACATCTAAATATATAGATATAGAGATTTATCAATATGGAAATCGTCGCACAAGAGCTGTTCAGGGCCATGGCGGACACCACACGGTTGCGCTGTCTCACCCTGCTGGAAGAGCACGATGAGCTGTGTGTATGCGAGTTGACCCATGCCCTGGGTCTATCCCAGCCCAAGGTTTCACACCATCTGGGCACACTGCGAAAGGCCGGCCTGGTTACCGGTCGCAAGCAGGGGCTATGGCACTACTACCGCATCAACACTGCCCTTCCCGCCTGGGCCGCCGAGGTGCTCCACGCCGCCGCCGCAGGGTGCCGCGATAGCGAACCCTATGCCGGTGATGCCACCGCGCTGGCCCAGATGCCCAACCGCCCGGGGGCTGCCTGTAGCGCTTAGTGATCATTAAAGACCTATTTCGACACATTTAATATTGAGGAGATTGCGGTGAACAACATCAAGGTGGGTATCAACGGCTTCGGTCGCATGGGCCGCCTCGGCCTGCGCGCCGGCTGGGACACTCCCGAACTGGAGATCGTGCGCATCAACGAGATCGCCACCGACGCGGCGGGCTCTGCCCACCTGCTCCAGTTCGACTCGGTGCACGGCACCTGGCAGCGCGAGTGCGCCGCAGAGGGGGATGCGCTGCTGGTCGATGGCAAACGTATCGCCTACAGCAGCGAGGCGACCATCGCCGCGGGTGACTGGTCCGGCTGCGACATCGTCATCGAGGCGACCGGCAAGCACCACAAAAAGCCGGAGACGCTGCAGAGCTATTTCGACCAAGGGGTGAAAAAGGTGATCGTCGCCGCCCCAACCGAGGGGGCGCTGAATATCGTCTACGGTGTCAACGACGACCAGTACGACCCGGCGCTCAACCACCTTCTCACCGCCGCCTCCTGCACCACCAATTGCCTGGCGCCGGTGGTCAAGGTGATGCACGAGAAGGTCGGCATCAAGCACGGCAGCATGACCACCCTGCACAACATCACCAACACCCAGACCATCATCGACAAGGGGCACAAGGACCTGCGCCGGGCGCGGGCCTGCGGCAGCTCACTCATCCCCACCACCACCGGTTCGGCCAGGGCGATCACCAAAATTTTTCCCGAGCTACAGGGAAAACTCAACGGCCATGCGGTACGCGTGCCGCTGACCAACGCCTCGCTCACCGACTTCGTCTTCGAGGCGCAGCGCCCGGTAACCGCCGAAGAGATCAACGGCTACTTCAAAGAGGCCGCCGAAGGCGAACTCAAAGACATACTCGGTTATGAAGAGCGCCCGCTGGTCTCCATCGACTACCTCAACGACCCGCGCTCCAGCATCGTCGACGCCCTCTCCACCATGGTGATCAACGACACCCAGGTAAAGATCTACGCCTGGTACGACAACGAATGGGGCTACGTGAACCGCATGATGGAACTGGCGGCAAAAGTGGCAAGGTTATTGTAGGAAGAGATTAACGCAAAGGCGCAAAGACGCTAAGGACGCAAAGGGAACGAAATGCTGACAAGCATCGCATTTTATTACCGTTCAGCACGAGTACGCATGCATTTCTGAAGCATTGTGACCTGCTTAATAAACCTTTGCGCCCTTCGCGTCTTCGCGCCTTCGCCTGCATGGACGCAGGTGAGGAGCGTAAGCAGGATGCGGTAAGCTTTGCGTTGAGATCTTTGTTTGCGCCTCTGCGTTAAAAGCATTATGAACACAAACCTGAAAAATTATCTCGTCGTCACCGCCGGCTATTGGTCGTTCACCATCACCGACGGCGCTATCCGCATGTTGGTGGTGCTCTACTTCCACCAGCTCGGTTATTCACCGTTCGAGGTGGCGATGCTGTTTCTCTTCTATGAGTTCTTCGGCATCGTCACCAATCTGGTGGGCGGTTGGCTGGGGGCGCGCATCGGCCTGAACCTGACCATGCACATCGGTATGGGTATGCAGGTGGCGGCGCTGTTGATGCTCACCGCGCCGGATGTGTGGCTGACGGTGCCGTTTGTGATGACGGCGCAGGCGCTCTCCGGCATCGCCAAGGATCTGAACAAGATGTCGGCCAAGGCGTCGGTAAAGAGTATTGTTCAGGATGGGCAGAATTCGACCCTGTTCCGCTGGGTGGCGATATTGACCGGCTCGAAGAACGCGCTCAAGGGCGCCGGCTTTTTCATCGGCGCGGCGCTGCTGGAGTGGATCGGTTTTCGCGGCGCGCTGGCGGTGCTGGCGGTGATGCTGACTGTGGTGCTGTTCGCCACCGCGCTATTGCTTCCCAGTGGTGTCGGGAAAATGAAGTCGAAGCCGAAGTTCACCCAGGTCTTCTCCAATATAGCGGCGATCAACTGGCTCTCGGCGGCCCGCTTCTTCCTCTTCGGTTCGCGCGATGTCTGGTTCGTGGTGGGGCTGCCGGTCTTTCTCTACGAGGTGCTGGGTTGGTCCTTCACCGAGGTGGGCAGCTTCATGGCGCTATGGGTGATCGGCTACGGCTTCGTTCAGGCCGTCGCACCGAGGCTGCTGCGCCACAGCCGCAACGAGCAGGGGCCGAGCGGCGGCACGGCCCGGCTGTGGGCCTTCGTGTTGGCGCTATTTCCCGCCGCTATCGCTCTGGGACTGCAGCAGGGGTGGCCGGCGGAGGCGGTGATCATCACCGGCCTGCTTCTCTTCGGCGCGGTCTTCGCCATCAACTCGGCGGTGCACTCCTATCTCATCCTCGCCTACTCGGATCACGACAAGGTGGCGATGAGTGTCGGCTTCTACTACATGGCCAACGCCGGCGGTCGCCTGGTGGGAACAGTGCTCTCAGGCTGGGCCTATCAGGTCTACGGGCTGGAGGGGTGCCTCTGGTTCTCCACCGCCTTCGTGCTGGCAGCGGCGCTGCTCTCGTTCGGTCTGCCGCAAACGTCTACATCCACGCTCTCTACCTCTGCCGCCACCGAGTAAACCCTGGAGAATATTGCTCTTATGTTTGACGCACTCGCCACACTCATCGTTTTCGACTGGATGGGGCTCGACCCGGCCTCCCACGCCGGCGCCGCGCTGCACTTCTTCATCATGGATACAGTGAAGATCTTCGTCATGCTG
>JBNJGC010000112.1:0-8664 GCA_051747405.1 Pseudomonadota bacterium
GCTGCTCCCTTCCGGGCCTGACCGGGTTCACGGCTTATCGTCGCGAGGGGACCAATGCGGCCCGCCATTGAACGGTTGTACCCCTGCTCGGGACTACAGGGGCCATCATAGCAGAGCCAAAGGTGGATCAACAGGGGCAGAGCAAGAACAGGACCTCGGTCCAGGGCACCTTATAGGCCAATATTCCAGACCCAGTGCCTAACAGCCTTACACACTACCAGGCGCGTACGGCGTCCCCCACCCGCACCTGGCCCGTCCCGGTCTCACCTAACGAGGCGACACTGTGAGTGGGGTGAACCGTCTTTACCCTTAGCCAGGGACCGGCACGCTCTTCGATGCGTACCCCGCCCGCCAGCCAGCGCTCACTGAGCCGATAGACCCGCAGGGTGTCACCGGGCCGCAGCCCTTGAAGATGGCCGGCATCCAGGTGGACCGAGGTTCCCTCCACCCCCACCACCGTGGTGGTGAATGGGATACAGGCGAGCTTATCCACCACCTCCCGACTCATCTGCGCCAACAAGGCGTCCACCTCCTTGCCCAACACCGTGTTGAACCACGCCCCGCTCACTTTAAGCCCCTCACCAGGGTGGCCGACGACATCACCACTGACACGTTTTTGGTAGCGACGGCTGTGGAAGCGCTCACCACTCTGCCCATCATAGATAACCAGCCGCAGCTGCACCTCACGCGCCTCACCCAGCGAGAGACTGCTCTGCCCCATCAGCGGAATGCGACCGTTGGGGTGGTGGAGTGCCATCGTGTCGATACCCAGCTTTACCACGAACTGGGCACCGTGCTCACGTCCGTAGTCCCGAACCAACTCGGCAGTCCGGGCCGAGCCGCCAGCAAAGTAGGCCCCGTAGGCGCTACTGAGGACAAAGCGCTCCTCGCCCTCCAGGTGCTGCTTCAGGCGTGCGGCCATCTTCTCCTCCACCCCCGGCAGGTCCGGCGCCACATTGGGCTCGCTAGTAGTGCCGGCGACCAGAAGCGCCTTGCGGTAGTAGTGTGGTGTGCCGACCTCTGGCGGACAGGTCTGCGCGGCACTGGGCTGCTCCTGTTCTTGTTCTTGCGCAGCAGCCTTCGACTCCGGTTTTACAGACTCCGCCCCACCGCCGCCGGCACACCCCACCATGAGCGCTATAAGCGCAGAGAAGAGAAGATAGTGATAACGATGACTCCCCATGCTCAAGACTCCACCCAACGGTCCAAGATTGTCTACCCCGTAACTTACCGCACTTTTCCGCCAGCCCCTAATCCCGTGGTCTGATACACCTGCCACGTCGACATATTCTATGATCTCGGTTTGTAACCCTCTGCAAGCGCCAAAAAATGATCGCTCGCCCCGACATGCCCAGGTTGCCCCTTGCATAGCGGCAACAAGTGGTATAATCTTTCGCACCTTTCACGGGCAGGACGCCCGGAGCACCGATTCGTCTGGAACGAATCGGGACGCGCGAAGCGCGGCCTCGAAGAGGCGGAGGGCAGGACGCCCGGAGCACCGATTCGTCTGGAACGAATCGGGACGCGCGAAGCGCGGCCTCGAAGAGGCGGAGGGCAGGACGCCCGGAGCAAGGAGCACACCGCGTGCTCCGCTATACCGGCGCCGGGATGGCCTGTCGGTAGAACATGACAATGCGTTTTTGGAGAGGTGTCCGAGTGGCTGAAGGAGCACGCCTGGAAAGTGTGTATACGGCAACGTATCGAGGGTTCGAATCCCTCCCTCTCCGCCAAACATAATCCAAGCCACTGAATTTCAGTGGCTTTTTTACCCCGCCCCCATGTAACAACTCCCCCTGCTTTATCCACACCGCCATGGCGCGGAGGTCTGTATGGACGTCGATGTTAGAACGGCGCAGAAGTCAAAGCCGAGCCAATGGTGACGCAGTTATCACCTTTCCGCCGTCGCAACGCCGAAACCCGCTTGACAGTTTGCCGCACTGCTTCACAATAAATCGCAAAAACCAAGCAGGTATCCCATGCCCACATCACACGCCGATATCATCCCCCAGGAGGAGGCGGTCACGCTGGACGGCCTGTTCCGCAGCCGCATCCGCCGCTCGCCCGATGCGGTGGCCTACCGCTATTTCGATAAAAACGAGCAGCAGTGGCTGGACAGCACCTGGCGCCAGATGGGGGCCGAGGTAGCCCGCTGGCAGGCGGGCCTGCGCGCACTCGGGCTACAGGCGGGGGACCGGGTGGCGCTGAGTCTGCGCAACAGTCGGGAGTGGGTGATGTTTGAGCAGGCGGCGATCGGTCTGGGGCTGGTGGTGATCCCGCTCTACACCGATGACCGGCCTGACAATGTGGCCTTCATCATTGAGGATGCGGGGGTGAAGCTGCTGTTGATTCAGGACATCGCCCGCTGGAAGCGGCTGGCGCCGACGCTTACCGGTCAGCGCTCACTGCAGTCGGTGGTGGTGCTCAGCGGCGAGTGCGAGGCATTACAAGAGGAGGATGAGCGCCTCATCTGTAGCCGCAACCTGCTGCCGGACGGGGAGCACAATCTACTGGGCATTCCAAACGACCCGCGCGGCCTGGCGACCATCGTCTACACCTCGGGCACCACCGGACGGCCCAAGGGGGTGATGCTCAGCCACTACAATATCCTCTCGCTGGCGGCCAGTGCTCTGACCCTGGTCGATATCGACCACAGGGCGGTATTCCTCTCCTTTCTGCCGCTGTCGCACACCCTGGAACGAACCGCCGGCTACTATCTGCCGATGATGGCGGGGGCCGACGTCGCCTTCGCCCGCTCGATCCAACAGCTGGCTGATGACCTGCAGATGGTACAACCGACCCACCTCATCTCTGTGCCCCGTATCTATGAGCGTATCTACGGGCGTATCACGACCCAGCTGGCCAAGGGGCCGCTGCTGCACCGCTGGCTGTTCAAGGCCGCCGTAGCGGTGGGCTGGCACGCCTTCGAGCGGCGCCAGGGCCGGCGCCTGTGGCATCCCAAGCTGCTGCTCCATCCACTTTTGCACAAACTGGTCGCCGCTAAAGTGCTGGCGCGCCTGGGGGGGCGCATGGAGTTGGCGATCAGCGGCGGCGCGGCGCTGCCACCGGAGATCGCACGGGTCTTCATCGGCCTGGGGCTCGAGCTGCTGCAGGGCTACGGCCTGACCGAGACCAGTCCGGTGATCAGTGTCAACACACCCGAGGACAACGACCCGGCCAGCGTCGGCCTGCCGCTACCGGGGATTGAGGTTCGCATCGGCGCCGACCACGAACTACAGGTCAACAGCCCCGGCATCATGCTCGGTTACTGGAACAACCATAAAGCCACCGCCGAGATGATCGGCCCCGATGGCTGGCTCAACACCGGGGATCAGGCGGCGATCCGCAACGGCCATATCTACATCACCGGGCGTCTGAAGGACATTCTGGTACTCTCCAACGGCGAGAAGATCCCGCCCGCGGATATGGAGATGGCCATCGCCCTGGAGCCGCTGTTTGAGCAGGTGATGGTGGTCGGCGAGGGGCGCTCCTACCTCTCGGCACTGATCGTCCTCAGCGCCGATCACTGGCCCGAGTTCGCCCGCGAACAGGGCGTCGACCCGGAGTCGGACGCCAGCCTGCACGACAAGCGGGTTATCTCAGCGGTCATGCACCGGATTCGGGAGCTGCTGCACGACTTCCCCCGCTACGCCAAGATCCGCCGCGTTCACCTCACCCTGGCCCCCTGGAGCATCGACAACGGACTTCTCACACCGACCATGAAAGTCAAGCGCAACAAGGTGCTCGAACGGCTCCACCGCGAGGTGGAGCGGCTCTACACGGAAGAGGGTTGAGTGGGGCGTCTACCGCCGCTGCTGCTAGCGCTGCTGGCACAGGGGGGCGGGCTACTGCTCGCCATCGCACTGGCAGACTGGATGCCCTCGCTACCGGCGGCGCGGCTGCTACTTCAGGGGCTCTTTGCCGCCTTGGCCGGGCGCCTGCTGGGTCTGCCCTACTGGTGGGTACCGCTCAACCTGCTGCTGCCACTGGCGGTGGCACTGGCGCTCAGCCTGGCACTGCCGCCTTGGCTCTATCTGCTGGGCTTTGTCGCACTGCTGTTGCTACAGTGGAACAGCGGGGCTGAACGGGTTCCGCTCTACCTGAGCAACCGCACTACCTGGCAGGCGCTCGATGAGCTGCTTCGAGAACAGGGTGGAAAGCAGTTCATCGACCTAGGCTGCGGCCTGGGCGGTGCGCTGCTCTATCTGGCCCGTCGCCACCCGGACAAACACTTCACCGGCATCGAGTCGGCCCCGCTACCCTTTGCCCTGGCCTGGCTACGCCGGCGACTGGCCGGACTGGAGAATGTGACGATCCGCTACGGCAGCTTCTGGGGGCTGGAGCTGGGTCGGTACGACCGGATCTACGCCTTTCTCTCACCGGAACCCATGCCCCGGCTGCTGGAAAAGGCGCAGCGGGAGTTGGCTCCGGAGGGACTATTGATCAGTAACAGCTTCTGGCCACCGGCGTACCGACCGGATCGACAATTGACTCTGGGTGACCGCCGCCGCACACGCCTCTACTGCTGGCGCCCCGGGAGGGATTGATCCCGCTCCAGCTGGTAGTAGCCGTGCAGCAGCCACTCCCCGTGGGGTGTGCGCAGCTCACTGATGGAGAAGACCAGCTCGCTGCCCCCCCCTGCAGTGATCGCCTCCGCCCCGGCACAGAGACTCGCCCCCGCCACATCGACCCGACTGCCGTCGGCGTGGATGGCCGTCTCGCCCCGCACCCGGCTGGCGGTGAGCTTCATGTCCGCCCCGCGCAGATGGATGGCACGGGCGAGCTCACCACCGATATAGCTGTGGTTCACCGAGAGGCGGGAGTTATGCGCCACCAGCTCCCTGACCCGTGCGTTCTCAATAATCACCCGATCACAGCCCCACAGCTCGATGCGGGCGTAATCCCCCTGATAACGCTCACCGCTCCGGTCGCGGCAGACCGCCACCCGCCGGGTTTGAGCGGGAGCATCGGGAATGGTGTGGGACAAGCCTTTGGGCACGGTACCGTCGAGAAAGGCCATCAGCGCACGGTTAAAGGCCTCAGGCTGTTCGCGCATCGGCATGTGGCCGGCTCCGGGGATCACCACCAAGTGTGAATTGGGCAGTCGGGCATTGAGGGCATAGCCGGTGCGCAGCGGCGCGATGGCATCCTCGCCCCCCCACAACAGCAGGGTCGGCACACTTATTCCGCCCAGCTGGCCGCTGAAATTCTGACGCACCAGCTGCATCGAGGCGAGGGTGACGGGATCAGAGACCACCTCCAGCAGCAGCTCGTTGACCGACTCCCCCGCTGTGTTGATATCTTCACCGGAGCCGATGAACTTCATGGTCATCTTCTCCACGAAAGCGGAAAGGCCCGCATGCTCTCCAACACCACCGCGGGCCCAGTGCCCCACCCGCTCCCGCGAGTAGCTCACCCGGTGCAACACCCCCGGCAGATCCGAGAGCACCAGGCGCTGTAGGGTCTGCGGGTAATCCAGAGCGTGACGCAGCGCGATCACCCCCCCCATGGAGTGGCCCACCAGGTGGTAGGGACCATCGACATAACGCTCGGTAAAACGACGCACGGTACGGGAGAAGTAGCCCATGCTGTAGTGGCTGGCCTGGGCGGAGTCGCGCTCAAAGCCCGGTAGGGCAATGGTCAATACATGATAGCGCTGCGCCAGGCGCTCCAGCTGATCCTGCCAGTCGTTCAGGGCGCTGCCGTTGAGGCCGTGTACCAACACCACGGTCTCCTTGGCGTCCGGATTGAGCTGCCAGGCACAGAGCCGCTCCCCCTCATCGAGGCAGAGCTGTTGCGGCACGCCGTAGGCCGCCCCGGCCACCCACCACAGCAGCAACAGAGCGTAGCGCATTACTCCCTGACCGCCTTGTCGATCCCCTCCTCCATCACCTGGGCGAGAAAGCGGATCTGCTCCTCGGTGATGATGTAGGGGGGCATCAGGTAGCTGACGTTGCCCAGCGGACGCAGCAGCGCGCCGCGCTCCAGCGCATGGCGGTAGACGCGCATACCGCGGCGCTCCTGCCAGGGGTAGGCCTCCTTGGTCTTTTTGTCCTTGACCATCTCCACCGCCAGCACCATGCCTCTCTGGCGCACATCGGCCACATGGGGGTGATCCACCAGGTGGGCGGTCGACTCGGCCATCACTTGCGCCAGGCGCTTGTTGTTCTCGATGACGTCATCCTGCTCGAAGATATCCAGCGTCGCCAGCGCGGTGCGGCAGGCGAGCGGATTGCCGGTATAGGAGTGGGAGTGGAGAAAAGCGGTGAGTTTTTCGTAGTCGTCGTAGAACGCCTGGTAGATACGGTCATGGGTCACCACCGCCGCCAGCGGCAGGTAGCCGGCGGTCAGGCCCTTGGACAGGAGCATAAAGTCGGGGGCGATATTGGCCTGCTCGCAGGCGAACATCGTGCCGGTGCGACCGAAGCCGACGGCGATCTCATCGGCGATCAGATGCACACCGTGGCGGTCGCACGCCTCGCGCAGCAGCTCCAGGTAGCGCGGATCGTACATGCGCATGGTACCGGCGCACTGGATCAACGGTTCGACGATCACCGCACAGGTCTCATCGGCGTGCTCTTCCAGCGCCTTCTCCATGTGAACAAACATCCGCTCGGCCACATCGCGACAGCTCTCCCCCTCCTCGCGCTCGTAGCAGTCGGGAGCGGGCACGGTGATCGCCTGCATCAGCAGCGGCTCGTAGGTGGACTTGTAGAGCGCCACATCCCCCACCGCCAGAGTGCCGAGGGTCTCGCCATGATAGCTGTTGGAGAGGGTGATGAATTTGGTCTTGTTGTGCCGGCCCTTGTTGCGCCAGTAGTGGAAGCTCATCTTCAGCGCCACCTCGACGCCGGAGGAGCCGTTGTCGGCGTAGAAGCAGTGGTTCAGCCCCTCGGGAGTAATGTCCACCAGCCGTTCGGAGAGCTCGATCACCGGCGCGTGGGAGAAGCCGGCGAGGATTACATGCTCCAGGGTATCGAGCTGCTCCTTGACCGCCTCGTTAATGCGTGGGTTGGCGTGGCCGAAGATATTGACCCACCAGGAGCTGATGGCGTCGATATAGCGCTTGCCGTCGAAGTCCTCCAGCCAGACCCCCTCGCCGCGCTTGATCGGGATCACCGGCAGGGACTCGTGGTCCTTCATCTGTGTACAGGGGTGCCACAGCACAGAGAGGTCGCGCTGCATCCAGTCACGGTTATTCATCATCTTCCCCCGGATTAGATTGCGTAGTCGATTGCGATGCCAAGAAAGACCGCCAAACCGAAGTAGTGGTTATTCAAAAAGGCACGGAAACTCAGCTTCGGGTCGCGGTCCCGAATCAGGTATTGCTGATAGAGCGCGAAGCCGGCGGCGGCGAGCAGCCCCAGCAGGAACGGCAGCCCCAAGCCGAAACTCAGTCCCCCTACCGCCAGCAGAAGCAGGGTCATCAGCTGCATCAGGCCGATACCGATGCGGTCGTAGCGGCCCATCAGGATCGCCGCCGACTTGACCCCGATCTTGAGGTCATCCTCGCGGTCGCAGATAGCGTACATGGTATCGTAGGCCAGCGCCCAGAAGATGTTGGCGACAAAGAAGAACCAGATGGGCGTGGGCAGCTCCCCCGCCTGCGCCGCATAGGCCATGGGGATGGCCCAACCGAAGGCGACCCCCAGGTAGGCCTGCGGCAGATGGGTGATGCGCTTCATAAAGGGGTAGCTGGCGGCGAGAAAGGCGCCGGGGATGGCCAACAGGATAGTCAGTGTATTCATGGTCAACACCAGCGCCAGGCTGATGAGGCTGAGCACCACGAAGACCCACACCGCCTCAATCGGCTTGATCGCCCCACGCGCCAGCGGTCGCTTTTCGGTACGACTGACGTGGGGGTCGATCTTGCGATCGGCAAAGTCGTTGATAGCGCAACCGGCCGAACGCATCAGCACCGTCCCCAACAGGAAGACCACCAGCACCAGCGGCTCGGGCCGCCCCTCGGCGGCGATCCACAACCCCCACAGCATCGGCCAGAGCACCAGATAGATACCGATGGGTCGGTCCAGCCGGGTCAGCAGGATATATTCGTGCAGACGTTGTTTGACAAGTTCAGCGCTCATGACAGTACCTGTGTTCAGGACGCGCCACAGTGTACCCGGTTTGCCGACGATTCTCACAGGGCAACCGCATACTTTGTCATCGCTGGTGTAAGCCCTTGATTTACGGTCGTCTGCCGCAAGGACGCGGCAGTCGAGCCTCCAGGGAGGGATTCACGGCGTACCGTAAATCAAGGGCTTACACTAGTGGTCCATGCGGGAAATAATATCATTCTCAGAGCCCCGCTAATGAGTCAAGGCAAGGCGCACTGCGCAGGGGAATGGCCGGCCCTTTCCTAGCAGTGCAACGCCGCATTGGCTCATTAGCGGGGCTCCCTGCGGGCCGGCTGAGAGTGACAGTATTTCCCGCATGGACCACTAGCTGTACGCGGGGTGTTATGTAACTATGCGCTCACCCTGACGATTCTCACCGGTGAGTCGCGGTGCAGAAAGTGGTAGGGTTAAGGGGGGTGGTCGAAATAATGTTTACATTCGGTCGCACCTGGGCCATCACTGCTGTGTTACGTTTCTTGGCAAGGACCCTGCCATTACCTGCGAAACGCGCCTTGCATTGCTGGCCCAGGCACGCCCTCGGTGTTGACAA
>JBNJGC010000113.1:0-8659 GCA_051747405.1 Pseudomonadota bacterium
TGGAAGAATCTGTTGCTGCGCACCTTGATGCGCAACGGCGCCGAGAGCGCCGCCTACCAAACCTATCTCAATGTGGTGGATCTGCTCAGCGCCAGACTCACCGCTCGCGAGCCCTACTCGGCAGCGGCGAAAATGACCGATGAGGAGCTGATCGAGTGGGCCTCGCGCATGCTCGCCATGGTCTCCAGTAATGAGCAGAAAAACCATCTGCTGTTGCGGGAGATGGCGCGTGACTTGACCGGCCAGTCGGCCACGCCGGTGGAGACGAAGTATGTACCGGCGCTGATCAGCAAGGGGGGATTACCGGCGCACGATGGCGGCGCACAACGACCGGATGAGGTTGCTGAGGATGTCTGGCAACTGATGCTCGAGGACGCCAAGCAGCTCACTCTGAACGAACCCTTCCTCTACCGCGACGGGCAGGGGCGAGAACACCGGCTGAGCCTGGTGTGGCGCGATGATGACCGACGCTTTGTCTTTGCCGACAACCTTGGGCTCAAGGCCCTGGACCGGGGGCTGGGGGAGGTGGCCAACGACCTCTACCAGAAGAGCCTGGCGCGGATCGGTGAGAAGGAGCTGTCGCTGACCGAGCGGGCCACCTACAGCTTCCTGCAGAGCCTGCACCGTCAGATCGCCTACCAGGCCAGCCATGACGATCTGACCGGCCTGCTCAACCGCAAGGCCTTCGAGCAGGCGCTGGCGCAGGCGTTGAAGGGGGCGAAGGTGGAGCAATCGACCCATGTGCTCGGCTACTTCGACCTGGACCGTTTCAATATCATCAACTCCACCTGCGGCCACAGCGAGGGGGACAGGCTGCTGCGCAATGTGGCCGAGGTGCTGCAGGAGACGGTCCCGGAGACGGCGACCTTGGCGCGGCTCGGTGGCGACGAGTTCGGCATCATCCTGCACCACAGCAGCCGCATCCACGGACTTAAGCTGCTTACGGCAATCCACGAAAGTGTGCGCGCCATCCGCTTCAGCTGCGAGAACAATGAGTTCAAGGTCACCTGCAGCATGGGGGTGACCGAGATAAACGAAAACAGCGACAGCCCCGGGCGGCTGCTCGGCGCCGTGGATTCAGCCACCTTTACCGCCAAGGATAATGGCCGCGACAACATCCAGATCCACAACGTGGAGAATCAGCGCATCACCAGTCGCCGGCACATCCTCGACTGGGTGGGGCGAATCAACGTGCTGTTTGAAAAAGAGTTGATCCGGCTGCGTTGCCAGAAGATCGCTCCAGTCCACACCACGGTCAACTCCCTGCCCAACTACGAGGTGCTGCTCGACGTCCACGACGAGGCGGGGAACAAGGTGCCGCTGAATGAGTTCATCGTGGCCGCCGAACGCTACAACCGGATCATCGATATCGACACCTGGGTGGTCAATCAGATTCTCGACTGGCTTGAGCTGCACCGGGAGAAGCTCAGTCGTATCGGCAACCTCTCGGTCAACCTCTCCAGCAGCAGTCTGGGTAACCGGCAGTTCATCGACCAGCTCTATCAGCGTCTGAGCCGCCCTAACTTCCCGGCGGATAAGATCTGTTTCGAGCTGACCGAGACGATCGCCATGAGCCACCTCGACACCACCGCCCGCTTCATGAAACGGCTCAAGGAGAGTGGCTGCCACTTCTCCCTGGACGACTTCGGCAGCGGCACCTCCTCCTACGCCTACCTGCGTTCACTGCCCATCGACTACCTCAAGATCGACGGCGCCTTTATCAAGGATATCGCCAGCAATACCGGCGACTACGCTGTGGTGAAGTCGATCAACGAGATCGGCCACGCCCTGGGCAAGTTGACCGTGGCGGAGATGGTGGAGGATGAGTTCGCTTACCAGATGGTTTACGGTATCGGTATCGACTACGTTCAGGGCTTCGGGGTGGAGAAACCGATCCCGCTGGAGAAGCTGTTCGGCTGAATCGAGCGGTCGCCGCGAGGCTTGGTTTTGGCCCGGTGTGGCGGTATAGTGCGGACTCAACCACAGTGTGAGTGGGAGAGAGCGACGATGTGTCGCCGCCGAAGGCGCAACCCGCCCGGAAACGCTCAGGCAAAAGGACCGCCCGCACCGGTTGACTCTGGAGAGAGGTCGCACGGCGACCCACCGAAGGGGCGAAGCTCTCAGGTATGTGCCAGTAAAGCACCGAGGACAGAGGGGCGACGAAAGGTTAGCGGCTTTTCGTCGCCCTTTTTTTATTTGTAGAGCCACAGAGATCAGAGGGGACACGGAGGGTCTGGTAGCCGGGTGGAAAAGGTTAGTGTTCACCACAGGCTTATCGATAAACGCGCCAATGGCGGTGGTGTTACCTTTTCTCAGTGCACTCTGTGTGCTCTGTGGCTAAATGTTTTTGGGGTATAAGTTTTGGCAAATCGCGATGTTTACATCCCGGTCTTCGACCACTCGGCTGAGCCGAACGCCAGCCGTATGCCCGGTTGGATCCGTCAGCCGCTGGCGGGCGAGGGCTACGGTCAGACCGCCGGCCTGGTTCGCGATAACGCGCTGACCACCGTCTGCGAGGAGGCGCGCTGCCCCAACCGCGGTGAGTGCTGGGGGCGCGGCACCGCCACCTTTATGCTGCTGGGCGACACCTGTACCCGCGCCTGTGGCTTCTGCGCGGTCAAGACCGGTCGACCGGGGACGGTGGATGAGGATGAGCCGCGTCGCGTTGTCGATGCGGTGGAGCGCATGGGGCTCGACTATGTAGTGCTCACTTCGGTCAACCGCGACGAGCTGGCCGACGGCGGCAGCGGGATCTTCGCCGCCACCCTCAAGGGGCTGCGCGAGCGGATGCCCGAACTGGGGCTGGAGGTGCTGACGCCCGATTTTCGCGGTTGCCAGGAGCAGGCGCTGACCGCACTGCGCGAGGCCATCGGTAGCGATGGTCGGCTGGTCTGGGGCCACAACGTGGAGACCGTGCCGTCGCTCTACCCGCGCGTGCGCAAGGGGGCGAAATACGAACGCTCCCTAAGGCTGCTGGAACTGGCCGCCGCCGCCCCCCATATGCAGGCCAAGTCCTCGCTGATGCTGGGGCTGGGAGAGAGCTTCGATGAGGTGGTGCAGGTGCTGCGCGACCTGCGCGCCGTGGGCGTTGCACGCCTGGCCCTGGGCCAGTACCTGCGCCCAACCCGCTACCACCTGCCGGTAAAAGAGTATGTCTCGCCGGCGGGCTTCGACGAATACGCCGCCGTGGCACGGGAGCTCGGCTTCAGCTGGGTCAAGGCCGGCGCCATGGTACGCAGCTCATACCATGCTGAAGAGTAATAAAGATTCAACGCAGAGGGCGCTGAGGACGCAGAGAGCGCAAAGCGATCTCTTTTATGGGGCTTCCATTGGGCTGATGGGCGTGCAGATTGCGTGTGTAAGCCTGTATTCCAACGCAGCTACTCAACTCTGCGACCTCCGCGTCCTCTGCGTTAAAGATCAGGAGATGAATATTGGGTAACAGAACACCGCTTTACGAGGCGCATCTGGCGCAGGGCGCCAAGATGGTCGATTTTTCCGGTTGGGAGATGCCCATCCACTACGGCTCGCAGATCGAGGAGCACCACCAGGTGCGCCGCGACGCCGGCATGTTCGACGTCTCGCATATGGGCGTGGTGGATCTGCACGGCGCCAAGAGCCGCGACTTTCTCCGTTACCTGCTGGCCAATGATGTGGCGAAGATCGACGCCCAGCCGGGCAAGGCGCTTTACGGCTGCATGCTCAACCCGCGCGGTGGGGTGATCGACGACCTTATCACCTACCACATGGACAGTGCCTGGTACCGCCTGGTGATCAATGCCGGTACCCGGGGTAAGGATATCGCCTGGCTGGCGCAGCACGCCGGCTCGTTCGATGTTGAGCTGATCGAGCGCAGCGATCTGGCGATGATCGCGGTGCAGGGGCCGCAGGCGCGGGAGAAGGTGCACCGCGCACTGGGCAGCCGTGCAGAACAGGCCACGCAGTTGGAGCGCTTCAGCGCGGTCGAGAGCGGGCTGCTGTTTATCGCCCGCACCGGCTACACTGGGGAGGATGGCTATGAGATCATCCTCCCCGGGGAGGAGACGGAGGATTACTGGCACATGCTGCAGGAGGCGGGTGTCGTCCCCTGCGGCCTCGGTGCCCGCGATACCCTGCGCCTGGAGGCGGGGATGAACCTCTACGGTCAGGATATGAACGAGGAGACCTCACCGCTGACCTCGGCGCTGGGCTGGACCATCGCCTGGCAGCCCGAGGACCGACGTTTTATCGGTCGCGAGGTGCTGGAGGCGGAGCGCGAGGCCGGTCCCATCCAGCGCCTGGTCGGCCTGGTGCTGGAGGGCAAGGGGGTGTTGCGCGCCCACCAGAAGGTCATTATCGACGGCCTGGGTGAGGGCGAAACCACCAGCGGCAGCTTCTCGCCGACACTGGGCAAGGCGATTGCACTGGCGCGTATCCCGGTGGGTGAGGCGGGCGAGTGCAGCGTCGAGATCCGCAACAAGCTGCTCAAGGCGCGTATCGTCAAACCGCCCTTCGTGCGCAACGGCAAGTCGGTGATTGACTAAGACTTAAATAGTGCACCGCAAAGGCGCAGAGTACGCAAAGGCATAGGTTCTAGTGGTCCATGCGGGAAATAATGTCACTCTCAGCCTCTAAATAGGAGTTCCGAATGCCAGATCACTTTGCTGTTACGAGGTGCCCACACGCCTGCCAGGACACGCAGTGAATACATCCCTGTATGCTCGGCGACCGCGTCCCTGCGGTCGACGGTCCTGTCAGGCGTGTGGGAACCTCCCAAGTGTACTGGTATTCGGATTGCTTATTTAGGTGAATTGCGACAGCGTGAATAGAAGGGTGTATCCAGATAACTGGAGCGGACTTTGTATGAGCCCATTAGCTGCAAGTCGAGATAATTATTTCCTTTGCGATCTTCGCGCCTTTGCGGTGAACAGTTAAAACAGAAAAGGGGAAAACCAATGAGCAACGTACCCGAGGAATTGAAGTACACCAAATCCCACGAGTGGGTCCGCACCGAAGCGGATGGCAGCATCACTATCGGTATTACCGAGCACGCCCAGGATCTGCTGGGCGATATGGTCTTCGTCGAGCTGCCGGAGAGCGGTCGCGCCCTCACCGCCGATGAGGAGTGCGCCGTGGTCGAGTCGGTCAAGGCCGCCTCCGATATCTACGCCCCGGTCGACGGCGAGGTGAGCGAGATCAACGAGGCGCTGGAGGATACCCCGGAGCTGGTCAACCAGGATCCCTATGGTGATGGCTGGCTCTTCCGCATGAAGGTGGCCGACCCCGCCGAGGTGGACGGCCTGCTCGATGCGAGCGCCTATCAGGCCGTGGTGGCCGAAGACGAGTAATCCTGTTGGCGAGCGAAGACCATGCCCTTTATCCCCCATACCGAAGATGATGTGAAGGCGATGCTGGCGGCCATCGGGGTCGGCAGCATCGAGGCGCTGTTCGACGAGATCCCCGCCGAGCTGCGTGCCGATGGCCTTACCCATGTGCCCGCGGGTATCAGCGAGATGGCCGTGGGCCGGCTGATGCACCAGCGCGCCGCCGCGGACGGACAGCCGCTCTGTTTCATCGGCGCCGGCGCCTACGAGCACCACATCCCCGCAGCGGTGTGGGAGATCGTCACCCGCGGGGAGTTCTACTCCGCCTATACGCCCTACCAGGCGGAGGCGAGCCAGGGCACCCTGCAGCTGGTCTACGAGTTTCAGACCATGATCGCCGGCCTGACCGCGCTGGACGCCGCCAACGCCTCGCTCTACGACGGCGCCTCGGCGCTGGCCGAGGCGGTGTTGATGGCGGTACGGGCCAACCGCAAGTCCAAATCCAAGCGCATCCTCATGCCCCGCAGCGTCCACCCCGACTACCGCAAGGTGGTGCACACCATCGTGCGCAACCAGGGTATCGAGCTGGTGGAGCTGCCGCTGAGCGAGGCGGGACACACCGATCCCGCCTCGCTGGCGCCCTATGCCGGCGAGGATTTCGCCGCGCTGGTGGTGCCGCAGCCCAACTTCTTCGGCGTACTGGAGGAGGTGGATGCCCTCACCGACTGGGCCCACGCCAACGGCGCACTGGTCATCGGTCTGGTCAACCCTACCGCCCTAGCGCTGCTCACCGCGCCCGGTGAGTGGGGCGAAAAGGGGGCCGACATCGCCTGCGGCGAGGGGCAGCCGCTGGGGGCGCCGCTCGCCTCCGGCGGCCCCTACTTCGGTTTCATGGCCTGTCGGCAAGCCCATGTACGGCAGATGCCGGGGCGCATCGTCGGGCGCACCGTGGACCTTGACGGTAAGAGCGGCTTTACCCTCACCCTGCAGGCGCGGGAGCAGCATATCCGCCGCTCCAAGGCCACCTCCAACATCTGCACCAACCAGGGGCTGCTGGCCGCCGCCGCCACCGTCTACATGGCGCTGCTCGGCCCGACCGGGCTGGAGCGGGTCGCCGCCGCCAGCCACAACAACACACGCAGGCTGGTGCAGCGGCTAAGCGCTATCGACGGTGTCGAGCAGGCTTTCGAGCGCCCCTTCTTCCACGAGGCGCTGCTGCGTATCCACCGCCCGGTGGATGAGGTTTTACAGGCGCTTGCCGACCGCGGACTGCTGGGCGGCCACGCCGTGGCGCGCGACTATCCGGAACTCGAAGGCGGTCTGTTGGTCTGTGCTACCGAGACCAAGAGCGAGGCGGATATCGACCACTACGCCGGGGAGCTTGAGCGCATACTCTGAGCCATCGGCGGCGCTTCGAGTCCGACACGGTTTCCGTATCGAATACTGGCCTTTGCACAATACACCACAGAGTCCGTTTAACCGGAGGAGTTACAATGAAAAAGAGCATCACCGCGTTTCTGCTGTTCCTGTTTGCCGCTTCGGTCCACGCCACCGCCGCCGTGGACGATTACGATATGCAGGCCGAGAAGGTGGCCGAGGGTGTCTACGCCATCGTCTCCCCGGCGGATGACTTTCCCAACGAGCAGAACAAGGGCTGGAACTCCAATACCGCCTTCGTCGAGACCGACGAGGGCCTGCTGGTGTTCGATACCGGCTCCTCCGAGACCATCGGCAAGGCACTGCTCAAGACCATCCGCACGGTCAGCGATGCCCCCATCAAGTGGGTGATCAACTCCCACGGCCACGGCGACCACTGGCTGGGTAACGGCGCCTTCCGTGGCGAGAAGCCCGAAGAGGTGCTCGCCTCCGATGTGGCTATCGATAAGATGAAGAGCGAGGGCCACGACTGGGTGAACCGCTTTCACAACATGACCGGCGGCGCTACCGGGAAATTCGAGCCGGCACCGGCAGGCGATGCGGTGAGCGAGGCGCTGGAGCGCGATTTCGGTGGGGTGAAGGTGCAGATCCTCTTCGCCGACAACAGCCACTCGCCGGGGGATATCGTCTTCTGGTTGCCGCAGAAAAAGGTGCTGCTCACCGGTGACACCATGTACACCCAGCGTCCGCCGGCCACCTTCGACTCCGATGTGCAGTCCTGGATCGCCTTCCTTGGTCGTTTGGAAAAGCTGGATGCCGAGGTCGTCGTGCCAGGGCACGGCGGTGTGGCCGGAGCGGAGTCGATCAGCGAACTGCGCGGCTACTTCCAGACCCTCTGGGACCTGGTGGCAGCGGGCTACGATGAGGGCAAGATGGATTACGAAATCGCCGATACCGTGCGCGAAGAGATGGCCGAGTTCGAAAAGCCCTACCCCGGCATGTTCGACCGCATCGGCGAGTCGGTCTCCCACGTCTACCTGCAGGTGGAAGAGGCGATGTTCTGAGCACAGAGTCGATAGGGCGGGCCGTGCCCGCCGAAAGACGTTTGGTAACAACCGCAAAGACGCAAAGCGCGCAAAGGGATTTTAGCCACAGAGAACACAGAGTGCACAGAGGGTTTACTCAGGACTCTTTAGCCACAGAGAACACAGAGTGCACGGAAGGTTTACTCAGGGACTCTTTAGCCACAGAGCACACCGAGTGCACGGAAGGTTTACTCAGTGGCCTCGGTGCCCTCTGTGGCAAAGATTTTTTACGAAAAACAGGTTGGGCACTGGTGCCCGGCACAGGAAGGTAGCGATGCTGATTTTCGAACACTCCCGACCCGGTCGGCTCAATACCGCGCAGTGCCCCGTTGCCGATGAGGTGACGGACATTCCGGCGCAGTTTCGCCGTAAATCCAAACCGCTGTTGCCGGAGGTTTCGGAGCTGCAGGTGGTGCGCCACTACACCCGCCTGTCGCAGCAGAACTTCTCCATCGACACCCACTTCTATCCGCTCGGCTCCTGCACCATGAAGTACAACCCGCGCGGCGCCAACAGCCTGGCGATGCTGCCCGGTTTTCTCGGTCGCCACCCCCGGGCGCCGGTCGACACCCACGGACAGGGGGTGATGGCCTGCCTCTACGAGCTGCAGGAGATGCTCAAGGACGTTACCGGGATGCAGGGTTGCTCACTCACCCCCATGGCCGGTGCCCAGGGGGAGTTTGCCGGGGTGGCGATGATCCGTGCCTACCACGACGCCCGCGGCGACGGTGAGCGCAGCGAGATCCTGGTGCCCGATGCGGCCCACGGCACCAATCCGGCCACCGCGGTGATGTGCGGCTACAAGGTGCGCGAGATCCCCACCGACAAGCACGGCGATGTGGATATCGAAAAGCTGGAGGAGGCGGTCGGTCCGCAGACCGCCGGCATCATGCT
>JBNJGC010000114.1:0-8633 GCA_051747405.1 Pseudomonadota bacterium
GCGCGCAGCATGAACCTGCTGGCCCGCGGCCCGACCCAGGCGGCGGCCCTGGGTGTGGCGGTGGTGCCGCTACGCCTGCAGCTCTACCTCAGCGCCTCTCTGCTCACGGCGGCGGCGGTCACCATCGGCGGCAGTATCGGCTTTGTCGGTCTGGTGGTACCTCATCTGCTTCGGCTGCTCATCGGCAGTGACCACCGCTGGCTGCTACCCGCCTCCGTTCTGGGGGGGGGCACGCTGATGCTGCTGGCCGACACCCTGGCGCGTACCCTCATCGCGCCACAGCAGCTCCCGGTGGGCGTACTGACCGCCCTGATCGGGGTGCCGCTGTTCCTCTTTCTGCTACAGCGGAGCCAACGGCTATGAGCACCCTGTCGGCAGAGAGACTGAGCCTCAAGGTAGGTGACCGCTTGCTTTGTGAAAACCTTGAGCTCCGTATCCAAGCCGGCGAGTGCTGGGGCATTCTGGGCCCCAACGGCTGCGGCAAAACCACCCTGCTGCACACCCTGGCAGGGCTCCTGCCGCCCGCGACCGGTCGTATCACGCTTCAGGGGCAGCCGCTGGAGCAGCTGGGACGCCGTAACATCGCCCGGCGCTGCGGGCTTCTGCTGCAGGAGAGCCACGACCCCTTCCCCGCCACGGTCTGGGAGACGGTACTCAGTGGCCGCCACCCTCACCTGGGGCGCTGGCAACTGGAGAGTCGTGACGACCATGCACTGGCCGAGGCGGCACTAGCGCAGATGGATCTCACCCCCCTGGCCAGCCGCCAGGTACAGAACCTCTCCGGCGGCGAGCGCCGTCGCCTCGCCTTTGCCACCCTGCTCACCCAGGCACCGCCCCTGCTACTGCTGGATGAGCCGCTCAACCACCTCGACCTGCGCCACCAGCGTCAACTGTTGCAGGTGGTCTCCAGCCTGTGCCGTAACGGCAGCACCGTGATGATGGTCCTGCACGACCCCAACCAGGCGACCAGCGGCTGTGATCACCTCCTGCTGCTCGACGGCAAAGGGGGCTGGCAGGCCGACACCGCCTCACGACTACTGAACGAGGAGACCCTCAGCCGCCTCTACCGCTGCCCCATCGAGACCGTCGAACATCGGGGCCGACGGCTGTTTTACTACCTGGATTGAGGGGAACTGCGGAAAATGTGAAGAGCTTGGCAACGCTGAGCGGCGACTTCGCGCTAAGGTAAAGACTCCCCCCGGATCGAGACACTTTCCGCTATGTCACTCACGACACGCCTGCTCTTCTATCTCATCCTCCCCCTGACGCTGGGTGGCGGTAGTCTTATCACCATGTACCAACTGGTACAGCAATTCGGCGGCGGCGCGGTAGTGCTTGCCGGTATTGTCATTATCGCCCTGTTGCTGGCACTACTCCCGATAGCACTGTTTCGCATCCTGATTCTGGGACAACTCCAGGAGGGGTTTGCCCTACTCGATAGCGGTGAGGTCTCTTTGCCTGAGGAGGTGGCCCTTAACGCCCTGCTCGGCGACCGGATCGTCCACTGGGTTCCCTACCACCACACCTTGCGCACCACCGTCTGTCTGCACGGCGAACAGGAACGCATTTTCGTCAATATCGCCGTCACACTGACACTCCATCACAGCAAACAGGGCAAAAAGTTGGCCAAGCAGCTCGAAAAAGTGCTGCCGAGACTGGAACAGACAGTACAACAGGCCCTCTACAATGCCTCGAAAATGGACCCCGACATGGCCCATTCCCTCAGCGGCAGCGTCCTGCTCAATGAGGACGATGAGCGTACCCTCAAAAGCAAATTCCTTTCGGCGTTGGAGATGGTTGCCATCAACGGGGTCGACTTCCCTCTCCTAGCCGAGGATCTACAGATCGACCGCAATGTACAGCGTAAAGCGCTACCCCGCCCCCCACAGGATAAGCAGAGCGTACAGGAGGGTGATGAGCTGGAACTGTCTCTGGACGATTCGCTGCTCGATGAGCTTGGCCTGAGCTGATCCCTGCCCGAGATACCCTCTACCTAAAGAGACCGCCTCCCACACGGCCACAGGGTGAGTAGGCGACCCCCTGCATCATTCTCGGAGCACGTCGCCACAACGCTTTTACCGCCCAAGAGGAATAGCTATACTGGCTGAAACAATAACCACTATAAGTCGAGCCTATCCACTGCCCGAGCAACAGACGACAATGCCCGATCACACATACCTCAAGGCGCCGGAAGGGAAGCTGTTGCCGCTGCTGGTCAGCACACTCATAGGGATTGGCACCACCGGCGCCAGCGCCGCCTCCAGCGAGGAGGAGTTCCGTCACCTGCTCGAGATCCTCGAGGAGGAGACCACCATCGCCACCAAGACCCGCCTCAATGCCGACTATGTGCCCGGCATGGTCACGGTACTGCACGGCGCCGAGATGGCGCGCAGCGGCTCACGAACCGTATGGGAGGCGCTGTCTAAGGTGCCCGGCATCGAGCTCTCCATCGAAGAGACGGGGCGCAAGCAGGTGGTGGTACGCGGGATGGGGCGCACCTACGCCTCGGGCAATATCAAGGTCATGCTCAACGGCACCGCCATGAATACGGCACAGACCGGCTACGCCAGCCCGGTGCTCAACATCCCCATCGAACAGGTCGAGCGCATTGAGGTCATCCGCGGCCCCGGCTCGGCGGTACATGGCGAGTACGCCTACACCGGTGTGGTCAACGTCATCACCCGTAGCGGTGAGCGGAGCGCCTTTGTACACACCGCCGAGGGGAAACGCCTCGGGGGCGGCGGTCTCTACAGCTACCGCTCTGCGGAGAGCGACTTGAGTGTGGATATGAGCGCCAGCCACTGGGCCGAGGACGGGATCGACATCGACTCCGGTGAAGATGACCTCTACCGCAAAGGGATCGGTCAGCTCTCCCATGCCCCCGGCCCCAGTAATGAAAAGTTGCGTCAATCCAGCGCCACCCTCTCAGTCGAGCGCAGCGGACACCGTCTCAATTTGCAGTGGCTGGAGGATGGCTACGGCGATCACTTCGGCATCAACGAGTATCTCCCGCCGGATGAAAAACGCATCGTCACGGAGAACCGCTACTACACCGCCGAGCTGGGCAAGCGCACCGAGCACTCGGACCAGCTAAGTAGCGATCTCTACTTCGGGATCTCCAGCTACCGCGAGGAGAAAGATCGCCTGTACCTCTGCGCCCCCTCCAACCTCTATACCGCCGGAGAGGACTTTGTCTGCAACACCGACGATATGGGCTGGGATCCCGCCCTCGGCGACATCATCGCCAACACCCACTACCGGGAGCGGCGCTTCAACCTGGGTCTCCAACTCAACTGGCAGCCCAGCGATAAACACCAAACCCTGCTGGCCTACGAGTGGAGCCAGACCGAAACCCGCAAGAACAGCAGCCTCTTCGGACAGACCGACGGCGACCTCTACCACTTTGAGCTGATCGAGGAGGGCACGTCGCGCCGCCTCAACAGCCTCACGCTACAGGATGAGTATCGTCCCACCGACGCCTTCACCGTCACCTTCGGTCTGAGGCACGACGACTACTCCGATGTCGGCGGCAACACGACACCGCGCCTGGCCGCCGTCTACCGCCTCGACCGCCGGCACATCTTCAAGGCCCAGTATGCCCGCGCCTTCCGCCCGCCCACCTTCTATGAACTCGCCGGACAGGTGGAGGGCGAGACGATCGAGCCGGCCACCGTCGACACCTTCGAGGCCGGCTATATCTTCAAGGGGAGCGACGACGATATCCGCCTGACGCTCTTCTACTCGGCACTGGACGATCCCATCACCTTTGTCGACGACTACCCCCGTCAAGGCTTTACCAATGTCGATAATGCGCGGCTCTATGGCGCCGAGGCGGAGTGGGAGCACCGCTTTACCCGCCGGATCGATCTCTCCGGCAACCTCTCCCTTCTCGAATCAAAGAACGACGACCAGGGCGGTAGCCCACTCAGCGGCTCCGCCGACTGGCTGGCCAACATCGGCCTGAACATCGTCCCGACGCCACGGACGCAGCTCAATTTGCACTACCGCTACGTCGGGCCGGTGCACCGTGCAGCGAACGACACGCGCGACAAGCTCGACGCCTACGACACCCTGGACCTCACCTTCAACTGGTCGCAGGGGCGCAGCAACGGATATATACTCCGCCTGGGGGTGAAAAACGCTCTGGATAGCGATGTCGCCTATCCGGCGCCGACTGAGACCTACCCCAGTGACCACACCCGTCCGGGCCGCCTCTGGTGGGCAGGAATGAAGTACCAGTTTTAGGACATAACAGACGATGCCAGGGAGAGCACAGACAACCGGGCCGCGCATCATGCACCTCCTGCTCCTCGCCGCCGCGATATGGCTGGGCATGGTGAGCACGGTCCTGGCCGGTACCGAAGAGGAGCGGCGGGTCAACGTCGGTATCCGTATCGCACCGGCGGTGTTTGCCGCCAGTGAAAACATCGATGCCATTGAACCCCAAACCGACCTTGCTGTGTTAGTGGTCTACCTGGACGATGCCGCCTACGCCGACGAGGTCGCGCGGCGGCTCACCCAAGCCGGGCCACTCAAAGGCAGGGAGCTGAAAGTCACCACCCTCAGCGCACAACGCCTCAACGGTGACCACGACCCCGCCCCCTACGCCATCTTCGTGGCACAGCAGCTGGGGCCTGAACTGGAGCCGGTGATCGACTACGCCAACCGCAACGACGCCATCAGTTTCTCCCCCTTCCGCGGCGATGTGGAGGCGGGCATCCTGGCAGGGATCGCCGTCAGCGACCGCATTCTGCCATTTATCAACCTCGACACCCTGGCGCGACTGTCGCACCGTTTCAAACCCTTCTTCCTGAAGGTGGCGGAGACCTATGGCCGGTAGATTCAACATCCAGGCCCCCAGCAGCACCCAGGCGCGCCTGGGGCTCATTTTTCTGCTGCTCACCGCTACCATGGTTTCGCTGGTAGCCGCCTACTGGCTATGGATCCTCGAGCCGCGGCTGGAGGCGGACGCCAAGACCCAGGCCACCGTAATGGCCCACTCCCACTCCTGGTTTCTGGCCGACACCCTGGGCAGCGGCACCATCGACGACATCGACGATCGCATGACCTGGGCAATGGATGAGATCCTGGTCCTCACCGACCCCAATACCGGCGAGGCCTTTATCGAAGGGATCCACGTAGAGCTCGACGAGAGCATCACCGACACCCCCGGCAGCGCTCTCATTACCCGCGGCAACACCCACTGCCTCGACTGCTTTGTCAGCGAGATCCCCCTCTACGCCAAGAAGAGCCGCGAACTACTCGGTATCGCCACCTTCTACTCCAACAGCAGCTTCTTCGAACAGCTACGCCATGACGTGCGCAAGCGCCTCTACCTGACCCTGGTGATCTTCGTCCTGCTGCTCACCTTCGCCTGGTGGATCATCCACACTCTGGTGACGCGGACCAAACGCAGCGAGGCGACCCTCACCCAGACCTTCGACGCCATGTCCTTCCCGGTGATTGCAGCCAGCCTCGATCTCAAACACATCATCCACAGCAACAAAAGCGCCCGTGAATACTTCTCCGAAGCCAAAACCGATGCGGGCGCCGAGCTGGACCAGCTCTTCGCCGACAGGCACGATTTGGATGTACTGAAAAAGGGCATCGCCATGAGCGAGAGCGTCGACGGCTACGAATGCCTGCTCAACGACGCCAAGGGGCACAGCTACTGGGCTCTGCTCTCTCTCACCCGCGTCGACCTGCATACCCGAGCGGCGGTGATCCTCAGCATCGCCGACATCTCCCAGCTCAAACAGGCCGAAGGGGTGATCCGCGACTCGGAGGAGCGCTTCGCCACGGTGGTGGACAGTATCGACGACCTGGTCTATGTCGCCGACATGGAGAACCACGAGATCCTCTTCATGAACAAGGCGGCACGCAAAACCTTCGGCGACAAACGCCGGGGAAAGTGCTGGGAGATCCTGCACCCCGGCCAAAGCAGCCCCTGCCACTTCTGCAACAACCCCCAGGAGGGGGAGGAGGCAAAGGAGCTAAACACTGTCCACACCTGGGACTACCTCAACCCCGACAGCAACGAGTGGTACACCTGCCGCGACCGGGCCATACGCTGGGTGGATGGGCGCATCGTCCGGTTGGAGACCGCCAGTAACGTCACCGAACTGAAAAACGCCCAGTTGGCCCTGGAGACCGCACGCGACGAGGCAGAGGCCGCCTCCCGCGCCAAAAGCGAATTCCTGGCCACCATGAGCCATGAGATCCGAACCCCGATGAACGGCATCATCGGCATGGTCAAACTGCTGCTACGCGGCAACCCTCGCGAGGACCAGCTCGACTACATCGACGCCATCAACCTCTCCAGCGAACAGCTATTGCTGCTGATCAACGACATCCTCGACATCTCCAAAATCGAGGCCGGCAAGCTCCAACTCGAGCCCCACGACTTCGCCCTCGACAGCCTGATCGACGAGATCGTCAAACTGTTCGAGCTCCGCGCCAGTGAAAAATCACTCACGCTCGAACAGCGATTCACACCGGGTACACCGGTTTGGCTGCACGGGGACGCCACGCGCCTGCGCCAGGTACTGCTCAACCTGATCAGCAACGCCATCAAGTTCACCCACGAAGGGGGGGTACAGATCCTCGTCACCGGCGACACCCTGCCCGGCGAGCGCGCCCGGATCCGCATCGCCGTCACAGACACCGGGGTCGGCATTCCCCGCGAACGGGCCGAGCAGATTTTCGAAGAGTTCACCCAGCTGGACATGGGCACCTCCCGCCGCTACGAGGGGACCGGCCTCGGCCTGGCCATCTCCAAACGGCTGGTCAGCGCCATGGGCGGCGAGTTGGCACTGAGCGCCTCCAGCGACCAGGGCAGCACCTTCACCGTGACGCTGGAGCTACCGCTGGCCTGCGAGGGGCGCTCCGAATCGTCCGCCCCCGAACGCCCGACACCACTGGACCGGACGCTCACCATCCTGCTGGCCGAAGACAACCCCATCAACAGCAAAGTGGCCCAAACCCTGCTTGAACAGGAGGGGCACCGGGTGGAGCTGGCGCAAAACGGCACCGAAGCGCTGGACCTGCTAAGACGGAACCACTTCGACCTGGTTCTGATGGACCTGCATATGCCGGTGATGGACGGCATCGAGGCGACACGCTGTATCCGCCAACTGGACGACCCCGCCAAGGCACGCATTCCGGTGATCGCCCTCACCGCCAACATCATGCAGGAGGAGCGCGAACGCTGCCTGGAGGCCGGCATGGACAACTTCCTCGCCAAACCCTTTACCCCGGAAAAACTCGAAGACATGATCAATCAGACAGTTAGCGACAAAACCGCAAAGCCCGCTTGATCAACCGCCCCCGCCCCCTTAAGATGGATCGCGTTTCAGGTGTTCCGCCCGGCCATCGTCGGCGGAATGAAACGGGAAGTCGGTGCGTCCCCCATCTCGGGAACCGGACAATTCCGACGCTGCCCCCGCAACGGTAAGCGGTAAAAAGCCCAGTCACACAGCCACTGCGTCAAAGACGTGGGAAGGCGACTGGGACGGAGAGAGTGCTCCAGCCGCAAGCCCGGAGACCGGCCTGAAGCAGACTTGCCAGTACTGCGGTGGGCGGTATCCGGGTGCAAACGAATTTAAGCCACAATCCGTTTCCCCTCTTCCTTACCCCCCGCCGCGCTGGTGCCCGACCACCACACTCTGCGCGGGTGAGCGCAGAAAGGGGAACATGATGCTCAACACCCGAACCCTTTTGGCCGCCGTACTCTGCGGCACGGCCACCACCGGCCTCGCCACCGAAACCACCGCTCCGATCATCGTCACCGCCACGCGCACGGCGCAAACGGCGGATGAGACCCTCGCCTCGGTCACCGTTATCGACCGCGATACCATCGAACGCAGCCAGGCCCCCTCGCTGCTGGAGCTGCTCCAGAGCCGCAGCGTCGGCCTCGATCTGGTCCGCAACGGCGGCCCCGGCAGCACCACCAGCATGATGCTGCGCGGCAGTAACAGCAATCACGTGTTGGTACTCATCGACGGGGTGCGGGTCAACTCCGCCATCGACGGCGGCTTCAAGTGGTCCAACCTGCCGCTGGCGCAGATCGAGCGCATTGAGGTCGTCCGCGGCCCCCGCTCCACCCTCTACGGCTCCGACGCCATCGGCGGCGTGGTGCAGATCTTCACCCGCAAAGGCGAGGGCTTCCACGCCAGCCTCAGCGGCGGCAGCTACGGCACCCGCCGCAGCGAACTGGGCACCGGCGGCTCACTGGGCGACGGACGCTTCCATCTCAACGCCGGCTACAGCAAAAGCGACGGCTTCTCTGCCAAAAAACCCGGCAGCTTCGGTTATGAACCGGACGACGACGGCTACCGCAACATCAATCTGGGCGCCGGACTCAGCCACCCACTGGGCGACAGCGCCAAGCTGTCGCTCAAACTCCTACACAGCGACGGCGAGGTGGAGACCGACAGCGGCTCCTCCACGCAATTGAACGACAGCGCCAGCCTCGCCCTCGACTGGGGCACCACGGATATTTGGCAACAGACCCTGCGCCTCGGCCATGCCGACGACCAGTACGAGACCGACGACGGCTACGAGGTCGACTCGCGACGGCAGAGCATCAACTGGCAACACGATCTGATGCTCGGCCAGCAGAGCCTGCTCACCCT
>JBNJGC010000115.1:0-8402 GCA_051747405.1 Pseudomonadota bacterium
GACGTGCAGGCCGGTGACACGGCTGCGAGTGGTGATCTGGTGCGCGGGGTTTCGCCGCAGGTGGGCGAGGGCCGGCTCGGCCAGCAGCTGTCCCAGAGGAACCTTGGGGATGAGCAGATCGGCGTCGTGGCGGCGGTGGAGAAAGCTGTCCTTGAGCACGCGCAGGAAGACCCGGGCGGAGGCGCGCTCCAACGGGGTGTTGAGGGTGGCCAGACAGAGCGGTTCCCAGAAGCGCTGAATGAGCGCTGGGGGTTGCGAGTAGTGGCTTAGCAGCTGCGCCACGCTGATATCCCGCTGCAGACGGTAGCCGCGCAGAGCCAGCTGCAGGCTCATTACCACGGCGCGGGCTTTGGCGGCGGGTGTGATCCCGTGCGCACTGATCAGCCCCCATAGCAGGTGCAACGGGGCGGGCAGGGGTGGGGCGCTGATGTGTAGCGGCTCCCGGGCGATCACTTCTAAATCGAGTGGCTGGCGGCTGAGAACGCTGGACTCGCCGATGCCCAGCCCCTGGAGCAACCGCAGGGTTTCGCTGTAGGCGCCGATGAGCAGGTGCTGTCCGTTGTCCAGGGTGAGGTTGTCGAATGGGACCGAGCGGGCGCGTCCGCCGGGGTGGCGCGCCGATTCGAGCAGGGTGATGGGGACGCCGTGGCGGTCCAGCTCGAGGGCGGCGGCCAGACCTGCCCAGCCGGCACCGGCGATGGTGACGCGTTGTGGCTGGTTCATTGTGCGGGGGGCGCCGGCTGGGCGGCACGGCGCTTTTCACTACGGTAGCTGCGCCAGGCGAGCCAGAGTTTGCGCCAGGCGGGCAGACGCACCCGGCGCTCCAGTACCGGGAAGTCCTCGCGGATGATCCGCTGCAGTAGCTCGCGGTAGATGGCGGCCATAATTACGCCGCTGCGCTGGGCGTAGCGGTCGCTTTCGGGGAGTTTGTCGAAGGCGCTGCGGTAGTAGCGTTCGGCCCGTTCGGCCTGGAGGCTGAGCAGGGCCCGCATCTTTTCATCCAGCTCGCCGCGGAGGAGTTGCTTGTCGTCGATGCCGAAGCGGGCCATCTCGTCCGCGGGCAGGTAGATGCGTCCACGGGCGGCGTCCTCTTTGATGTCGCGCAGGATGTTGGTCAGCTGAAAGGCGATCCCGAGGTCGTGGGCGTAGTCGAGGGTGCGGCGATCGGTGTAACCGAAAATTTCCGCCGAGAGCAGTCCGACCACGGCGGCGGCGCGGTAGCTGTAGAGGGAGAGCTGGGAGAAGTTTTCGTAGCGGGTGTTGTCGAGGTCCATCTCCATGCCGTCGATGATCTCGAGAAAATACTCCTGCGGCAGGTTGTAGCTGGTAAGTAGCGGTTGCAGGGCCTGACCCACCGGGTGTTGCGGTGTGCCGTGGAACATCTGCTGCACTTCGCTGCGCCACTGATCAAGCTGACGGCGGGCCGCTTCAGGGTCGCTGCACTCGTCCACCACATCATCCACCTCGCGGCAGAAGGCGTAGAGGGCGGTGATGGCGCGGCGCTTTTGCGGCGGCAGGAATAAGAAGCTGTAGTAGAAGCTCGAACCGCTGCGTCGGGTCCGGTCCTGGCAGTAGTCGTCAGGGCTCATAGGGGCTGTTTGTAAACCTCGAATCGTGGGGGCAAAGGTACCATAGCCGGGGCGGTATTTCCGCACGAATTCGGAACAGCGGTTTTAGCTGCGCCGGTGGCGCTGTGGCTGCAGCGCCCGCCAGAGGACGGTGAGGTAGTCGCTCTTGCGCAGCCGGGGTCGGGCGAAGGGGTGATCACAGTGGGCGCAGAGCCGTTCGAGTACGCGGTTGCCGCCTTCGATGATAAGGCGAATCTCAAGGCCGAAACGTCCGCCGAGTCGGCTGCCAAGGGGGGCTCCCCGGTGCAGTAGGGTGAGGGTGCGGGCTCGTTGTTGTGCCAGCAGTTGTTTGAGCCCGTCGCTGGCGCGCGCCGCAGCCAGGTCGCTCTCTTTGACGCCGTACACCGCCATCTCATCCTGGGGCA
This sequence comes from Pseudomonadota bacterium, assembly GCA_051747405.1. GTDB lineage: Bacteria > Pseudomonadota > Gammaproteobacteria > Thiohalomonadales > Thiohalomonadaceae > JAPHTQ01. Next base: position 1,994 of record JBNJGC010000115.1, read on the forward strand.
GATAGATGCGATCGTTCTCGCGGGCGTCCTGTTCGATGTCCTGAAGGAAGTTGATAAGTTGTAGGGCGCTGCAGATGTGGTCGGAGTGCTGGAGGTTCTCTTCACTGGCCTCGTCGTGCAGGTGGAGCAGCAGCCGACCGACGGGGTTGGCCGAGCGGCGGCAGTAGTCGAGCACCTCGGCAAAGTCGGCGTAGCGCCTTTTGCTGACATCCTGGCGGAAGGCGGAGAGCAGGTCGTGAAAGAGCTGCAGCGGTAGTTGGTGCTGGCGGATGACATCGGTCAGGGCGGTGAAAATGGGGTCGTCGCCGCTCCTACCGTGAGCAAGCTGCGTGAGCTTTCTCTGGTAATCATCCAGCAGGGCGAGTCGCTCATCGGGGGTGCGGTCGCCTTCATCGGCAAAGTCGTCGGCGGTGCGGGCGAAGGCGTAGATCACCGCAATCGCATCGCGGCTTTTGGCCGGCAACAGGCGCGAGGCGACGGGGAAGTTTTCGTAGTGGCTCTGCGCCAGTTGGCGGCAGTGGCGGTAGGCCGCTTCCAGAGGCTGTGCAGGCCCTGGATGGTTGGCGGGTTGGGGCAAGGTTGTCACTCGTCCGTGCCTTGCAGATGGCGTACACCCTTCTCCACCGGGGAGGCCTCTTCCAGCTCCTTTTTGGCGTGGATGCCCATTTCGGTGAATTTGCGGGCGCTGGGCAGGATGCGGCTGTCGAAGGAGCCGACCGCTTTGTTGAAGTGGCCGACGCTGCTGTCAAGGCTTCGCCCGAGTTTGGCAAGGTGGTCGGCGAAGGTGCTGAGCCGGCCGTAGAGCTCTTCGCCGACGATGCGGATCTTCTCGGCGTTCTCCGCCAACGCCTGCTGGCGCCAGCCGTAGGCCACTGCCCGCAGCAGAGCGACGAAGCTGGTGGGGGTGGCGAGAATGACCTTCTCTGCCATGGCGTCCTCCAGTAGCTTGCGGTCGATCTCCAGCGCGGCGCTGAGAAACTGCTCGCCGGGGATGAACAGGACGACGAAATCGGGTGTGTTTTTGAACTGCTGCCAATAGCTCTTGGCGGCCAGCTCCTTGACCCGTTCGCGCACTTTGCGTGCATGGCGCACCATGGCCGCCTGGCGGGTTTCGTCATCGGTCGCCTCGATGGCGCTGAGGTAGGCGTCGAGCGGGGTCTTGGCGTCGACCACGATCTCGCGCTCGTCGGGCATGCGTACCACCATGTCGGGGCGTAGCGCCTGGCCGTTCTCGCCGCGTACCTGCTCCTGCTCGTAGAAGTCGCAGTGCTCGACCATGCCGGCCAGCTCGGCCAGCCGCTTGAGGGTCATCTCACCCCACTGGCCACGTACCTCCGGGCGGCGCAGGGCCTGGACCAGATTGCGGGTCTCGGTCTGGAGGATATGTTGGGTCTCGTTCATGCTCTCGAGGTGTTTGGTCAGGGAGCCGTAGGCGCTCTGCCGATCCTTCTCCATCTCGCGCATCTGGCGTTCGGTCCGCTCCAGGGTCTCGCGGATCGGCTTGACCAGGTTCTCTACCGCCTTCTCCTTTTGCGCCAGGTCGTGCTGCGACTGCTGTTGCAGCTGCACGAAGTTCTCCCGCGCCAGCTTGAGAAACTCGCCGCTGTTATGTTTGAGCGCTTCGGCGGCGAGGGCATTGAAGCTGTCGCTGAGCTGGCGCCTGGACTCCTCGAAGGCCTGCTGCTTGGCCTCAGCGTTGCGCTGCTCTGCTTCCAGCGCCGATTGCAGGCGTATGTTCTCCTCGCGCAGCTGTTGGATGCGCTGCTGCAGCGGCAGACGGGCAAGCAGGGCGCTGATCGCGACCAGCAGCAGGACGGCGAGGCCGGAGAGGAGCAGTTGGGAGGTGTCTAGATCGAGCGTATCCATGGTCTTCGTCCGGTTTGCGCAGTGCAGAGCATACCACTGCTCGCCATTGGCGAGAATGGCCCCAACGGTTACGTTATGCGCCGTAGCATCCGGGAGAGGTACGCCTATACGGGGGACGTGCCGACTCGGGGAGGGCCGAATGTGATACTAGCGCTCCAGCCAGTCGAGTATCTCCAGGGCGGACTTGGCCATGCCGTCGGCCTGCCACTGCTCGGGGTGGTCGCTATCGCCAAGGTAGCCAAACAGTGCCACCAGGGTGTGCATGCCGGCGTTGCGACCGGCCTCGATGTCGCGCCGGGCATCGCCTACATAGAGGCACTGTTCTGGGCGGCTGCCCGACTCTTTGCAGGCTAGGTGCATGGGGGCCGGGTGAGGTTTGCGCTCGGGCAGGGTGTCGCCGCTGACCACGGTGGCGGCGCGTTGACGAATACCTAGCTGTTCCAGCAGCGGCTCGGTGAGCCAGCTCGGTTTATTGGTCACCACCCCCCAGCGGCACCCGTGCTCTTCCAGTTTGTCCAGCAGCTCTGCCATTCCGTCGAATAGGCGCGTCTCGCGGGCGATATTCTCCCGGTAGATAGCCAGTAGCCGTTGCCGCAGGGGCTGAAAATCCGGATGCGACTCGTCGATGCCGAAACCGTGCTTGATAAGCGCGATGCCGCCGTGGGAGACCACAGGACGGATATCTTCGAAAGGTAGCGGCTCCCGGCCCTGCTCCTGCAGTACAGCATTGAGGGCATAGGCGAGATCCGGGGCGGTGTCGGCCAGGGTGCCGTCGAGGTCGAAAAGGACGGTTTTTATGTCGTGAGAGCGTGAAGTCATGGGATGGGGGGAGAGTAGTTCAAAGTTTCAAGCTCAAAGAGGCGCACTCCGGCTAATTTGTGATTTGACGGCTGCTTTGCGCACCTTCCTGACAAATTTTCGATTTAATTTTTCAACTTTCAATTTGAAATGTTACTACCTGCCCCCTGAGCTATCTGTTTGGTGATTGCGAGTAGCCCACGCGACGAAGTAACCTCCACTCTGCAGCAGGATTGCTTCGACTTCGGCTCGCAATGACAGTAACTCATACAACTCTGCGTCTTTGCGCCTCTGCGGTTCGCTTTTAAGGGGCGAGTCGTTGCCTTTCAACTTGAAACCTTGAACTCGAAACTAATCCCCCCTCACGCAGTACGCCATATAGTTGACGTCCAGATCCCGCCCCAGGCTGTACTGTTTGCTGAAGGGGTTGTAACTCATGCCGGTGAGCTCCTTGAGCTCGAGCTCGGCGCTGCGGGTCCAGTTCTCCAGCTCGGAGGGGCGGATGAACTTGGCAAAGTCGTGGGTGCCTTTGGGGAGCATGCGCAGGAGGTACTCTGCGCCGACGATGGCGAAGAGGTAGGACTTGGGGTTTCGGTTGATGGTGGAGAAGAAGACCTGTCCGCCGGGTTTGACCAGCTGTGCGCAGGCGGCGATCACCGAACCCGGGTCGGGGACGTGCTCCAGCATCTCCATGCAGGTGACAACGTCGAAGGCGCCGGGGTGTTGCTCCGCCATCGCCTCGGCGGTGGTGCGCTGATAGTCCACCTCGAGGCCCGATTCGAGCTTGTGCAGTTTGGCTACCTGCAGCGGCGCCTCGCCCATGTCGATGCCGGTCACCTCGGCGCCGCGGCGGGCCATGCTCTCGGCCAGGATGCCGCCGCCACAGCCCACATCGAGCACCTTCTTGCCGGCGATGCCGGCGTGGCCGTCGATGTAGTTGAGTCGCAGCGGGTTGATGTCGTGCAGCGGCTTGAACTCGCTATGGGGGTCCCACCAGCGGGAGGCGAGCTCTTCGAATTTGCCGACCTCGGCATGGTCTACGTTATGGTGGTGTTCTGCAGCACTCATGGTTGGTTTCCTGTCAGGCCTGTTCGCGCAGCTTGGTTTGCCACTGGCGGGTATTTTCCAGAATGGCGGCCTCGTCGAGGGTTGTCAGTTGGCGATCCTTGAGCAGGTGGCGCCCGGCCACCCAGACGTCGCTCACCTTGTCCCGACCGGTGGCGTAGATCAGCTGTGAAATCGCATGGTACAGCGGTTGGGTCTCCAGGTCATCCAGCTTGACGGCGACGATATCCGCCGCCTTGCCGGCGACCAGTGAGCCGCAGACCGACTCCAGCCCCAGGGCGCGGGCAGCGTGGATCGTTGCCATCTCCAGCGCCCGCTGGGCGGGCAGGGCGCTAGCGTCGCCGGCGACACCCTTGGCCAGCAGTGCGGCGGTGCGCATCTCGCCGAACATGTCCAGATCGTTGTTGCTGGCGGCACCGTCGGTGCCGAGGGCGACGTTGATGCCGGCGTCGAGCAGCTTCTGTACCGGGCAGAAGCCACTGGCGAGCTTGAGGTTGGACTCCGGGCAGTGGACCACATGGGCGTTGGCATCCGCGTGGGCGGCGATCTCTTCGTCGGTCAATTGGGTCATGTGCACTGCCAGCAGTCTCGGTGAGACAAGCCCCAGCTCAGCCAGGCGGGCCAGAGGGCGCCTGCCGTGCCGCTCGATGGCGTCAGCCACCTCATGGGCGGTCTCGTGGACGTGCATGTGGATGGGGATGTCCAGCTCTTCGGCGTACATCGCCACCTTCTCCAGCGGGGCATCGGAGACGGTATAGGGGGCGTGGGGGGCGAAGGCGGTGCTGATGAGCGGAGAGTGCTTGACCTGGTCGTGCAGCGCGATCCCCTTGTGGATGTACTCGTCGGCATCCTGGGCCCAGGCGGTGGGGAAGTCGATGACGATGAGTCCCAGCACCGCGCGCATGCCTGCCTGCTCGGCCAGGCGTGCCACCTCGTCGGGGAAGAAGTACATCTCGTTAAAGCAGGTGGTGCCGCCACGCAGCATCTCGGCCATCGCTAGGCGGCTGCCGTCACGCACGAACTCCGGTCCGACCCACTTGCCCTCAGCGGGCCAGATATGCTCGTTGAGCCAGCTCATCAGCGGCAGATCATCCGCCAGACCGCGCATCAGGCTCATCGCCGCGTGGGTGTGGGCGTTGATGAGGCCCGGCATCAACAGGTGGTCCGGTTTGTCGACCTCGTGCTCGGCCCGATAGCGCTCACGGGCATCATCGCTGGGGAGCAGCTCAAGGATGTGACCGTTGTCGATGGCGATGCTGTGACGTTCCAGCACCACCGCCTCGGGTTCGACCGGAACGATCCAGCCGGCATGGATAAGGGTATCGATCATCTTCATACTGCGTAAGATATCGGATGTTTGTCATAAGGAAAAGCGAAGTAGCTTCCGCATATAATCGCAACAGAGTGCATGGAGAAGGTGATTGTCAGTGTAATTCCCGTTTCTGTCCAGCATGAGCCCTCTGTGTCAGGAATCCAGTTCAATTGGGCGACATCTATCCTGACAGAGGGGGCAGGGGGCTAGGCCCCATGCTTATCTGTTATCGATCGGTGTATTCACCGAAAACCTAGACCTTGTCCCTGCATCATAAATATACCACTCATTATTCTCATGCACCCAAATTACAGTTTCTTCATTTACAAATGTATTGACAGCTGTAGGGGCACCAATCTTTTCAAAAAACTCTTTCGGCGGATTCTCAGTAAAATCAATTCTCAAAATCACTTTACTTCCTTTTCTCATATAATTTTTTATATCAAAATCAATCAGCCTCCACCCTTTATCATCTTCCTTCATGGTAGACACATATTGCGCTTTACCTATGACAGACTTATATAGGTTTGTATGAAACTCATAAGTTTTATTCCATTCCTTTTCCTTTTCTAGTGAATAGAACTGCACCAGTCTTGAATGAAGAGCTGGGAGTTCTGTTGCCAGGTTATCCTCTTGAGCTGAGTACACACAACCCATATTGGATAACAAACAAAAAACTACGAGAGAAAATATTCTCATGCGTACTCCATTTAAAACTCAATATCCGACAATGCCTCTAGAAAATCCAGATATCTATCAGCCCAAAAATCAGGGTCCCCTTCAAAAAAACCACCCGCAAATGTTTCAGTGCAGTCGCAAGAACAAGTGTCAGAATAGTATGAATAAAAGAAAGCCTCAGTATAGTTAAAATCTACAGTGGGACTTTTGATGCCTGGAGAAGCGCCAGGTTCATTGTCATACAATTTATGCTTTGTTTTCTGCTTACAGCAATCTTCAACCCAAACATATATAGTTGATCTTGCTGCGATACTGTTTCTAGCACCAAGATTCTTATCCACCGACAGTTGATACGAAGTGATTTGGTACTTCACCCGTTTTACTTTTACTAATCCGAGCGGATCAACATAGCGTAACAAGTTTGAGGCAACATATGCGTAGGTGTTTAATCCGCCATCAAGCCCGACAGGATCGGACTCAACGTACCTTCCCGTAGCCGGATCATAGTCCCGAAAGTAGTTGTAATGCAGCCCAGTCTCCGCATCAAAATACTGCCCCGGAAAACGCAGATTATAGCCAAATAACACTCCATCCCCATCCGGGTCTTCATTGGCCGCGGTGGTGCCGAAGGGGTCGCTGTCCCAGCGCCACACTTCTGTGCCGTTTTCATTGGTGATGATACGCGGTGTG
>JBNJGC010000116.1:0-8349 GCA_051747405.1 Pseudomonadota bacterium
TAAAGATGCGCGCCTTTATCGCCGCGTAGTTGTCCATATCCCGGTGGCGATCCAGATGGTCCTCACTGAGGTTGAGCACGGTAGCCGCTTTGCAGTTGAGCGACCGTGTCATCTCGAGCTGGAAACTGGAGAGCTCCAGGACATAGAGCTGCGGCGCCGGCTGCTGCAAAAGCTCCAACACCGGTGTGCCGATATTGCCGCCCACTGCCACCGAACGCCCCGCCCTATGTGCCATCTCACCGAGTAGCGCAGTCACCGTACTCTTGCCGTTGGAGCCGGTAATGGCCACCACCGGCGCCTCGACACAGCGGGCGAACAGCTCCACATCACCCAACACCTCCACACCGTGACTGACCGCTTCTACCACCGCGGGCACCTGCGGCGCCACTCCCGGGCTCAGCAGCAGCCGCGCCGCGCGCTTGAACAGCTCCGGTGCAAACGGCCCCAGATGGACCGGCGCCTGCGGAAACTCACGCCGTAGCGCCGCCAATCCGGGCGGATTGGCACGACTGTCGGCCACGGCAAACCGCTCACCCTGCGCAGCGAGATAGCGCGCAGCAGCGAGGCCGGTCTGGCCCAGGCCCACCACCAGGGTGGGGCGCTCCGCCTGTTCTCTGTTTGCCATATTCATCGCCTGTGCCATATGTCCTAGCGAATCTTCAATGTAGAGAGACCAATCAGCACCAGAATCACGGTGATGATCCAGAAACGGACGATCACCCGCGGCTCTGGCCAGCCCTTGAGTTCAAAGTGGTGGTGCAACGGTGCCATACGGAAGATCCGCTTGCCGGTCAGTTTGTAGGAGGCCACCTGCAGGATCACCGAGACGGTCTCCATAACGAAAACCCCGCCCATGATCAGCAACACCAGCTCCTGGCGCACCACCACGGCGATCACGCCAAGCGCCGCCCCCAGCCCCAGGGCACCCACATCCCCCATAAAGACCTGCGCCGGATAGGTGTTGAACCACAGAAACCCGAGCCCTGCGCCGACCAGTGCGCCACAGAAGACAATCACCTCGCCGACACCCGGTATGTAGGGAATCCCCAGATAGTCGGCAAAGTTCACATTACCGGTCACATAGGCAAATATGCCGAGCGCCCCACCGACCATCACCGTCGGCAGGATCGCCAAACCATCCAACCCATCGGTCAGGTTCACCGCATTGCTCGAACCGACGATGACAAAATAGCTCAGGACCACAAAGAACAGCCCCATCGGCAGCGCCACCGTTTTAATGAAGGGGAGGATCAGCTCCAGCTCCGCCGGCACCTGCGCGGTATTATAGAGAAACAGCGCGGCGCCGAGCCCGACCACCGTCTGCATCAGATATTTGTGCTTCGCCTTCAGCCCCTGAGACTGTTTCTGGATCAGCTTTTTGTAATCATCGATCCAGCCGATGGCGCCGAACAGCAGCGTCACCAGCAACACAACCCAGACGAAACGGTTCGTCAGATCCGCCCACAGCAGCGTACTGATGGCGATGGAGGCCAGGATCAGGGCACCCCCCATGGTCGGCGTACCGGCCTTGGAGAGATGGCTCTGGGGGCCGTCATCGCGCACGAACTGGCCCACCTGGTGGTGGGTCAGGCGGTTGATGATCCACGGTCCCAGCAGTAGCGAAATCAGCAACGCGCTGAGCGCGCCGACAATCGCCCGCAACGTCAGATACTGAAACACCGTAAAACCGGTGTAAAACTGGCTCAGATATTCAGTCAGATAGAGCAGCATGGTCAGCTCTCACCCTCTTCAGTAAGCGCCTCGACCACTCGCTCCATGTGGCTGCTGCGCGAGCCCTTGACCAGCACCGTCACATCCTCAGCCAGCGCCGGCTGCAGCGCTGCGACAAGCTCCTCCTGTCGGGCAAAGTGCTGCGCCCCCTCGCCGAACGCCTCACAGGCAACACGGCTCAATTCGCCGGTGGCATAGAGCCCATCGATCCCCAGCCGACGCGCATCCCGCCCCACCTGGCGGTGCATCTCATCACCCTCACCCCCCAGCTCGCCCATATCCCCCATGGCCAGGTAACGCCGACCGTCACAGCCGGCAAGCACCTCTAACCCGGCCAACATGGAGGAGGGGTTGGCGTTGTAACTGTCATCCAGAATCGTGGCGCCCTCACGCCCCTGGCGGATCTGCAGTCGCCCGTCCACCGGCGACAGGTCGTTCAGCCCTTTGGCGATCACCTCCAGGTCGACCCCGAGCGCGATCGCCGCACCAATCGCCGCCAGGGCGTTCATAATGTTGTGCCGACCGGGCAGCGGCAGACTGAGGCCGAACTCACCCAGCGGGGTAATCACCTCCAGCTCACTGCCGTTGAGATCCCCCAGCCCGCGCACACCGATGTCCGCAGGACGAGCCAATCCGTAACTGATACTGCGGTGAGTCCCCACCAACTCGCGCCAGAGACCGGCATAGGCGTCGTCGGCGTTGATCACCGCCACCCCCTCTTCACTCAAGCCCTGGTAGATCTCACCTTTTGCGTGGGCCACCCCCTCCACGGAACCGAAACCCTCCAGGTGGGCCGGCCCGGCATTGGTGATGATGGCCACCTGCGGACGGACCAGCCCGCTCAGGTAGGCGATCTCGCCGGCGTGGTTGGCCCCCATCTCGATCACACCGTAGTCGTGCCCCCGCTCCAGCCGCAGCAGGGTCAGGGGGACGCCGATGTCGTTATTCAGGTTGCCGCGGGTCGCCATCACCTTACCGGCCTGTCCCAGAATCGCGGCGCACATCTCCTTGACCGTGGTCTTGCCGTTGCTGCCGGTGATCCCCACCAGTGCCGTCCCCAGGTGCTGTCGCCAGACCGCCGCCAGACGGCCCAGCGCCTGCAGCGTATCGCCGACCACCAGCTGAGGTACCGCCACATCCTGGGGTCGCTCCACCAGCGCCGCCACGGCCCCGGACGCTACCGCAGCGGCGAGGTGATCGTGGCCGTCGTGGCGTGGCCCCTTGAGTGCGATAAACAACATGCCCGGCTCGATAGCGCGTGAGTCGCTGCTCACCCCGTGGAAAGAGCGGTCGGCACCGAGCAGGCGCCCCGCCACCCAGCTGGCGGCATGGGAGAGTTGGGTTTGGATCCCCTCAGGCACCACTCACCTCCTCGCCCAACAGGCGTGCCACCTCGTGGCGATCGCTAAAACGAATCGACTCCCCGGCGAGCTGCTGTACATCTTCATGCCCCTTGCCGGCGATCAGCACCACATCCCCCGGTCGCGCCAGTGCGATAACCAGCGCAATGGCCTCGGCCCGATTGCGTTTGACGTAGATGGCATCGGGGTTTTTCGTTCCGGCGATAATCGCCTCGATAATGTTGTAGGGGTCTTCGCCGCGCGGATTATCGTCGGTCAGCACCACGCTGTCTGCCAACCGTTCTGCAATCCGCCCCATCAAAGGCCGTTTCTGCTGATCGCGCTCGCCGCCGCAGCCGAAGAGGCACCACAAGCGCTTACGGGTGTGCTCACGCAGGGCGCGCAAAACGTGCTCCAACGCATCGGGGGTATGTGCATAGTCCACCACCACCAGAGGTTTGTCGCCGCCGCCAAAGGCCTCCATACGGCCCGGCACAGTGCGCACCGCCTGCAGACGCGCCAGCGCATCGTCGAACTCCACCCCCAGCGCCAGCAGCGCACCCAGTGCCGCCAACAGGTTGGAGGCGTTAAAGCGGCCCAGCAGGGCTGTGGCCAGTTGCTGCTTCTGGCCGGCATAGTGGACCTGCATCGACAAGCCGTCACTGCCCAATTCCAGCGCATCGGCATAGAGCGTAGGCCGGTCATCATTGGCCGGTTCCAGCCCGTAGTCGATCGCCGCCACCCCCGCCGGCAGATCCGCCAGCCACGCCGCCCCGGTGGCATCATCGGCGTTGATCACCGCGCAGCGCAGGCCGGGCATCTCCAGCAGGCGATGCTTGGCCGCAGCGTAACGACTCATATCCTCGTGATAGTCCAGATGCTCATGGCTAAGGTTGGTAAAGACCGCCACAGCGAAGTGCACCGCTTCGACCCTCCCCTGATCCAGGGCGTGGGAGGAGACCTCCATGGCCACATAACGTGCACCGCTACGGCGCATCTGTGCCAGTTGCTGCTGCAGCGTGACCGCATCCGGAGTAGTGTGGCCGGTCTCAGCCAACTCACCATAGAGACCACTGCCCAGAGTGCCGATGACGCCGCAGGGGGCCTCGCCGTCCAGCGACTGGGCAATGAACTGACTGACAGAGGTCTTGCCGTTGGTGCCGGTGATGCCCACCACCGAGACTCCTGCACTGGGCTCACCATAAAAGCGCCCGGCCACCTCACTGACCCGCTTGCCCAAACCCTCAACGGCAAACATCGGTACCGGAACGGGGGCGGTCACTTCGGGCGCACCGTTCGGCTCCAGCGCGACGGCAACAGCGCCATTGGCCAGCGCCTCCGGGATGAACGATGCGCCGTGGGCGCCCCGCCCGGCGCAGGCGAGAAAGAGCTCCCCGGGGCGCACCCGCCGACTGTCCAGTGCCAGACCGCTCACCCTCACATCGGGCAGGCGCGCCGGATCGACAAGACCCGCGAACAGTCTCTGTAGATCCTGTCCGCTATCGGGGTAGCGCTGTGCCGGCATCACCGCTCCTCTCCTATCATCGCCACACTCACCCCTTCCAGGCTTTCCAGGTCGTCCGGTGCCACATCCAGCAGCCGCAGCGCCCCCTCCATCACTCGGGAGAATACCGGTGCGGCGACCACGCCGCCGTAGTACTCGCCGTCGTCGGGCTGGTCCACCATCACCACCATCGCCAGCCGCGGACGGCTGGCGGGCGCCATGCCGGCAAAGACCGACAGATAGTTCTCTTCGTTGTAGCCTCCGGCAGAGGCCTTACGCACGGTGCCTGTCTTGCCCGCCACTTGGTAACCGGCCACCTGGGCACGGGTACCGGTACCGCCCTGCTGCACCACGCGGACCAGCATCTCGCGTACCGCCCTGGCCACCTGCGGCTTGACCACCTGGCGTGCCGCCGGCAGCTGCTCTGTGTCGAGTTTGAGGAAGCTGACCGGGCGCTGCGCCCCATCGGCGGCAAGGGCGGCATAGGCGTTGGCCAGCTGTAGCGGCGTCACCGACAGGCCGTAGCCGTAGGAGATCGTCGCCTGCTCCACCTTGTGCCAGTCCACATGATTACTCAACAGACCCGCCGCCTCACCGGGGAATCCGCTGGCGGTGTCGTAGCCGAAGCCAAAGCGGGTAAAGACATCCCACAGCCGCTGCCCCGGCAGCGACAGGGCGATACGGCTGGCCCCCACGTTGCTCGACTTCTGAATAACGGTGGCCACATCGATGGGGCCGTAGTCACGCACATCACGGATGGTGAAACCGCCCAAACGCAGCATCCCCGGACTGGCATCGACCGGGGTGCTAGGACGAAACTTGCCGCTTTCGAGGGCGGCGGCGATGGTAAAGGGCTTCATCGTCGAGCCCGGCTCTAGAACGTCGGTAACGGCGCGGTTACGCAATCGCGAGCTGCTCAGATTAGTGCGGTTATTCGGGTTATAAGCGGGCTGGTTGACCATCGCCAGCACCTCGCCGGTGGTCACATCGAGCACCACCGCCGAGCCGGCCTTCGCCTGGTGACGTCGTACCGCCGCCTTGAGCTCGCGGTAGGCCAGGTACTGGATACGCCGGTCGATGCTCAACTGAATATCATCACCGGGACGCGGGGCGCTGATACTCTCCACATTTTCCACCACACGGCCCAACCGATCCTTGAGTACCCGCTTACTGCCGGGGATCCCCTGCAGGGCCTCGTCCAGCATCAACTCGACGCCCTCTTGCCCAACATCATCGATATTGGTGAAGCCCACGACGTGAGCCATTACCTCACCCATGGGGTAGTAGCGGCGGTACTCCGGCTTGAGAGACACACCGGGGATCCGCAGCGCCATCACCTCCTCCGCCAGGTCGGGATTAACGTGGCGGCGCAGGTAGACGAACTCCTTATCCTTACGTCGGCCCAGCATCCGCTGCAAGGAGCTCAAATCCAGCTCCAGCACACGCGCCAGCTCCGACCAGCGATCGCGGGCCTTGGCCAGGTCCTGAGGGTTTGCCCAAACCGACTCTACCGGCGTACTGATCGCCAGCGGCTCACCGTGGCGATCGGTAATCATGCCGCGGTGGGCCGGGATGGCCACGGTGCGCAGATAGCGGGCATCGCCCTGCCCCTGGAGGAAGTCACGCTGGTTGAGGTTCAGGTCGCCCATGCGCCACATCAGCGCGGCAACGCCCAGCAGCAGCACCAGCTCGACAAAGAGCAGCCGTCCGCGATGACCCTTTTTGACGTTATCTTTGCTCATGGACGCACTATCACCACTGCCCCGGGGGGCGGAATCACCATATCCAGTCGTTCATTCGCCACCCGTTCGATCCGACCATGGGTGGCCCAGGTACTCTGCTCGAGCTGCAGCCGGCCCCACTGGGCATTCATCTCGTCGCGCACCTTCTCCAGCGCCTGCAGCTCAACAAATAGCTTGCGTGACTCATGGGTGCTCACCACCACACCCAGGGCACTAACCAGCACCGCCAAGGCCAGCACCAGCAGGAGCAGCCGTCCCATCAGCCCAGCCTCTCGGCCACCCGCAGCACAGCGCTGCGCGAGCGTGGGTTTGCGGCCAACTCCGCCTTACCGGCACGAATGTCTCTACCCACGGCCCGCAGGCGCCGGTTGAGCTGGCTGTCGGTAACCGGCAGATCCGGCGGAAAGTCGCCACCGCGGGCCTCATCGCGGATAAAGCGTTTCACCCGGCGGTCTTCCAGTGAGTGGAAACTGATCACCGCCAGGCGCCCACCCGGCGCCAGCACCTCCACCGACTGGGCCAACACGGCATCCAGTTCCGCCAGCTCGGCGTTGATATGGATGCGAATCGCCTGAAAGCTGCGGGTGGCCGGATTTTTATCCTTCTCCCACTTGGGGTTGGCCTCAGCGACGATCTTGGCCAACCGCGCCGTGGTCAAAATCGGCTCCAGCTCACGCTCACGCACGATCGCCGCGGCGATACGCTTGGCGAAACGCTCCTCGCCATACTCCTTAAGCACACGGGCAATCTCCTCCGCCTTGGCGCTGGCCAACCACTCTGCGGCACTGGGACCGCGGCTTGGGTCCATGCGCATATCCAGCGGCCCGTCCTGGCGGAAGCTGAAGCCGCGGCTGGCATCGTCCAGCTGTGGTGAGGAGACACCCAGATCGAGCAAAATACCATCCACTCTGCCTCGCCAGCCGCGCCTCTCCACCTCCGTCTCAAGCATGGTGTAGCTCCCCTGCACGATCTCGAACCGTGGGTCACCGGCAAACCGCGCCTGCGCCACGGCCACCGCCTCCGGGTCTTTATCCATCGCCAGCAGGCGGCCCTCTGCGCCTAACTGCTGCAGCAGTGCACCGCTGTGCCCGCCACGGCCAAAGGTGCCGTCGATATAGATCCCGTCCGGGCGGATCCTCAGCGCCTCCAGCACCTCATCAAATAGTACCGGGTGATGTTCCATTGCCGCGTCCATGGTTAGAGGGAGAGTGACTCGAGGTCTTCGGGCAGCTCGCCCTCATCCAGAGCGGCCTCCGCCTGCCAGGCCTCGCTGCGGATATCCCAGGTCTCCTCATCCCACAGTTCGAATTTTTTGCCCTGTCCGGTCATCACCGTCTTCTTGCTGAGGTTGGCGTGTTTACGCAGCTTGGTGGGGATGAGGATGCGCCCGTTACCATCCATCTCCACATCGGTGGCGTTACCCATCAGCAGACGTTTCACCATGGCGGTCTTGGGGTTGAAGCTGGAGAGGGCATCGAGCTTTTGCTGAATCTCCTCCCACTCGGGCAGGGGGTAGATGGCGAGACACTTCTCAGCGATGTCGATGGTGATCACCAAATGGCCGGCGCAACGATCCAGCAGCCGCTGGCGATAGCGCGTCGGCATCGCAATACGGCCCTTGGCATCGAGATTTAGCTCTGTGACTCCCCGGAACACGCGGCGGCTCCCCCCTTAACGAACTCCATTTCCACTCAGATCCACTTTCTCCCACATTTGTACACTATAGGTAGCCACCAGCCCGCCTGTCAAGCAGATTGGAGATGCGAATGGAGAAATTCCTTCTTATTTCACAACAACTTAGGAAAAGTGGCGGGAAGTGGAAAAAGGTGCAGGAAAACGCTCAGGAAAGAGGCTTATTTAATCAAAGCATTGAGTCTTGAAGTTAAAGTAGATTATCAAGAGAGGGTGGTGAAACCGATCAAGGCGTGGCAGAGATGGGGAAGTGGGAGCCGGCCTGTAAGCCGGGTTCTGTCGTGAATAGCCATTCATCTGCGATGTCCGTCACCGGACACCTGATGCGACCTACCCGGGG
>JBNJGC010000117.1:0-8262 GCA_051747405.1 Pseudomonadota bacterium
GTAGCGGTCAAATCCCTCCTCGGCCAGCGCTTTGCGCAAGCGTCGGATATGCACATCTACAGTGCGCTCCTCGACGAAGCTGCCGCGACTCCAGACCCTGTCCAGTAGCTGCGAGCGGCTATAGACCCGCTCGGGATGGGCCATGAAGAACTGCAACAGCCGGAACTCCGTCGGCCCCATCTCCACCCGATGGCCGTTGACGCTGATGCGGTGGCTGTGGGTATCCAGCACCAGTCCGTCGACCTCCAGCTGCCCCTCATCCTGCTCGGGGCTGGCCCGGCGGATCACCGCCTTGATGCGGGCGATGAGTTCGCGCGGCGAGAAGGGTTTGGTGACATAGTCATCGGCCCCGCTCTCCAGACCGCGGATGCGGTCATCCTCCTCGGAGCGGGCGGTGAGCATAATGATCGGCACCTCTTTGGTGTAGTCGTCACGACGAAAACGTCGCGCCAGCTCCACGCCGCTGGTGCCGGGGAGCATCCAGTCGAGCAGGATCAGGTCCGGCAGGTTGTCGGCCACCGCACGCTCGGCCTGCTGGGCATCTTCGGCCTCTTCGACCTCAAACCCGGCGCGTTCCAGAGCCATGGCGGTCATCTCGCGGATCGCCGCCTCATCTTCGACCAGTAATATTCTCTTGCCTGTCATTCGCTGTCACCCGTCTCCACGAAGAACCATAGCACCATTAGAGACAAAAAATATGACATGCGTATGACAGCATGACAGCCGGGTGACCCATTTGTGTCAGACAAGCCGCTGCACCCAGGGCAACCGCATACTTTGTCATCGCTGGTGTAAGTATGCGCTCACCCTGCCGCTTCACCGCAGAGGCGCCGCTGCGGCGAACGAACCGTGCTACCGCTCCAACTGGCTCACATCGCGCACGGCGCCGCGGGAGGCCGAGGTGGTAAGCGCGGCGTAGGCCTTGAGCGCGGCGGAGACCTTGCGCTGGCGCGGCGCCGCCGGTTTCCAGGCATCGGGCCCCTTGAGCTCCATAGTGGCGCGGCGCTCGGCCAACTCGTCGTCGGTGAGGGCCACGCGGATGGTGCGACCGGGGATATCGATCTCGATGGTATCGCCCTCCTCCACTAGGCCGATGGCGCCGCCCTCGGCCGCCTCGGGCGAAGCGTGGCCGATGGAGAGGCCGGAGGTACCGCCGGAGAAGCGCCCATCGGTGAGCAGGGCGCAATCCTTACCCAGCCCCTTGGACTTGAGGTAAGAGGTCGGGTAGAGCATCTCCTGCATGCCGGGGCCGCCGCGGGGGCCTTCGTAGCGGATGATGACCACGTCGCCCTTGTTGATCCTGTCGCCGAGGATCGCCTCCACCGCGGCATCCTGGCTCTCGAAGATGCGCGCCGGGCCGGAGAATTTGAGGATCGATTCGTCCACCCCGGCAGTCTTCACCACGCAGCCCTCTTCGGCGATGTTGCCGTAGAGCACCGCTAGCCCCCCCTCTTTGGAGAAGGCGTGGTCAATGTCGCGAATACAGCCGCCCTCGCGGTCGAGGTCCAGCTCGGGGTAGCGCTTGTCCTGGCTGAAGGCGACCTGGGTCGGCACCCCGCCGGGGGCGGCACGGAAGAAGTCGCGATGCGCCTGATCGTCACTACGGGTAACGTCCCACTGTTCGATCGCCTCGCCCATGCTCGGGGCGTGCACGGTGGCCACGTCGGTGTGTAGCAACCCGCCCCGCTCCAGCTGGCCGAGGATGCCCATCACGCCACCGGCACGGTGCACATCCTCCATGTGGTATTGCTGGCTGGAGGGGGCCACCTTGCACAGGTGCGGCACCTTGCGCGAGAGGCGGTCGATATCGTCCATGGCGAAGTCCACCTCCCCCTCCTGGGCGGCGGCCAGCAGGTGGAGGATGGTGTTGGTGGAGCCGCCCATGGCGATGTCCAGGCTCATGGCGTTCTCGAAGGCCGCCCTGGTGGCAATGGAGCGAGGCAGGGCCGAGGCATCGTCCTGCTCGTAGTAGCGTTTGGCCAGCTCGACACTCAATCGGCCCGCTCTGAGGAACAGCTGCTCGCGGTCGGCGTGGGTCGCCACCAGCGAGCCGTTACCCGGCAGCGACAGGCCCAGCGCCTCGGTCAGGCAGTTCATGGAGTTGGCGGTGAACATCCCGGAGCAGGAGCCGCAGGTAGGGCAGGCGGAGCGCTCCAGGGTGTTCACATCCTCGTCCGACTCATCGGGGTTGGCCGCGGCGACCATGGCGTCGACCAGATCGAGATGAACCTCCTGGTCGTGGATCACCGCCTTGCCCGCCTCCATCGGCCCGCCGGAGACGAAGACCACCGGGATATTCAGACGCATCGCGGCGTTGAGCATGCCGGGGGTGATCTTGTCGCAGTTGGAGATGCAGACCAGCGCATCGGCGCAGTGGGCGTTGACCATGTACTCCACCGAATCGGCGATAATCTCGCGCGAGGGCAGCGAGTAGAGCATGCCGTCGTGGCCCATGGCGATGCCGTCGTCCACGGCGATGGTGTTGAACTCCTTGGCCACGCCGCCGGCGCGCTCGATCTCGCGCGCCACCAGTTGCCCCATGTCCTTGAGGTGGACATGGCCGGGGACGAACTGGGTAAAGGAGTTGGCCACGGCGATGATCGGCTTGGCGAAATCGTCATCCTTCATTCCGGTGGCGCGCCAGAGGGAGCGGGCACCGGCCATGTTGCGACCGGCGGTGGAGGTGCGGGAACGGTACTCGGGCATGATCTGTCTCTCGGTTGAAGCAAATTCCCTTTAGTCTACACCCCGGGCAAGACTCGGTGAACAGCCTGCGTGGGCGCTCCGCCCGACTCTGACCGTGCAGAGCAACCGCATACTTTGTCATCGCTGGTGTAAGCCCTTGATTTACGGTCATCTGCCGCATGGACGCGGCAGTCGAGCCTCCAGGGAGGGATTCACGGTGTACCGTAAATCAAGGGCTTACACTAGCTGTACGCGGGGTGTTATGTAAGTATGCGATCACCCTGTCTGACCGTGGGGTGAATTGACATGACCAGCGCAGCGCGCTACCTTTCAACCGAACGTTTTAACCAAACGGTTGAATACATGACTGAGGCAAGAGACAGGGTGGCGCCGGCGACCACCGCCGAAGGGATCTTGGAGGCGACCGCCGAGCTCTTCGCGGAGAAGGGTTACGATGGGGCCAGGGTCGACGAACTGGCCCGCGCCGCCGGGGTCAACAAGGCGACACTCTACTACCAAATCGGCGACAAAGAGGCACTCTACCACGCGGTACTGGAGCGCTCATTCCGTCGCACCGCCGATGAGGTGGAAGCGGCCTTGGCCGCCAGCGACGACTGTGAAGAGCAGGTGCGCCGCTTTATTACCGTTTTTGCCCGGACCACCGGCAACATCCGCTATGCCGCCCCAATCCTGCTGCGCGAGGTCGCCTCCGGGGGGCGCAACCTTCCCGATGCCGCCGTAGCCCAGATGGGACGCATCCTCGGGGCACTGAGTGGGGCCATTGAGAGGGGACAGGAGGAGGGGCGTTTTCGCCCCGTCAACAGCTTCATGGTTCACATGATGATCGTCGGCAGCCTCACCCTCTACGCCGCCAACGAGCCGATCCGCCGCCGCAACGCCGAGCGCCACCCGGAGATCTACCAGCCGGAACACTTTCTCAGCAGCGCCCAGGCGGGCGACGAGATCGCCCGACTCATCCTCACGGCCATCCGTACCCCTTCGGCATCAATAGAGTAAGGATTAAGACTCCATGCACACCCAACTGCGCTCTCGCATCGAAAACGCCTTCGCCGACTTCGGCGGACTTGTCTACCGCCACCACTGGAAAACGCTAGTGCTGCTGCTTCTGCTGGTAGCGGGGCTGGTCAGTCAACTGCCCAAACTGACCATGGACACCTCCACCGAGGGCTTTCTCCATGAAGGTGACCCGACACTGACCGACTACAACGCGTTTCGCCAGCAGTTCGGCCGCGATGAGCTGATTCTGCTGACCATCAAGAGCGACGACATCTTCGATCCTTCGTTTCTGCAAAAGCTCCAGAGCCTGCACCGGGAGCTGGCCGACACCACCCCCTATTTGGACGATATCACCTCACTGATCAACGCCCGCGACACCCGCGGCTCCGCCGGCGAGCTACTGGTGGAGGATCTGCTGGAGCAGTGGCCCGACTCCCCGCAACAGCTCAAGGCACTGCGCGAGCGCGCTCTGAGCAACCCCATCTATCGTAACCTGCTGCTCTCCGAAGATGGCACCATCACCACCGTGGTGATCAAGACCGACGCCTATGTCAGCGAGCGCTCCACCGACGATATCCTCGGCGGCTTCGATGACAGCATGGCGGACGACAGCGCCGCCGACGAACCAGAGCCTCTAAGCGACGCCCAGAACAGCGAGGTGGTCCAGCATGTGGAGTCGGTGGTGGCACAGTATGCCGGCGAAGGCTTCGAGGTCTATCTGGCGGGCACGCCGGTGGTCACCGATGTGCTCAAATCGGCGATGCAGGAGAACATGAAAAAGTTCATGGGTATGGCGTTGATTGCCATCTCGCTGATCCTGTTTCTGCTCTTTAGGCGCCTCTCCGGGGTGGTGTTGCCGATGTTGACGGTGATCCTCTCGCTCCTCTCCACCTTGGGGCTGATGGCGACGCTGGGTATCCCCTTCAAGCTGCCCACGCAGATCCTCCCCTCCTTTTTGTTGGCGGTGGGTATCGGCGCCTCGGTCCACCTGCTGGCGATCTTCTTCCGCCACCTGCAACAACTGCATGAAGGCGAGGCACGTACCGAGAGCAGCAGCCACAAGGAGGCGTCGATCCGCCACGCCCTGGGCCACTCCGGCTTGGCCATTGTGATGACCTCACTGACCACCGCCGCCGGTCTGGCCTCGTTCGCCGGAGCCCAGGTGGCGCCCATCAGTGACCTGGGCCTCATCTCCGCCATCGGCATCCTCATCTCCCTGCTGTTCACCCTCACCCTGACCCCGGCGCTGCTCTCGCTGCTGCCCCTCAGAGCGAAGAGCAGCGACAGCGCCACCGCACGGCAAAGGCGTATGGACGGCCTGATGTTGCGCATCGCCGACACCGCCACCGACCGCTCCCGCCCGGTGCTCGTGCTGAGCGCGGCGGTACTGCTGTTCGGTCTCAGCGGTGCGCTGCAGGTGGAGTTCTCGCACAAACCGTTCGAGTGGCTACCGGCGGACGAGCCGGCCCGCATCGCCACCGACTTTGTCGACCAACGCATGGGCGGGGCCAGCTCCGTCGAGGTGGTGGTGGACACCGGTGAGCGCAACGGCCTCTACCTGCCCGAGCGGATGCAGGGCCTGGCCGCACTGGGCGATGAGATCGGTCAGCTCGAGGACGGTGAGCTGTTCGTGGGCAAGACCCTATCGTTGGCCGATATCCTCAAGGAGATCAACAAGGCGCTGAACGAGAACCGCGACGCCTTCTATACCATTCCCGATGATCGCCAGCTCATCGCCCAGGAGTTTCTGCTGTTCGAGAACTCCGGCTCCGACGACCTGGAGGACTTTGTCGACTCCCAGTTCAGCAAAACCCGTTTCACCGTCAAGATGCCCTGGGCCGACGCCATCCTCTACAAGGACTTTCTCACCGATATCGAGCAGCGCTTTGAACGGACCCTCGGCGACGATGTGAACGTCACCACAACCGGCATGAACGCCCTGCTCAGCCGCACCATGTCCGCCACCATCTTCTCCATGGCGCAGAGCTACCTCATCGCCGCCGGGGTGATCACGGTCATGATGATACTGCTCATCGGCAGCCTGCGTATCGGCCTGGTGAGCATGATCCCCAACCTCACCCCGATCATCCTCACCCTCGGGCTGATGGGCTGGTTCGGGCTGCCGCTGGATCTGTTCACCATGCTCATCGGCTCCATAGCCATCGGCCTGGCGGTGGACGACACCATCCACTTCATGCACAACTATCGCCGCTACCACCACGAGACCGGCGATGTGAAGGAGGCGGTACGCAAGACCCTGCTTACCACCGGCAGGGCGATGCTTGTCACCACCGTGGTGCTCTCACTGGGCTTCTTCCTCTACATGGGGGCCAACCTGAGCAACCTGGTGAACTTCGGCCTGCTCACCGGCTTTACCATCATCATAGCGCTGCTGGCCGACTTCTTCCTCGCCCCGGCGCTGATGAAAGAGCTGCACCGCAGCCACCTGATTGCCGATGATAGTGATTACTAGAAGCTTGCAACGCGGAGGACGCGGAGGACGCGGAGGCACTATTACATTTGCTAACGCAACTTTTTGTTCATAGCCACACTGAAGTTATGAGCCTCACGGGCTTGAGCAGATAGATTCCTCTGCGAACTCTGCGTCCTCTGCGTTGAGAAATCCTTAAAAAGGAGTGATGTAATGAAACCGATGAAACTGGTACTGACCTTGGCACTTTCACTGTTTGCCGCGCAGTCAGCCTTTGCGGCGATGAGCGCGCGGGAGATCATGCAGGCGGTGGATGACCGGGACGATGGCGACAACCGCATCTCGGACATGAAGATGGTGCTGATCGACAAAAACGGCGACACCCGCACCCGCACCATCCGCAGCTTCGAGAAGGACAAGGGCGAGGACAAGCAACGCATTATGTTCTTTCTCTCTCCGGCCGATGTGAAGGACACCGCCTTTCTCACCTACGACTACGACGACTACGACAAGGACGACGATCAGTGGCTCTACCTGCCCGCGCTGCGCAAAAGCAAGCGCATCGCCTCAAGCGACAAGAGCGGCAGCTTCATGGGCTCGGACTTCAACTACGCCGATATGACGCGCAAAAACCTCGACGCCTACGACTTCAAGATCCTCAAGGAGGATGCGGTACGCGGTGAGAAGGTGTGGCTGATCGAGGCGATACCGCGAACCCGCGAGGAGATCGAGGAGAGCGGCTACGAAAAATCGGTCGCCTTTGTCCGACAGGACAACTTCGTCGTGGTACGCGCCGTCCACTGGGTCAACGAGGGCAACAGGCTTAAGTACCAGGACGTGAGTGGGCTAGAGCTGATCGACGGCGTCTGGACCGTCACCGAGATGAGCATGACCACGAAGAAGGGCAACAGCACCCTGCACAAGACCGAACTCCATTTTGACAACATTCGCTACAACCAGGATCTGGATGACAGCATGTTCACCATCCGCCGGCTGGAGCAGGGGCTCTAAGCGATGCGCAGGCTATCCGTCCCACTCCTGCTCGCCCTTGGCCTGAGCCTGCCCAGCCTGCCCTCTGCCGCCGAGGAGGATCTCGACAGCGTGCTCCAGGGCTTCGATGATCCGGCCCCGTCGCAGAGCGACGATCTGGACGCCGCACTGGGGGGCTTTGACGAGGACACCGACAACGACCGTGGCGGCAACGATGAGGTCGTCATCGAGAACAAGGCGTGGCAGCTCGGCGGCGCCTTCATCCTGGGGTCGTCATGGAATTACGCCCACAGCGCCCCACAGCAGGGGGAGCCGGACTACCGCGGGCTTTCACGCCTGCGTGGCAAGCTCAACCTCCAGCTCGACGCCGACCTGAGTGAGCGCTGGGCGATGCGCCTTGGCAGCCACGCCTGGTACGACGCTGCCTACGCCATCAATGACCGCAGCGACTACCCCGAAGCAGTGCTCGATGAGTACGAGAGCGAACTCGAGCTGGGCGAGGCGTGGCTGCGCGGTCGGCTGGGGAGCCGTACCGATCTCAAACTGGGCCGCCAGATCGTGGTCTGGGGCAAGTCGGACAACATTCGCGTCACCGACGTACTCAACCCTCTGGACAACCGCGAGCCGGGGATGGTCGACATCGAAGACCTGCGCCTGCCTGTGGGGATGGCCCGCCTCGACTACTATGTCGGTGACTGGGGCCTGAGCGCCATGGCGATCCCGGAGATCCGCTTCAACAAAAACCCGCCCTACGGCGCCGAATTCTATCCCCACGCCACCCCCCTGCCCCGCGAGGTGGAGCCGGAGGATGGCGGCAGCAATACCGAGTACGCCCTCGCCGCCAATGGCATCTTCAGCGGCTGGGATCTGTCGCTCTACTGGGCGCGCCTCTACGACGACAACCCACACCCGGTTCTCACCGCCCGCGGCCCGGAGCTGCACCACAGCCGTCTGCATATGGCGGGGCTTGCCACCAATGTCGCCCTCGGCAACTGGTTGCTCAAGGCCGAAGCGGCACGTTTCAGCGGGTTGGAGTACGCCGGCCAGAGCGGGGAGTCGTTCCAGCGTATCGACAGTCTGCTGGGGATGGAGTATTCGGGGTTGAGTGAGACCACGCTGACTCTGGAGGTGGCCAACCG
>JBNJGC010000118.1:0-8119 GCA_051747405.1 Pseudomonadota bacterium
AGCCAGTGAGGAGTCGGTGTCATGGCGGGGCAAAAGGATAAGCGAAGGGTCAAGTTCTCCATCCGGATCACGGTGGTGGGGATGTTCCTTGTGGTGACGACGCTGACCGCGGCGGTGGCCATCGGTCTGCAGTACCACTTCAGCACGAAGTTGGTGAGCGACAACGCGCTGAATCAGTATCGCCAGGCCGCCGCCAACACCCGAGACCACCTCCAGTCGCTCGACCGGCGGGCTGAGCAGGCGGCGGGGATGCTGGCCAACTACCCCGATCTGATCAAAGAGGGGGTTGTGAGCGACCGGGCGCGACGGGTCTTTGCCCAGACCCTGCGGCAGAACCCCATTTTCTACGCCATCTATATCGGTCGCGCCGATGGCGGTTTCTACGAGCTGGTTAATCTCGATAGCAGTGCGGTGGTGCGTGAGCAACTGCGGGCGCTGCCGCAGGACCGCTGGGTGGTGATCCGGGTCGAGGGTGAGGGCGAGGCCCGTCGGCGTCAGTTCGGTTACTACGACGAGCAGTTTCGCCTGCGGGCCCGCCGCGATGAGCCGACCGACTACCGGGCCAGTGCCAGACCGTGGTATCGCCAGGCCACTGAAGGGGCGGTGCACAAAACCGACCCCTATCTGTTCCAGCACCTGCAGGCTCCGGGGCAGACCTACTCCACCCGCATCCCGGGAGAGGGGGCGGTGTTGGGGGTGGATATCGCGCTCGCCTCGCTCTCCGAACAGCTGAATGATCTGGCGCTGAACAGCGACAGCCGCACCTACCTCTACCAGGCCAGTGGGCAGCTCATCGCCTCCAGCGAAGAGTCGCCCGCGCCGGTATCGCTGCCCGCCTCGAAGCCCTTGCTGCTGTCCGAGCGGCAGCGACAGACCCTGGCCGAGCATCCGGTGCTGACCGTCTCCAACGAACTCGACTGGCAGCCGTTCGACTTTGCCGTGGCGGGCGAGCCGCGCGGCTACTCCATCGATGTCCTCTCACTGGTGGCGGAGATGACCGGGCTGGAGCTGCACTATGTCAACGGTCTGAGCTGGCCCGAACTCAAGGCCAGGTATCGGGCAGGTGATCTGGATATCCTGCACCCGGTACTGGAGACCGAGGAGAACACTCGCCTGGGGCATTTGAGCGCCCCCCTGGTCGAGGCCTATTTCGGTGTGGTGACCCGTAGCGGAGAGGCGCCGATTAGTCGGGTGGAGCAGCTGTTCGGCAGGCAGGTGGCGATCCCCTCCGGCTGGTCGAGTCTGCCGCTGTTGCGGCGTGACTTTACGCAGATCGATTTTGTCGAGGTAGAGGATGTCGCAGCGATGTTTGCTGCGGTGCGTAACGGCGAGGTGTCGGCGGGTATCGATATCGCTGCGTTGCTGCGCTATACCAGCCGGCAATACTTCTACGACGATGTGGTGGTGCATGCGCCGCTGGATTTTGGTGAGGTGTCGATGCCCTCCTCCCTGCACTATTTGGTGCGCCCCGAGAAGGAGGCGCTGATACCGATACTGAACCAGGCGCTGGCCAACATCACTCCGCAACAGCGCCAGGTACTCGCCAACCACTGGTTGTTTGAACAGGAGGGGGGAGGGGCGCGCGCAAGCGTACCCTATGTGGAGCTGGTAGAGCTTGCCGCGGCGTTGCAGGGGCATGACCGTATGCAAAAGGTCTCGCTGGAGGGGCGGGAGCACTTCGTCTACCTACAGCCGCTGAGTCGCCACGGCGGTGGAGAGGAGTATTTTGCGGTGCTTACACCGGTGGAGTCGCTGCTGGCACCGGTGGTGGGGCGGGTTAAGGCGGAGATTGCGGTCACGGCAGGGATCCTGCTGCTGATGTTGCCTTTCGCCTCACAGCTTGCCGGTTATATCGTCCGCCCGGTAAAACAGTTGGCGCACGAGAATGAGAAGCTGCGCCAGCGTCGCTTCGATGAGGTGGGGCAGGTCGATAGCCGTATCGTCGAGATCGATCATCTGGCCACTTCGTTGGTGACCGCTGCGGGGGCGATGGAGCGGCACGCCAAAGAGCAAGAGGCGCTGATGGACGCCTTTATCCAGGTCATCGCCCAGGCGATCGACGACAAATCCCCCTACACCGGTGCCCACTGCAAGCGTGTCCCCGAGCTGGCGATGCTGTTGGCGGAGAAGGCCCACCGCAGCGAGCAGCCGCCGTTCGATCGTTTTGGTTTCAGTAACGAGGCGCAGTGGCGGGAGTTTCGTATCGGCGCCTGGCTGCACGACTGCGGCAAGATCACCACACCGGAGCATGTGGTGGACAAGGCGACCAAGCTGGAGACCATTCATAACCGCATCCACGAGATCCGCACGCGTTTCGAGGTGCTGTGGCGGGATGCGGTTATTGAGTACTGGCAGCAGCGCGCAGCCGATCCGGAGCAGGAGCCGCAGTGGCGTGAAGCGATGGAGGCGCGTCAGACCCAGTTGCGAGAGGACTTTGCCTTCATTGCCGCCAGCAATATCGGCGGCGAGTTTATGAGTGATGATGATGTGGCGCGGCTGGAGCGGCTGGCGGCGGTGACCTGGCAGCGCCACTTCGATGACCGGCTAGGGCTCTCGCCGGTGGAGCTGGCGCGCTTCGGTAATGAACCGGCACCGCTATTGCCCGCCACTGAGCCGCTGCTCGCGGACAAAACCTGGCACTTGATCAAACGGACCAACACGGCGGGCTACCCGGAGCGTCTCGGTATCCGCATGGAGGTGCCGCAGTACCTCTACAATCGGGGCGAGCTACACAATCTGCGCGTGGCGCGCGGTACGCTCAGTCCGGAGGATCGCTTCAAGATCAACGAGCACATGATTAGCACCATCCGCATGCTTGACCGCTTGCCCCTGCCCGAGGAGCTGGCGCGGGTACCGCGCTACGCCTCCACCCACCACGAGACGCTCGATGGGCGCGGCTATCCGCGACAACTCAGCGGCAAGGATCTCTCCACCCCGGAGCGGATCATGGTGCTGGCGGATATCTTCGAGGCGCTAACCGCCTCGGATCGACCCTACAAAAAGGCCAAGCCGGTGAGCGTTGCCATCGACATCTTGTATCAAATGGTGCGGGATAGACACGTGGACCGGGATGTGTTCGAACTGTTTCTCACCAGCGGCGCCTACCTTGAGTATGCCGAGCGCTATCTGCCCCGCTCGCAGATCGACACGGTGGATGTGCAGCGTTACCTCGACGCCGGGGATTCAACCGAAGAGGACTGAGCGAGTCGGGCAGGGTGAGGCGTGGCGTTTTCCCGCGGCGGCAGTGTGTCGGATTACAGATGGGCAAGCGGTGGTGGCGACCGCGATCGCAATATATACCCCATCACGCTGGGTGGGGCACCGATACCCGTTCCCGCATGGTATTACCCGATAATGGTAGTGAGGTAAAACGCTGTGGCTGGGGTTAGCGGTTACGTTAGTGTTACACTCTCCTGTATAACTTCCAGGGGATCCGACACCGTTGGCTAAAACGCTTAAAAGCTTCATTCTCACCGCTTCCGTTCTGGTATCGCTGCTGTTCTTCGGCGGTACCTATATTCTCGTGCTTCAGATCTATGAGGCATCGGTTAAAGACAGTGCGGTGCAGAGCTCCGACACCCTGGCGCAGCTGACCTTCAACTCCATGTTCCAGATCATGAGCCGAGGCTGGGAGCGGGAGCAGCTGGAGGACTTTCTCGCCTCCACCGAGAGTGCCGTCGACGGCTCTCCGACCGATATCACCATCTACCGCGGCGACATCGTCAGCGAACTCTACGGCCCCATCGATCAGCCTGAGGCCGATGCGGTGATCGACGAGGTCTTCGCGCTGGCCGACACGCGTATGCACGAGGACGACCGTAGCCTGCGCTACACCTTCCCGCTGCGGGCCGAAGAGAAGTGTCTGCAGTGCCACACCAACGCCGAGGTGGGAGCGGTGCTCGGGGTGATCGATATCGAGCAGGATATGGGGGCGTTTATCGACAAGGCGCGGGATGAGTTTTTCTTTACCCTGATCCTGATCGCCCCGGCGCCGTTTATCGTCGCCTTCATCGTTGTGGTACTGGTCAACCGCCGTATCGGGCGTTCGATCAAGCAGCTCGACAGCAAGGTGGAGAGTATTACCAAAGTCTCCGACCTGACCGACTTTGAGATGGAGAGCGCCCGCCTCGGCTTCAAGGAGCTGGATGATATCTTCCTCAAGATCGAGCAGTTGGCGAGCAAGCTCAAATCGGTCGCGGTGGACAAGGAGCTGCTGCTATTCGAGATCCGGCTGCTGGAGAAGTTCATCATCACCTCCGAGGTGGTGAAGGACTGGCGCGAGTACATCACCCGCCTGCTGGTGGATATCAACACCGTGATCGAGGCCTACACCCTCTTCTCCATCTTCAAGGTGGATGATGAGCTGTTTGACCTGGAGATCTTCTGGCGCTACACCCCCACCGAGCGTACCAAGAACATGCTGGAGGATGCGGTGAAGAACGAGATCCGCCTCAACCCCCACTTCGCCTCCATCGCCCAGTTCAATATCAACCACACCGTGGCCGACAGCTCGGTGCAGATGGATGATCTGAACGAGGAGGATATCAAGGTTCAGGTCAAATCGCTGTTTGTGCAGGCGCCTAAGATCGGCGGCATCGTCGGTATCGGCGTTCAGGCCCACCTGGTCAAGGACGAGACCCGGCTGCTGGTGATGGAGAGCATCCTCTCCACCCTGCTCAACGTGGTCGGTTCGATTAAGGCGATCTACAAATACACCCGCGACCTGGAGTATTACGCCACCCGCGACCCGCTGACCAACCTCTACAACCAGCGCCTGTTCTGGGAGCTGCTCGACTATGAAATCGGTCGTGCACAGCGGCATAAATATGAGTTCGGTGTGTTGGTGATCGACCTGGATAACTTCAAGATCGTCAACGATACCTACGGCCACAGCTTCGGCGATAAATTCCTGCAGCTCTTCGCCGAGGGGCTCAAGAGTGCGGTGAGGCGCGAGGATATCCTGGCCCGTTACGGCGGTGATGAGTTTGTGTTGATCATGCCCGAAACCGGCATGGATGAGGTGGAGCAGCTCTCCGAGCGGATCCTCAAAGAGGTGGCCGAGGTCGGCACCGAGGCGCCGGACGGTACCCTGGTCAAGTGCTCCGTCTCCATCGGTATGGCGATCTTCCCCGAACACGCCACCGAGCAGAAGGATCTGTTCCTCTTCGCCGACAATATGATGTACAAGGCGAAGACCGAGGGTAAGGGGCGTGTGGGCGTGCCCACCGAGGATGAGGTGGTGGAGATCTTCCGCGAGCTCGGTGAGAAGAGCCAGATTATCTTCAACGCAGTGGAGGAGCGCAAAGTCATCCCCTACTTCCAGCCCATTGTTCGCGCGGTGGATGACCATGTCGAGGCGGTGGAGGTGCTGGGGCGTCTGCAGCTGGAGGGGGACCGCATTCTGGGCGCCAATGAATTTATCGAGTTGGCGGAGAAGATGCACATCATCCACAAGCTCGACTACATCGTGCTGGAGAAGGCGTTGGCCGAGGTGGCCCGGAGCGACTTTGCAGGCCTGATTTTCATCAACCTCTCGCCGCGCGCCCTGGTGATCAATGAGTTTATCCACGAGGTGCGCCGCATCGTGCAGGAGAGCGGTGTCACACCGCAGCGGATCGTCTTTGAGCTGACCGAGCGCGACACGGTGAAGAATATCGGTGTCATGGAGCAGTTCGTCAATGAACTCAAGCTCGACGGCTTCAAGCTGGCGATCGACGATTTCGGTTCGGGCTTCTCCTCCTTCCACTACATCAAGCGCTTCCCCATCGACTTTATCAAGATCGAGGGGGAGTTTATCGCCAACATGCTGCGCGACCCGCGGGACGAAGCCTTCGTCAACTCCATCGCCATGCTCGCCAGGGAGTTGGGCATCCGCACCGTGGCGGAGTTCGTGGAGGATGCCGAGGTCTACGAGGCGGTCAAGCGGGTGAAGATCGACCTGGCTCAGGGCTACTACAACGGTATGCCCGATCAGGTACTGCGCACCGTCGCCGCCCATCGGGAGGAGTCGTAGCCGGCTAGCGTCGGTCTGTGATCGGCGGCACAGGGTGTCGCCAGGGTGAGCGCGTACTCAGATGTAACACCCCGTGTACAGCGGGTGTAAGCTCTCGATTTCCGCTACGCCGTGGCTCCCTCCCTGGAGGCTCGACTGCCGCGTCCTTGCCGCAGACGACGGTAGATCAGGGGCCTACAGCAGCGGTGGCAAAGTATGCGGCTGCCCTGTGGTGTCGCGGTGCGGGATGCGCTCTCTCTCCCGGTGCGTGTAGAATCGCTGAGAGAGAACGCGATGCGTGATGGGGGTTGTCGTGGCCGATTGCGGGCCGACATGGAGCAGAGAGCGACGATGGAGCAAGCTTGCCGGTGGATAAGCACTACTTGAGCGTGGCCGAGGCCGCCGCCTCCGAGCGGGAGGCCGCCACGGCCTTTCGCATTACCATCCTCAACTACACCCTCTATGTGGCGGCCCTGTTTGCCCTGATCTTCGGGCTGATGCACGATTTCGGCCTCAATGAGATCGGGCGTATCCACGCCACGGTGGATTACCTCTACGCCCTGTGTAGTGTCGGCATTATTCTGTTGCTGCGTCGTTCGAGCGACTGGTTCCCCATCGTCACGCCGGTGTTTGTGGTGCTGTCGCTGATCTGCTTCACCTCGGCGCTGATCTTTGTGGACAACGATGAGTTTCGCCTCATCTGGTTCTATTTTGTCATCTTCGTCACCTATGTGCTGATGGGCGAGCGGGCCGGCATGGTGGTGACGGCGATCAGCGTGGTGATCGTGCTGAGCTGCATGCTGACGCTGGAGCTGAATCTCTCCAGCCGCGCCATGCTCACCGCTCTGGTCGGGATGGTGGTGATCAGCATGCTCTCGCGTACCTACTCGCTGCAGATTCGCCACTACGAGTCGCAGCTGGTGGAGAAGAATCGCGTTCTGCGGCAGAGCATTCGCGAACTGGACGGTGCGCTGGCCCAGGCCTGGGAGGCGAGCCAGGCCAAGAGCCTGTTTCTGGCCAACATGAGCCATGAGATCCGCACCCCGCTGAACGGCGTGCTGGGGATGGTGCAGGTGATGCGCGGCACACAGTTGGACACGGATCAGCAGCACTACCTGGACGCCATTCAGCGCGCCGGTAAAAACCTGCTGGTATTGATCGACGACCTGCTCGATATCTCCCGCATCGAATCGGGTAAGCTGGAGCTCGACCCGCGCCCCTTCTCCAGTTTCGACTGGACGATGGATGTGCAGTTTCTTACCGAGCCGCTGTTCGAGCGCAGCGAGGTGCACTACACCACGGAGATCGAAGAGAGCGTCCCGCCGTGGTTGCTGGGGGATGCCGCCCGTCTGACCCAGATCGTCACCAACCTGGTGAGCAATGCGGCCAAGTTCACTCAGCAGGGCGAGGTGCGGCTCAGTATCGGCGGCGACTATTCAAGCAGTAAGCGGTTTCGGCTGCGGCTTGAGGTGAGCGATACCGGTGTGGGCATACCGGAGGAGAAGATTGACACCATCTTCGAGTCCTTTGAGCAGGTGAACCCGGAGCGGATCGCCAACAAGGGAGTGGGCCTGGGGCTGGCCATCAGCAAGCGGCTGGCTCAGGCGATGGGGGGCGATCTGACGGTGCGCTCCACCCCCGGTGAGGGAAGTCTGTTTGTACTGGAGGTGGAGCTGCCGGTGGTCGATGCGCTGCGTCGCAGGGAGGGGGTTGAGGAGGAGGAGCTTTTCGGGCGTCAGCTGCGTATCCTGCTGGTGGATGACGATGCCATCAACCGGCTGGCGGTGCGCACCCTGCTGGGGCAGCTGGGTCAGCAGGTGGTGGAGGCGGAGGATGGCGAAGAGGCGCTGGCGCAGATGCGCGCCGCCCACTTCGATCTGGTTCTGATGGATGTGCACATGCCCAAGCTCGATGGGGTGAGCACCACGCAACGGATGCGTGCCGAGCGTGGCACGGCGCTGGCGCAGATGCCGGTGATCGGTCTGACCGCCAGTGTGATGACCGAGGAGCGGCGGCGCTACCTGCGTGCGGGGATGGACGATGTGGTGCAGAAGCCGGTGGTGCTGGAGCAGCTGGTGGCGGCGATAAAGCGTCAGCTTGAGACCCGCGGGCATTCACATTGAAACG
>JBNJGC010000119.1:0-8063 GCA_051747405.1 Pseudomonadota bacterium
AAATTAGTTCAGTGGCTCGAACTGCTTACGTTTGGCACGGTCGCGGTCGCGTTCACCGGAGTACTGCATCCACATCAGTGACACCAGGGTGATACCGAATAGCAGCATGAAGGCAGTAGTGGCCAGACCGGTCCAGTCGAGCAAGGCACCGAACATGATCGGTAGAATGAAACCGCCCATCCCTCCGGCCAGACCGACGATGCCGGACATCACACCAATATTTTTTGGATACTCATCAGAGAGGTATTTAAAGACAGAGGCCTTGCCGAAGCCCCAGGCGATACCCACTACGAATAGCAGTGCAGTGAAAACATATTCGTTCACGCCCACATGCATGGCAAAAGGGTCGCCCTCGGTGCGAATCACCAGCATGTCGGTCTGCGGGTAGGACATGAAGAAGAGACAGATCAGCGACACCCACATCACCCACCAGGTCACCTGGTGGGCACCAAAGCGATCGGATAGCCAGCCGCCCAGCGCGCGGATGAGTCCAGAGGGAAGAACAAAGATGGCAGCGAGCAGGGCCGCAGTCTGAATATCGTGGCCGTAGGTGCTGACGTAGTACTTGGTCATCCATAGAGACAGTGCGACGAAGCCACCAAACACCAACGAGTAGTACTGACAATACTTCCATATCGTCGGATCTTTCAGCGCCCTTAGCTGCTCCTTCACTGTGATACTGGATTCAACCTTGTGACTCTCATCGGAGTAGGTAAAGAACCAGAACAGGATGGTAACCACGGTCATGGCGATGGCGTACACGACCGGAACCATCTCCCAACCCCAGGCGACGACAATGGATGGGGCAACGAACTTTGTGATCGCCGCACCGGCATTACCGGCGCCGAAGATACCCATGGCAAAGCCCTGAGTCTCTTTGGTGAACCAGCGGGCGGTGTAGGCGATGCCGACCGAGAACGATGCACCTGCGGCCCCCACAAATAGACCCAAGAGAAGAAACTGCCAATACTCGGTCGCCTTGGAGATTAGGAAAAGCGGAATGATGATCGAGGCCATGAGCCAGAAGAAGACCGGGCGCCCACCAAACTTGTCGGTCATCATCCCCAACGGCAGGCGCAGGAGCGAGCCGGTAAGAATGGGGGTTGCGGCAAGCAAACCGAACTGTGTGTCGGAGAGCTGTAGCCCGGTCTTTATCGGGATACCGATGATGGAGAACATGACCCATACGGCAAAGCAGGCGGTAAAACCCACTGTATTCATGGTCAGGACTGAGAGCTGTTTTGTACGCTGTGTAGGCATTTTCCTTCCCCCGTTGTCTGCCCTGTTTTGGCGACTCGGGAGTGAGTCTAGGTAGAGCGACACAGTGCGGCAATGTCGCTTTTTCTGCAGTTTTTGCAGCCACTACCACTAAATAGGTAGTGGGGGTAGAAAGGCGTAACAAGCTGAATAATATGAATAATAATGGCGCGACATCTAGCTCTTCGTTAACCCTTGGGCTGCCTCAAAACTGTTTAGTGGTACCCCATAAAAGTCCGTTTAATTATCTGTTGAAAAAAGGTGGTAGGGGCTAGAATGTAGCCATGCCAAAACTTTTCAATAAGTCACTGTTACTACGCCTTGGACTGGCTATGGCAACGATTGTCGCGTTGGCCTTTATCGGCATGCTCAGCTCCGTTTTCATCGCCGAAACGTCGGGGGGGCAGGCCACAGCGATCAACATGGCTGGGGCCCTCAGGATGCAGTCATATCGCATTGCCAGTGAGCTTGCTGACCAGCGCGATCTTCAGTCCGAATCACACCTTGAGCGAACCCGCACCCTTATCGAAGAGTTTAACCGGCGCCTGCAGAGCCCGCGTTTGACGGGCATTCTCACGCGCACCGCCAAAAGCTCACTGCACGATGCTTACGACAAGGTAAGGCTACAGTGGCGCAGCCAAATTCGCCCGTTGTTACATGACTATCTCAATGTCGCAGAGAGAGCCAATCGGTTGGAGGATGAAGGCAAAAGCAGCGAACGTCTCCGTCGTGACTTTCTCAATCAGGTCGATGGTTTTGTTAGCAACATCGATAATATGGTCAAAGTGCTGGAGGTCGAGGCGGAGCAGAAAATCGAGCTGCTGCGACTCATTCAGGTCATTTCGCTGTTTCTTACCATCCTTGTGGTGTTCATCACCATGTACCTAATGAATGTCGACGTGCTGGGGCCACTTCGCGAACTGCTGTTAATTGCCAGTGCCGTGCGCAAGGGGGATTTTTCACAGCGCACGCAGTACCACAAGGAGGATGAACTCGGTCAGCTTGGCGAGGCCTTTAACCTGATGACGGAGGATCTTTCGCGCATGTATACCGAGCTTGAGGCGCGCGTCGACGAAAAGACCGCAGATCTCGAGCGAAGCAACCGCTCGCTGGAGTTACTCTACAAGACCACCAGCCACCTCAGCCAAGTGCCTCTCAGCGATGACAGCTATGAGCAACTGCTGAAGGATATATCGGAGCTGGCGAACCTCGGCCCGGGAACCATCTGTTTGGGTGAGAGTGGTCACAGCCAGGCTTTCAAGCTGGTATCGACCCGTGAGCCCGTGTTCGATCGTCCCGATATCTGTAATCCCCCCCACTGCCAGGCCTGTTTCTCCGGCTCCTCGTCACATTTCGTCGAGGTTGAGCGCAGCCCAAGTGATCTGTTACGCGTTTTCTCCATTCCCATCAAGGATATGGAAAGGCAGTATGGTGTACTTTTGCTTGAACTCCCTCCGGGAAAATCCCTGCATGGGTGGCAGCGCCGGCTACTGGAGACGATCTCCAGCCACATTGCCATCGCCCTGAACATGGCGCAGCGCACGTCTCAGTCGAGAATGCTTGCGCTGCTGGAGGAGCGTAGCGTGATCGCTCGCGAGCTACACGACTCGCTGGCGCAGTCACTCTCCTATCTGAAAATTCAGGTCAGCCGGCTCGATGCGGCCACGGCGCAAGAGGATAATGGCGACAAGATACGACATGTCACCGCTGAGCTTCGTGACGGACTTAACAGTGCCTATCGCCAGTTGCGGGAGCTGCTAACCACCTTCCGTCTGCGCATGGATGAGGCGGGGCTGAACCGTGCGTTAGAAAAGACGGCAGCCGAGTTCCGTGAGCGCGGTAGCGTGGAGATTGTTCTTGAGAACCGGTTGGGTGGCTGCAAGCTGAGCCCGAATGCCGAGATCCATGTCATTCAGGTAGTACGGGAAGCGCTCTCCAATGTGCTGCGCCATGCCAAAGCGAGCTATGCGGTGGTCTCAGCAAACTGCAACGTCGAGGGGGATGTCACCATTGCGATCGATGATGATGGTATCGGTATGCCCTCGGAAACCGATAAGCGACACCATTACGGCCTTGCGATCATGCAGGAGCGTGCACACGGTGTCGCGGGCGAGTTACGCATTACCCCCTCCGTACTCGGCGGGACGCATGTGGAGCTCGATTTTAGTGCAACCGGTAGGTGGCAATCCGTTGATCTTGCCCACCATCAATCGAAAGAGAGGACGTTATGAATGAGGGCATTACCACGCTGATCGCCATTGATGATCACCCTCTGTTCCGCAAGGGGGTGGCTGACCTCATTGAGATGGAGCCAAGCCTGGCGGTGATCGGCGAGGCTGCCAGTGGAGAGGAGGGGATCGCAAAGGCCACTCAACTACAGCCCGACCTGATACTGCTCGACCTCAATATGCGCGGCATGGACGGTGTGGCCACCCTCAGACGCCTCAAAGAGCTGGAGCTGGAGGCGCGGGTCATCATGCTGACGGTCTCGGACAACGAGGAGGATGTGGTGGCGGCGCTGCGCGCGGGTGCTGATGG
This sequence comes from Pseudomonadota bacterium, assembly GCA_051747405.1. Lineage (GTDB taxonomy): Bacteria > Pseudomonadota > Gammaproteobacteria > Thiohalomonadales > Thiohalomonadaceae > JAPHTQ01. The sequence continues at coordinate 3,796 of JBNJGC010000119.1, forward strand.
TTACCTGCTCAAGGATATGGAGCCTGAGGACACCCTGGAATACCTCCGCCACGCGGCGATGGGCAAACTGGTGATCAGCGATCGACTGACCGAGCTGCTGGCCCAGGCACTGCGCTCCGAGGGGAGCCATCCGACCAGTGTGGAGCAGGCGGCCCTGACCGAGCGTGAGCAACAGATCCTCTCACTCATCGCCAAGGGGCTGAGCAACAAGATGATTGCCCGGAAGCTCGACATCAGCGAAGGGACGGTAAAGGTGCACGTCAAACACCTACTGAAAAAACTCAACCTCCGCTCCAGGGTGGAGGCGGCGGTGTGGGCGGTCAACACCGCCAAGCAGTCCGATAGCTAGTGGTCCCTGTGGTAATCCGTTATGGAGCACTGGGGTCGCTACGCAACTGGCGGCACAGGCAGTCGGCCTGCTCCTCCCCGCACACCTCCCCTTCCAGATGGCAGCGGACGGGGTTGTGGGTGTGGTGTACGGCCAGGGAGTAGATGCGGATGAGGTCCTCTTCACTGACATCAATAAATGAATCCAGCTGCGACAAGGCGTAGACCAGATCGCTGTGGGTTATCGCCAGCCCCTCCTGCTCAGCCTCGTTTTTGCTGCCGCAATGGGCCAGAGCGGGCGGATAGCGCCGGCGGGGAAACGGTAGATTCACCACCACCGCCACCACCAGGATGATCACGGCATTCTCCAGCACCGGGTGGAGCAAAAAGCGGTAGCCCAGCTCGTGTACCGCCTCCCCCCCGAGAACCGCCACCAACGCCGTGGCCCCACCCGGTGGATGCAGGCAGTGAAGATAGTACATCGCCGCGATGGCCAGCCCTACGGCGGCGGCTGAGGCCAGCATGGGCTCGCCGATCAGCTTGGCGCAGCTGACGCCGACAAACGCTGAGATGAGGTGCCCGCCGAGCACGGCCCACGGCTGCGACAGCGCACCATGGGGGACGGCAAAGAGCAGCACTGCGCTGGCCCCCATGGAGCCGACCACCATCGCAGCCCCCTGCAGGTCCAGCACGCGATTGCTGATCCATAGCACGGCCAGAATGCCGAGAAACCCGCCCAAGGCAGAGAGTAAGCGCTCACCGTGGCTTGCACTGTTGGCGTCGCAGGGGCGGAGCAGATCCCAGATCCGCATTGTAAATGGCTTGGCGTGATCACGACTCATTGAGAAAACCTGTGACAGAACTGAATCATAGGCTCAATTTATGAACGCACAAGCCATTAAACAAACGAAATATATTTGCAGTTAATATCGGTTTTCTCGATACTTGAGGCGATGGATACCGAGTTCGCCCGCACCTTTCTCACTGTGCTCGCCGCCGGAAACTTTGGCGCGGCGGCTGAGCGGCTGCATGTGACCCAATCCACGGTCAGTGCCCGCATCCAGGCGCTGGAGCGCCAGCTCGGCACCGTGCTGTTGCGCCGGGGTCGGGGCGGGGCGTCGCTGACCGCCGCCGGGCAGCGCTTTCTCCCCCATGCCAAGCGGCTGGTACGTAGCGCCGAGCAGGCGCGCCACGCCGCCGGCCTGCCGGAGGGGTTCAGCGGCTCGCTGACCCTACGTGGGCGCATCGCCCTGTGGGAGGGTTTTCTGCCGCAGTGGAGCGACTGGATGCGGCGGCAGATGCCGGATATCTCGCTGCGGCTGGAGATCGGCTTCGAGGAGGAGATCATGCAGGGGCTGGTGCAGGGGACCGTCGATGTGGGTCTGATGTACACCCCGGAGCAGCGACCGGGGCTGGGGATCGAGCACCTGTTCGACGAGACCCTGCTGCTGGTGTCGAGCCGTGCCGAGGGCGAGTGGTACGACGAGCACTATATCCACATCGATTGGGGGCCGGAGTTCGAGGCGCAATTCACCACCCACTACCCGCAGCTGGCACCGCCGGCGCTGAGCGCCAATATCGGCTGGGTGGGGATCCGGCAGATCCTCCACTCGGGAGGGGCGGGCTTTTTCCCCCGCCGCCTGACCCGAGAGCTGGTGGCCAACGGACAGCTCTATCCGGTGGCGGGGGCGCCTCACTTCAGCCTCCCCGCTTACCTGGTCTATCCGCTGGAGCGCCGGGACGAGAGCCTGCTAAAGGCGCTGGAGGGGCTGCGACGATTGGCCCGCGAGGAGCGCGGGCGCCAATAGCCGACTCAGGCGTTTGCCGCGGCCGTGACCAGCCCGACCACCACCCGATCCCGTCCTCCGCTTTTGGCCCGGTAGAGCGCCTGATCCGCCTCGCTGGTCAGGCGCTCGAAGCTCATCCCGGGCTGGAAGGTGGCGATGCCGGCACTGAGGCTCACCGCCGTCAGTCGCCTAACCTCCTGGCGGATGCGTTCGGCAACATGGCGTGCCTGCTCCAGATCGCTCTTTGGCAGTACGACCATGAACTCCTCACCACCGTAGCGCACCGCCAGGTCCTCCTCCCGCGATTCACGCTGAATGATCCGGGCCACCTGCATCAGCAACGTATCCCCGGCGGTGTGGCCATTGCTGTCGTTGTAACGCTTGAAGTGATCCAGATCCATGAGGATAAGGGCAAAGCTCTCACCGCTGCGCTGCGCCTGTGAGCGCAGTTGATCGACAAAGAGGTAGAGCTCCCGCCGATTCCAAAGCCCCGTGAGGGAGTCCTTGAGGGAGAGCTCTTCGTTTTCCAGTTTGAGACGAATGTTATCCACGATGCTGAAATGCAGGCGCCGAGCCATCAGTAGAAAGATGAAATAGTAGACGACACAGGCGGTGGCAAGGACCGTGGCGCCCTGCCCTCCCTCCCAGAGGATGCGCCCAATCAGTGGCAGGATAACCAGGGTGATAAAGGTCACCCCCATCTTCAGTGAAGTGATCAGCATGACGATGCTGGCCGAGCTCATGGCGATAAGCAGCAGGGCCGTGTAGGCCAGGCTCAGACGGATATCCCCCTGAAACGGAAACAGGCTGACGCTGGCCCAGCTCAGCGACGAGAGGAGCACCCCCAGATAGAACCGCCGCTCCCACAGTGCGCTATCGCCATCCGGCACCCCCTCTGAGCGGTACCGGCGGTTAAAGTGCTCCACCCAAAAAAGTCGCGGGACGTTGATAAAGAGGATCACACATAACCACCCGCCCCAGACAGCTTGGGGGAGCGTTCGCCAGAAAAAGAGGGTAAAGAGGGCGGCGGCGATAAGGACGCCGACAATGGAGAAGCGAGCGTTGCGGTAGAGCAGACGAATGCGCTCGGCATTGAGGGTTTCACGTCGGGTTCCTGTGCGCACCGTATCCGCTCCGGTTGGCTATCAGTATAAGTCTAGCACCGGATACGACGCTGTGAATCAACCACTTACATCCCTGCCCGGCCTGGTTCGAGAAAAAGCTTAGCACAGATTCCCAAGCTTTCCAGTCGGATTTCCCCCTACTTTTTCTTCTGTAACGACTCTCCCTCCCCTCTGACAAGATTTTTCACCGCAGAGGCGCTGACGCCGCCATGGAGGGCAGTGGTAGACAATGCATGGAGCACATTGTCGAGGCGCAAAGATATGAAGCAGGTGTGAGTTCGTAGGCCAGGCTGCCTCATCCGGAGGCGCGTGTGGCGATGCCTTGCGTCTGTGGCAATACTGCTGCCTCGCACTCGCAGCCTGGCACGACCGGTCAGACCGAGGTTTGCGGTTACTCGCTGCTGCCGAAGCCGGGATCGGCGGTATAGGCGGGCAGAGGCAGGCCGGCAATGATGCTCCCCTGGGTAACCGGTCCGTGGTGAAAGAGTGTATAGAGGTAGCGTTTGCCACCCTCGCCGTCAAAACGCTGTTCGAGCGCCTCAATCACCTGACGCCCGCTTTTCGCCTGCCCCTCCCTGAGATAGCGATCACGCAGAAAACGTATGACATCCCAATGCTGTTCGGTCAGCTCAATGCCCTGCTCCTGCGCCAGTTGCCGCGCGCGCTCTTCCGACCACGGCTCAAGCTCCAGCATACGCCCCTCCGGATCGTCCTCCGGGCTCCACTGCTTGCTGATATATTGGTTGATATCTAAACCGGACATCTGAATCACCTCCTGGTGTGTGACCGCCTGGAATCTGAACCCGGGGCCTCCTGCCCTTTGCTCCAACGCACATAGCAGCCCTGGCCGCAAAAGTAGTAGAGATACTCCTGCGCCTCTACGGCCATGGCCTCGGCCTCGGGCACCTCCGTGTGACAAACATGGCAGGAGACTTCTGCCGGTGTTGCGTCTGTCGTTGGCTGCTTCATCGCGGACCTCCAAACACAGTGGTCAGAACGGTCAGAGCATCGCCGGCAGCCCTGCCCCGAC
>JBNJGC010000120.1:0-8047 GCA_051747405.1 Pseudomonadota bacterium
TCCACCTACAGGCTACCAACTTCCAACCTTCAACTAATCCGCCTCGGCGACGGAGACCGATACCAACAACAGTTCATCGCCGCTGACCAGGCGGGTCTGATCCGAGCCGCAGTGGGGGCAGAGCAGGTGGGGCAGCTCCGTGGCCGCCTCCCGGGCGCAGGCGGTGCAGTGGATGCGCAGCGGTGGCCGCTCGATCACCAGCTCCGCCTCGGCGGCGGGGGTCTCGGTACGGGCCACGGCGAAGGCGCTCTCCAGCAGCGGAATCTCCACGCCGGCCAGCGGTCCGATGCGCAGGGTGATGCGGCTGACCGAGTCGGCATGGTGCTGTGCCGCAATGTCGCCGACCTGTTGCAGCAGGCTGCGGCAGAGGGAGAGCTCGTGCATGGGGCTCAGCGCTCCGGGGTGGGGGTGTCCTGCATCTGGGCGTAGAGTGCCCGGCTCTGCTCTGCCGCCTCGGGGTCGACCTTCTGGATGGCGTAGCCGACATGGACCATGACAAAGTCGCCCACCGCCACCGGCTCTCCCTCGAGCAGAAAGAGGTTGATCTCGCGCTCAACGCCGGCGGCGCTGCAGCGGGCGAGGTGGTCTTGAATCGACTCCACCCTCATCGGTATCGCCAGGCACATCGGTCAAGTCTCCGCGGTGGTGGTACGCCTGCTGTGGCTCAGACCTCTTCCTCCTCCAGCCAGTCCAGTCTGTAACCATACTGGTAAACGGCGGTCAGGTGCCAGCCGTTTTCCGGAAACAGCTCCAATTTGCGCCGCAGGCGGCTGATGTGGGTGTCCACGGTGCGGGTGTTGAGGTTGGGGGATTGGCGCCAGACCCGCTCCAGCAGCTCCTGGCGCGTGACCAGCTGGCCCAGGTTGGTCAGCAGGTAGTAGGCGAGGCAGAACTCCTTCTGAGTGAGGTTGACTGTACGCCCGTTATACAGCAGGTGGCGGGTGGGACGGTCCAGTTCAAATGGGCCGATGGTTTGGTAGTGGCTGGTGTCCGGGTTCATCCCGACCCGGCGGGAGACGGCCTCGATGCGCGCCAGCAGTTCATCCCGTCGCGCCGGTTTGATGACGTAGTCGTCCGCGCCGCTTCGGAGTGCTGCGACGATGTCCTGCTCATGGTCACGGCGGGTGAGAAAGACCACCGGCAGGGTGTCGCCGTGCTCCCGGCGCACCCAGCGCAGCAGCTCCAGTCCGCTGTGATCCGGTAGCTCCCAATCGAGCAGCAGCAGCTCATAGTTCGCTCCGTCGGCACTTTTGCTCAGATAGGACTCGCAGTCGTCGTAACAGTGGCAGCTATGCCCGGCCTCTTTCAACCAGGTGTGGACGGGTGTTCTCTGAATCGGGTCGTCTTCTACAAATGCAATGTTCACGGAACATTCCTTGGTCCGGTTATGGAGAGTGGTCTAGTATACGCAAAGCGCGTGTAGGATTTTAACGGCAGGTGGCGCTGTATCTCACTGTATACTGCCAAGTCGATCACAAAATACGAAAATTCAATGACACAAAGCGACGATACCATCCACGTCGTCAGCGGCATGAACCATGTCAGCCGCGGCGACAATGCCCACGCCCTGCTGCACGAGATCGTCGATCTCCTGGCGGGGCTGCTCGAGCGTGATGAGCCGAGCCACATCGATCTGCAGGCGATCCCGCTCAGCGATGAGGATATCGAGATCCTCAGTGAGACCCTGGGGGAGGGTGACATTGACGCCGAGGTGCTCGACTACGGCGTTACCCGGGTGACGGCATCGGGGATCCCCGGCGTCTGGTGGGTGCTGCAGATGGACGAGGCGGGGCAGACCATCGGCCAGTTTATAGAGGTGAACTACTGCCCGGAGGTCCTGATCGCCCCCACCGATGATATCCGCGATGGGCGCGAGGCGCTCAAGGCGCGCCTGTTCGAGGTGGGCATGCAGCGCAAACGTAACCACAACAAATCCGAAACCTGAAGCTCGGGAGCCGAAACTCGCCTCCTGCAGCGTGATTCGACACTGGCATTCCCTGTCAAGGCGTACCACAATGGGGGCAGGGCAACCGCATACTTTGTCATCGCTGGTGTAAGCCTTTGATTTACGGTCGTCTGCCGCAAGGACGCGGCAGTCGAGCCTCCAGGGAGGGATTCACGGCGTACCCGTAAATCAAGGGCTTACACTAGCTGTACGCGGGGTGTTATGTAAGTATGCGCTCACCCTGACAATGGGGAGTGCGTGACAACAGGAACGGACGGAGTCGATTGTGCAGAGCCGATTTATTGGCCGTGAGGCCTTGCAGGGGTTACTCGATACCCTGCACAGCACAGGCTATCGGGTCGTGGGACCGCAGGTGCATGACGGTGCCATCCAGTACCGCGACACAGCCGATACAGCCGCTCTGCCCTGGGGGGTGCGCCAGCAGCAGTCCCCCGGCAGCTACCGGCTGGAGCAGCAGGGCAGCGGGCGCGCCTTTGCCTGGGCCAATGGTCCACAAGCGCTCAAGCCGCTGTTGTTTACCCCCAGTGAGCCCCTCTGGCAGGCGCAGCGGAGCAGTGAGGGAGCGATCACTTTCAATCAGGCCCTGCCGCAAGCCCAGCCATTGGCCATCATCGGCGCCCGACCCTGTGACCTGGCGGCGCTGGCGATCCACGACCGCCACTTCCTCGGTGGTGAGGCCGACCCCCAATACGTTCGGCGGCGCGAGGGGTTGTTACTTATCGCCGTCAACTGCAGCCACCCCGCAGCAACCTGCTTCTGTGCCAGTACCGGCGACGGCCCGACAGCGGAGTCCGGCTACGACCTGCTGCTGGATGAGCTGGACGAGGGGTTTATCATCCGTCCAGGCAGTGACAGCGGTTCCAAGCTCCTGGATAGTCTCGATAGCGCTGAGGTCACACAGAGCCTGAGCGCAGCCGCGACAGCGCAGCAGCAGGCGGCGGCGGAGCAGCAGCGCAGCCTGCCCGCCGGTAATCTGCAACCGGCGCTGTTCGCCAACCTCGACCATCCACGCTGGCAGGAGGTAGGTGAGCGCTGCCTCGCCTGCGGCAACTGCACCGCCGTCTGTCCCACCTGCTTCTGCCACAGCGAACAGGAACTGCCCGCCCTCGACGGTAGTCGCAGTGAACATATCCGCCAGTGGGACTCCTGCTTCAGTCCCGGCCACAGCTATATCCACGGCGTGACCATCCGCGCCGAAATCCCACAGCGCTACCGCCAGTGGCTGACCCATAAGCTGGGCAGCTGGCACGAGCAGTACGGTCGCTCCGGTTGTGTCGGTTGCGGTCGCTGCATCAGCTGGTGCCCGGTGGGGATCGACATCACCGAAGAGGCCCGGGCCATCTGCGGAGGTGAGCAATGAGCGCCACACGTCAACTGCACGAGGCGGAGATCGTCGAGCGCATCGAGGAGACCCCCTCCATCTTCACCCTGCGCCTGCGCTTTACCGACCCGGCGGTGCACGCCGCCTACGGCTTTCTGCCGGGGCAGTTCAACATGCTCTACCTGTTCGGCGTCGGCGAGGTACCCATCTCCATCGTCTCGGACCCGGAAGACGAGCATATGTACGACCACACCATCCGCGCCGTCGGTCGCGTAACCAACGCCATGGCCGAACTCAAGGTGGGAGACCGCCTCGGTGTGCGCGGCCCCTACGGGCGCGGCTGGCCGATGCAGGAGGCCGAAGGGCAGGATGTGGTCATCGTCACCGGCGGTCTCGGCTGCGCCCCAGTGGTCTCGGTGATCAACTACGTCCTCAACCGCCGCGACCGCTACGGCAAACTGACCATCATGCAGGGCGTTAAACACGCCGACGACCTCATCTGGCGCTCCCGCTACGAAGCGTGGGAAAAACTGCCCAACACTCAAGTCCTGCTCGCCGCCAGCCAGGGCGGCCCGCTCTGGCCCTGGCATGTGGGCCATGTACCGGTGCTGTTCGACCAGGCCCATATCGACCGCGACAACAGCACCGTCATGATGTGCGGCCCCGAGGGGATGATGATCGCCGTCACCAAAGAGCTGCTGGCGCGCGACCTGCCCGAAGAGAAGCTCTGGCTCAGCATGGAGCGCAACATGCAGTGCGGCGCCGGCAAATGCGGCCATTGCCAGCACGGCGGCAACTTTGTCTGCAAGGACGGGCCGGTGTTCGCTTACCCGGAGATAAAAAGTTTGCTGGGGATAAAGGGCTTCTGACGCAGCACTCCCTCCCCCTGCCCAACACCATCACGGAGGTGAAGGGTAGTGGTTGAAGCGGGGGGTGATTGAAGCTCCCCTCTCCCTGAGGGAGAGGGGGTAGGACGGCACGGTGGTAAGGGTTGATGAAAAGCTCCCCTCACCCCGGTCCTGGGCCGTATGTTCCCGACACGGCCAACCGACTACATCCATGTAGCCGTCTCCCGGGGGGAGAGGGGATGGCTTGGAGAGCCAGCAAGGTTGCAATGGTGTAAGCGGGTTTAACAGTTACAGCGATAAACAGGAAGGTCAACGCCATGGACAGCAGAATGCGTCAAACGAAGGGCCCCCTCTCCCCCCGGGAGAGGGACGGGGAGAGGGGAGCAAACAATCTTCTCCAACGTGCTAAAGCAATGCGCACGCATGCGACCGATGCGGAGCGGATACTCTGGCGACATCTCCGTGGTGGCAGACTTAACGGTTACAAATTTCGCAGACAGGTGGTCATCGAGCCTTACATTGTGGATTTTGTCTGCCTGGGAGCCAAACTCATCATCGAAGCGGATGGGGGGCAGCATGGTGAGCAGGAGGTCTACGATCGGCACCGGACGCAAAAACTGGAAAGTATGGGCTATACAGTAATGCGTTTCTGGAATCATGACATACTCAAACAGACAGACAGCGTGCTGGAGATGATTTTGACGAGGTTGATGAAAAGCTCCCCTCTCCCCGGCCCTCTCCCGGGGGGAGAGGGGGAAGGAAGGCGCGGCGGTAAGGGTTGATGGAAAGATCACCTCACACCGACCCTCTCCCTGAGGGAGAGGGTAAGGATGACGCGGTGGCAATAGTCATCACCACGCCAAACGAAGGACCCCCTCCCCCCCCCGGGAGACGGCTACATGGATGTAGTCGGTTGGTCGTGTCGGGAACATACCGCCCAGGGAGGGGGAGAGGGGATCAAAACCAATCCCCCCCCCGGGCCAAACAACCTCACAGGTTAGAGCAATGAAACCAAAAGTCTCAGTCCACAAATTCTCCTCCTGCGACGGTTGTCAGCTGGCATTTCTCAACGCCGGTGAGGACCTGGTCACGCTCTCTACGCTGGTGGATATCGTCCACTTTGCCGAGGCGGGCTATTGCGATGAAGAGGCCGAGGTGGATGTCGCCTTTATCGAAGGCAGCGTCTCTACGCCGCAGGAGTTGGAGCGGGTGGCGATGATTCGCCGGAACAGCCGCCTGGTAGTGACGATTGGTGCCTGCGCCACCTCGGGCGGGTTGCAGGCGCTGCGCAATATGCACGACCACAATGCGTGGATCGAGGGGGTCTACGCCCAGCCTGAGGCGATCTCGTTGCTCGCCGACTCCACCCCCATCGCCGAGCATATCAAGGTGGATCTCGAGCTGTGGGGCTGTCCGGTCAACGGTCGGCAGGTGCTGGGTGCGGTGCGCTCGCTGCTGTTCGGGGTGCTGCCCGAGGAGGAGCACGACAAGGTCTGCCTGGAGTGCAAGCGCCAACAGAACGTCTGCGTCATGGTCACCAAGGGTGAGCCCTGTCTGGGCCCGGTCACGCGCACCGGTTGCGGCGCCATCTGCCCCAGTGTCGGGCGTGACTGCTACGCCTGCTACGGCCCCTCGGACCGGCCCAACACCGCCGCGCTGGCCAACCGCTTCGAGGGGTTGGGGCTGCAGCCCGATGAGATCGCGCGGCGTTTTCTCTTTATCAATAGTCATGCCCCGGCATTCAGTGCCGAGGGGAGAAAGTGGCAGGGGAATCACCAATGAGCGAGCGCAAGGATATCTCCATCAACGTACCGGTGCTCACCCGCGTCGAGGGGGAGGGGGCGCTGGACCTCGAGATCCGCGATGGCCGTATCGACAAGCTACAGCTGCGTATCTTCGAGCCGCCGCGGCTGTTCGAGAAGTTTCTTGAGGGTCGCAGCTACAAAGAGGTGCCCGATATCGTCGCCCGCATCTGCGGTATCTGCCCGGTGGCCTATCAAATGAGCGCCAGCCACGCCATTGAGTCGATCTTCGAGGCCAAGCCCGGCCCCTGGGTACGAGCGATGCGCCGCCTGTTCTACTGCGGTGAGTGGCTCGAATCTCACGCCCTGCACATCCATCTGCTGGCCGCGCCCGATTTTCTCGGCTACAACAGCGCCATCGAGATGGCGGGAAAATACCCCGCCGAGGTCAAACGCGGCCTTAAACTACAGGCCCTGGGCAACAAGATCCTGCGCACTTTGGGCGGTCGCTCGGTACACCCGGTGGGCGTACGCATTGGCGGTTTCTATCACGCTCCGGAGAAGGCGACCATGGACGCCCTGCTGCAGGAGTGTCGCGAGGCGCTGCCCGATGCCGAGGCGCTGATCGCCTGGATCGGCAGCCTCGATATGCCCGACGATGCGCAGGAGTTCGTCAGCGTCGCCCTGCACCACCCGGATGAGTACCCCTTCAACAAGGGGCGCCTCATCGGCAGCGATGGCCTGGATATCCCCATCAGCGAGTTCCACAACCACTTTCGTGAGCGCCACGTCGCCCACTCCACCGCGCTGCACGGTCGCTACTTCCCCGCCGGCTATAAGGAGGGCGATGAGGGTATCCCCTACCTGGTCGGCCCGCTGGCGCGGGTCAATCTCAACTACGACCAACTGCCCGAGGCGACCCACGAGGCGCTGGCAAAGACCGGTGTCTCCTTCCCCAGCCGCAATATGTTCCACAGCGCTCTGGCCCGCGCCGCGGAGATCCACTTCACACTACTGGAGGCGATCCGGTTGCTGGAGGGTTACCAACCCACCGATAGCCCCTACGCTGAGGTGAGCCCCAAAGCGGGTGTCGGCTACGGCTGCACCGAGGCGCCGCGCGGGATCCTCTGGCACCGCTATGAGCTGGACGATGCCGGCAACGTGGTGCAGGCCACCATCACCCCCCCCACCAGCCAGAACCAGGCCCGCATCGAGGAGGATCTGAAACTCTCTTTGGAGCGGGCCGGCCTCGATCGCAGTGACGACGAACTGCGCCTCCACGGTGAGCAGGTGATCCGCAACTACGACCCGTGTATCTCCTGCGCCACCCACTTCCTTCGGCTCCAGGTTGACCGAGCCCACCAATAAGTTGCCGAGCCAGAGCTGCTCCTCTCCCTGCGATGACCTGGAAAACGTGATCGGTCTCGCCATCGGTGAGACTCAGGAGGTGTAGCGGGAGTGGCTCTCCATGACCCGTTGCAGGTATGTGCGGGTCTCCCCGTAGAGTGCGGTCTCCCCCCTGCGCCATTTGCGCGCGTGGGTCGGTCCGGCGTTGTACGCCACCAGCGCGGCCTCCGTGTCGCCGTCGAACATCTCCAGCAGGCCGGCCAGATAACGCACACCGCCCTCGATATTCTGCTCCGGGTCGCTGGGGTCGACACCCAGCATCCTCGCCGTGGCCGGCATTAACTGCATCAGGCCTACCGCACCTGCATGGGAGCGGGCGTCTGTACGCCATGAGGATTCGTGGCTGATCACGGCACGGATGAGCGAGGCGTCGACCCGGTAGCGTCTGGCGTTGTGCAGAATGAACTGCTCGATGCGTTGGCGCTCACTGGTGCGGGGGCTGGCGGCGGAGGTGTGTTGCGGTGTGGCGGGTATGTTGCCAGCGGTTGTGTTGTCCGCTGCGGGTACTGGGGCGGCAGAGTGGCGTGAGAGGTAGTGTTCGATATCAGTATGAGAGTAGCCCAGTGCCTGCATACGCCTGGCCCTTTGCAGGGCGTACATGGGGATGAGCCCAGCCAGTACGTCGGCAATCTCATGCGGGGTGTAGCCAAGCATGTAGAGGCGTTCGGCCAGACGGTCACGCCGTACAGTGCCTGGGTTTGCCGACAGGCGTAGTGAGGCGTGGTGGTGAAAGGCTCGGCAGGCATGATGGGACTCGAGCTTG
>JBNJGC010000121.1:0-4744 GCA_051747405.1 Pseudomonadota bacterium
ACGATTTTTCTCGACGAGATTGGTGAGATTAGCCCCGCCTTCCAGGCAAAACTCCTGCGCGTGTTGCAGGAGGGGGAGTTTGAGCGCATTGGTAGCAACAAGACCATGAAGGTCGATGTTCGGGTGACCGCAGCCACCAACAAAGATTTGGAGTCAGAGGTTGAACAGGGAAGTTTCAGAGAAGATCTCTACTACCGCCTGAACGTGATGCCGATTTATAACCCACCCTTGCGTGAGCGCAAGGAGGATATCCCGGCACTGGCCGACTTTTTGGTACAGAAGATCGCGCGCCAGCAGGGGCGAGAGCTTGCCATCACCGAGAGTGCACTGCGGCTTCTAATGCGCCACGACTGGCCGGGCAATGTGCGTGAATTGGAGAATACCCTTGAGCGGGCTGCCATTATGAGCGAGGACGGAAACATAGACCGTGATGCTGTCAGTCTCAGTGGTATTGACGAAACGGTGATAAGCCCGACCCCCGCCATAAAGAGCGACCCTGAGGGGGCCGTCGATCTCAACGACCCGAAAATGGACGAGCGAGAGCGGGTCATCGCTGCGCTGGAGCAGGCGGGGTGGGTACAGGCCAAGGCGGCACGGCTGCTCGATATGACACCGAGACAGATCGCCTACCGCATACAGACTCTCAACATCAAAGTCCGCCGGATATGAGCCTGGATTGTTCCGCCGCATGTGCCATGGTGCATTGCAGGCGGCCCCCTGCAAGCTCTCGGCGTCAGGTGTGCAAGGGGACAAAATTGTCGTATTTGCTCTGTCGCCTTTACCACAACAGATCGGAAGTGTTGCCGTAAGTTGATGAGTTTATAGGATATCCTTCAGGGCATGGGTTTTGCTTTTTGATCATTAACTGATGTGCACAACCTTGCATAGGGCATGGTGGGCAAACGCGGAGGGGTAATATGGATCTCAAGGCATTGGAGGGTTCATCAATGGGACAGGTGCAGAAGGGGTGCTCTGCATCAGGCTGCGGTGGCAGTGAGGATCAACTCGGTCACCTGCCCGAAGCGATTAGGGAGAAGGTCTACAATCACCCCTGTTATTCGGAACAGGCACACCACTATTTTGCCCGAATGCATGTTGCAGTCGCCCCCGCGTGCAATATTCAGTGTAACTACTGCAACCGCAAATACGACTGCGCCAACGAATCCCGTCCCGGTGTCGTCTCCGAACTACTGACCCCCGACCAGGCGGTGAAGAAGACCCTCGCCGTAGCCGCCAACATCCCGCAAATGAGTGTGCTTGGTATAGCCGGGCCCGGTGATCCGCTGGCCCAGCCAGAACGTACCCTGGAGACCTTTCGCCAGCTCTCCCGGCAGGCGCCGGATATCAAGCTCTGCGTCTCCACCAACGGCCTGAACCTACCCAACGTGGTGGATGAACTCTGCGAGCACAACATCGACCATGTGACGATTACGATAAACTGCGTCGATCCCCGTGTTGGTGCCCGGATCTATCCCTGGATCTTCTGGAACAACCGCCGTATCCGCGGTGAAAAGGCCGCGCAGATCCTCATCGAACAGCAGCAGAAGGGACTGGAGATGTTGGTTGAGCGAGGTGTGCTGGTCAAGGTCAACTCGGTCATGATCCCGGGGATTAATGATGAACACCTCAAGGATGTGAGTCGGATCGTCAAGGAAAAAGGTGCCTTCCTACACAATGTCATGCCGCTGATTGCCGAGGAGGAGCATGGAACCCACTTCGGTATCATGGGCCAGCGCAGCCCCGACGCCAAGGAGCTTCAGGCGCTTCAGGATGCCTGTGCCGGCGATATGAATATGATGCGCCACTGCCGACAGTGTCGTGCCGACGCGGTAGGCCTTCTGGGTGAAGACAGAGGTGCTGAGTTCACCCTCGAAAAGATCGAAAAAATGGAGATCGATTATGAAGAGGCGATGAAGAGGCGCGCTCAGGTTCATGCGGCCATAGAGAGTGAGATCAAGGGTAAACAGGTTAACGCCGAGGGTACGGTCACCATCTCCCTCGACAACCTAAAAAGACCGATGACAACGGCGGGGCGCCCAGTGTTAATGGCCGTGGCGACGAAAGGTGGCGGGATCATCAATCAGCATTTTGGTCATGCTACCGAGTTCCTCGTCTATGAGGCCTCCGACGACGGTATTCGCTTTATTGGACCGCGCAGGGTCGATCAGTACTGCATCGGCCAGGATACCTGTAACGACGAGGCGACCACTCTTGAACGGGTGATCAAGGCGCTGGAGGGGTGCGAAGTGGTGCTCAGCGCACGCATCGGTCTGCCCCCCTATGAGGCGCTGGAGGCTGCAGGGATACAGCCGGTCAGTGAATTCGCCATGGAGCCCATCGAGGTGTCTGTGGCCAAGACGTACCAGCAGATGTTGAACAGCGGCAAGTTGGCGCTGCTGGATAACACAGGCGTCAGCGTGGCGTAAGCACCGGAGAGGCACATGGCACTTAAAATCGTCGACAACTGCGTGAACTGTTTTGCCTGTATGGAGGTCTGCCCCAGTGAGGCGATCTATGAGGCTAAACCCCACTTCCTGATCGATGCAAAAAAATGTACCGAATGCGAAGGCGATTATGCTGACGCACAATGCGCCAGTATCTGTCCGATTGAAGAGGCGATACTGGAAGCTGACGGTACCCCGATGAACCCACTCGGCTCGCTGACCGCCATACCTGTGGCGCGGCTCAGGGAGTATGCCGAGCGGTACGCAACTGTGTGAGAGGCGTGTCATGGCTGTTATTGCAGGTAATGTCGTCCCATTCCCCAAGCAGGTTTCGTTCACTGCCGAACCGGTCAAATGGTTGCGGCTACACACCGTGGCGATTTTCTCCGGCGCGTGGCCTAACCCCTCGCGTTTTCCGGATCGTATCTGGTCACGCCACAGCGCGTTACTGGACGCCGCCTGGAAGCAATCCCTAGCGAGTCGTGCCGAATGATGAGTGTTATCCGCTTCTACGAAAAGCCGGGGTGCATTAACAACACCAAACAGAAAGCGTTTTTGACCCAGGCTGGTTATAGGGTTGAGGCACGCAACCTTCTTGCCGAGCCGTGGACTCGGGAGCGACTCGAGGCATTTTTCGGTGATATGTCGGTAGCGGAGAGATTTAACCGCAGCGCACCACAAATCACCAGTGGGCAGGTCGACCCTGATAACCTTGACGAGGATAGCGCCTACCGAATGATGCTGGATGATCCGTTGCTGATCCGACGACCATTGATGGCGATCGGGGCTCAGCGCTTGGTCGGTTTTGAACTGCAGACGATAAGTCGGGCACTGGCACTTGAGTGGAGCCATTCCGACGCCGCTTCATTGGAAACGTGCCCACGTGCCGGCACCGGCCCGTGCGGACACCCTTAGGAGTAGAGGTTATGATGGCGCTGAGAGATGCTCAGGGTAAGGTCCGTGATCAGTTGCGCCTGTCGACCTACGACTGGTTGATGGAGAACTGTGTGCGGAAGGAAACGGGTGATCTACTGGCTCGAATGCTGGCCTCACAGGTTGCCGGACTGGGTGATATGCCACGTTACCTGGGGCTTGGTACTGTTCAGTTCGGCAGCATAATGAGCCACTACTTTCCCGATGTTGCTATCAATCAGTTCGGACACTACGGCAAGAGGCTGGATGCCGGGCGTGGTGATGAGCACGATGAGTTACGCGAACTTTTTCTCAGCCACTCCGACGTGGCGACGCCGGTCGACGGCTGGCTTGCCGATATCCTGATTGCCGGCTGCATGGGGGGCAACCACCTGTGGCAAGATCTCGGCCTCTGGTCGCGCAAAGATCTTACAGCGCTCATTCGCAGCGCCTTTAGCCCCCTTGCCGATAAGAATGTGCACGATATGAAGTGGAAGAAGTTTTTCTATAAGCAGCTTTGTGCGAAAGAGGGGATCTATACATGCCGTGCACCCTCCTGCCAGGTCTGCGAAGACTACGCCGAGTGCTTTGGCCCGGAATAGGGCCTCCTCGCCGGAAAAACTGCCGCTGATGAGACAGGAACTTGAAGAGCGTGCCACCGCTGCCTATCTGGGGCTTGCCCTTGGGGATGCCCTGGGTGCCACCGTGGAGTTCATGACCCCGAATGAGATCGCCCATCAATATGGTCTCCATGATGAGATTTGTGGTGGCGGATGGCTGCGATTGAGGCCCGGGCTCGTAACCGATGATACGACGATGAGTCTTGCCCTCGGCTCGGCTCTCATCTCTCAGGGAGGGGTTGTGCCACACGTCATCGCGGAACATTTTGACCGGTGGATGAGAGACAAGCCGGTGGATATCGGTCATACCGTGCGGAGGGGGATACTCCATTTTCGCCGCACCGGCGAGACGGAGGTTTCACCCAACGAGCATGATGCCGGTAATGGGGCCTGTATGCGTACACTCCCTATTGCCCTGTCTACACTCGGTCGCAGTGACGTTGAAGTGATGAGGGCGGTGCAGGCACAGGCCCACATCACCCACCATAACCCCTTGTCCGATGCCGGCACTTACTGTGTGGTGAAAATGGTGCAGCAGGCGCTGGCGGGGGCTACGCATCGCGACATGCTCAGGGGGCCGGTAAACAGCCTGGTTTCTCAGTATCCGGCGTTTGCCTTCCGTGGACACCGGCGAGAAGAAAACCCCAGTGGTTATATCGTGCATACGCTACGGGCCACCTTTCAGGCCTTTTTCGATACCGACACCTTTGAAGGTTGCCTGGTTGATGTGGTCAACAGGGGTGGGGATGCGGATACCACCGGGGCGAT
>JBNJGC010000121.1:4844-7867 GCA_051747405.1 Pseudomonadota bacterium
CCCATCAGTTCGGTAATGTAATCGACGTAGTCGGCGTCGGAGGCGATATAGTTGGCCTCGGGCTGGGGTGAGCCCATCGGTTTTAGCAGTAGCGGCAGGGTAGGGTCGGTCTGCTCGTTGCTGATCTCGCTATAGCAGCTGCCGTCGTAGTAGTAGAGTTTGTAGCGGAAGTCAGTTCCGCCGATGCGTGCGATACCGATCATCAGATTGTGCGGTGTGTCACTGTAGCTCTGCTGCAGCTGAAGATCGCGGTTAATGTCGATGACACAGGCCGGTTTGATGGAGCGAATCCAGTCATGCAGCGGAGCACGGGTCCATGTAGTCTCGCCGTAGAGTTTATTCATGAACCGGGTGACAAAGCTGCGCCCGCGCTTCAGTTCGAGGTTCATGGCCGCGCGCGGAAATTCATACATAAGCTTCGGCGCCATGGGACGACCGTTATTCATCGCCAGGATCAGACTGTCACTGTCGGCGGGGATCGGCTCGCCGTTCTCCACATTGACCGAACCGGTCAGTGCCTGGTGCCCCAGATAGGGAATAATGCTACCGTCGCTCAGTCCGGCTTTAATCGTATCGAAAAGTTGCTGCTCCATGGTGCTGCTCACTTTATTGGTGGTGAATGTAAAAGGAGTAGAGCAATTATCGGGCCGATGTGTAAGGTATTGATTTTATGAGTTGTCGCAGGGGGTGTTGCGACGCATTGTCGTAAAAGCGACAGGGGAAAAGCTTTTAACGCAAAGGCGCAAAGGCCGCAAAGAAGAGCAAAGCGAATACTATGCGAAAACACTTCTACATAACTGTCGCTTCATTTTCTTTGCGCCTTTGCGTTGAGGTTTTTGTCACACAACCCGCCGGCATTCATAGACGCCGCCGAGGACGATGTATTCGTTTTCCGCCTTGAGGTAGTTGGGCAGAAGCTCGGAGTAGAAGAGGATCTTGCCCAGGGGTACCTCGATAGCGAACACCTCGTCGCCGAACTCCGAGGCGCGTTCCATGTCGCTGCTGAAGGAGTTGAGATTGTTCAGTAGCAGAGGCACTAGCCCCTTGGTCCGGCCCTCCTTCAGTCGAATCTTCTCGATGTCGTTGCTGCCACGGTAGAGGGTGAAGTGTGTTTGTTCGGGGAACTGACACTTTAGTTCATATTGGCAATAGGTGTAGAGCAGATCCAGCTGCGCTTCAAGCGAGTTGGTGTTGTATATCCCCTCAGCGTATTCGTGTTGATACTGCTGGTAGCTGCGATCGTTGACGGAAAGGATCGGGACGTGGTGAAACCGCGGAACAAGCCCAAAACGTGACTCCACCCACCCTTTTATAACGGCTGCATCACGACTTTCTGCATCGAATGCCCACCCTCGCAGCAGGCGTTGGTAGTCGGCCTTGCTGCGATTGAGCCTGCTGTCACTGCTCAGGCCCGCCTCGTCTGGCGCGTGCAGGCGAAAGTGTACCGTCATGTAGTCGATAAACTGTTGCGCGCGGTTGCCGGGATCGGTAATGCAGTCGAGGCGTTTTAGCAAACCCCGATGCAACGCCTCCACGCCATCGATGGTGAGCGGCGTCGGATGGCGCTGAAAGGTCAGGCTACCCAGTATCACCGCCGGAAGATTGCTCCTGTTGAGCGGCTGTGAGGCGGATCGAGGCAGCGTTGGCCCGCCCCTGCTGTGATCTGTGCCGTGTTTGTCGTTATCCATACAGCTACTGCGGGTTTGTCGTAGATCAAACCCTACGCCGCCTCCGTTGATATTAAAATAAGAACAATAATAACAGTTACTTAGTGGCTTTTCTCGGCCTTGGCATGTTCCCTGCTCATAACTTGGTGACATCGGTCCAAACCATCGCAACGCAAGGAGAAAATACCATGTCTTTACGTCAAGCAGCGATTTACGGCAAAGGTGGCATCGGCAAGTCCACCACTACCCAGAACCTGGTCGCGGCACTCGCCGAGGCCGGCAAAAAAGTAATGATCGTCGGTTGTGACCCCAAAGCCGACTCCACTCGTCTGATCCTTCACTCCAAGGCCCAGACCACTGTTATGCACCTGGCCGCCGAGGCCGGCTCAGTCGAGGATCTGGAGCTGGAAGATGTCATGTCTGTGGGCTTCGGCGACGTAAAGTGTGTCGAGTCCGGCGGCCCTGAGCCGGGCGTCGGCTGCGCCGGTCGCGGTGTAATCACCGCTATCAACTTCCTGGAAGAGGAGGGCGCCTACGACGAAGAGCTCGACTTCGTATTCTACGACGTGTTGGGTGACGTTGTCTGCGGTGGATTCGCTATGCCCATCCGCGAAAACAAGGCCCAGGAGATCTACATCGTGGTTTCCGGTGAGATGATGGCCATGTATGCAGCCAACAATATCGCCAAAGGTATCGTGAAGTATGCCAACTCCGGTGGTGTTCGCCTGGCGGGTCTTATCTGCAACAGCCGAAACACAGACCGTGAGGACGAGCTCATTGAGGCCCTCGCCGCCAAGCTGGGTACCACTATGATCCATTTCGTTCCTCGTGACAATGAAGTGCAGCATGCTGAGATCCGCCGCATGACCGTCATTGAGTATAACCCCAAGCACAAGCAGGCGGATGAGTATCGCACTCTGGCCAAGAAGGTGATTGAGAACGATAACTTCGTTATCCCGACACCTGCCAGCATGGACGAGCTCGAAGATCTGCTGATGGAGTTTGGCATCCTTGAAGAGGAAGACGAGACCATCGTCGGTAAAACCGCCGAGGAGCTGGCTGCAGAAGCCACCGCTTAAAAACCACATTTCACCGCAAAGACGCAGAGCGCGTAAAGGTAAATAACTGTTTAACCATCGAAGAGACGAATGTCTTGAGCTGTTAATGGGGGAATTTAGCCCAGTCAAGCGTTTATGTTGATTTTGTCACTTCGCGCCCTTTGCGCCTCTGCGGTTAAGAGATTCAACTTCAACGTCCACCGGATTAGGTGGCGATAACAGGAGTTAAGACAATGACGACGATGACTCGTGAAGAGACCGAGGCGCTCATCCAGGAAGTGCTCGAGGTCTATCCCGA
>JBNJGC010000122.1:0-7849 GCA_051747405.1 Pseudomonadota bacterium
AGAGCCCGGCTTAACGTCGGGCTTTTTCGTCTCCCCCCGGTGCGGTTCGCAGGCTCACCGCACTCGCCGATGCCACCGCCTCTCAACGTGCCAATATTTTGCGTAGCTCATTGAGCAGCAGCACCGAGGCGGCGACGGCGAAGGCGAGCAACCACTCCGCGGGCGCGATGTCGGTGGTATGCACCAACTGCTGCGCCGGGCCCCAGTGGACGGCGAGCACCTGCAGCCCCAGCATGGCGGCCAGTGAGAGCCACAGCTTGCTGTTACTGAACAGGTAGCGGGTGAATACCGTCTCTTCGCCGGTGCGGGCATTCATGGCGTTGAAGAATTGAAACAGCACGAAGGTGGTGAAGGCCAAGGTGAGCGCTTGCGCTTCGGGCAGTTTTTGCAGGCCGTAGTAGAGTACTCCGAGGGTACCGACCGCCATAATGGTGCCGTAGAAGAGCAGTTTAGCGAGTCTCGGCAGAGTCATGATGTGCGCCTGCGGGTCTCGCGGTGGCTGGTCCATGATCCCGGGACGGGCCGGATCGAGTCCCAGGGCCATGGCCGGTGGGCCGTCCATGATGATGTTGATCCAGAGCAGTTGGATGGCGTTGAACGGCAGCGGCATACCCAGCAGGGGGGCGAAGGTGACGGTAAGGATGGCGCCGATATTGGTGGAGAGCTGAAAGCGCACGAACTTGACGATATTGTCGTAGATGGCCCGCCCCTCCTCCACGGCTCGCACGATGGTGGCGAAGTTGTCGTCGGTGAGCACCATGGTGGCCGCCTCCCGGGTCACGTCGGTGCCGGTGATCCCCATGGCGACGCCAATGTCAGCGCGCTTCAGGGCGGGGGCGTCGTTGACGCCATCGCCGGTCATTGCCACCACGTGGCCGCTGCGCCGGAGCGCCCTGACCAGACGCACCTTATGTTCCGGCGCAACACGGGCAAACACCACGGTCTTATCCAGGTGTGTTGCCAGTTCGTCATCGTCCAGATAGTCCAGCTCTGCGCCGGTCAGGGTCTCGCCCACCAGTCCCAGGTCACGGGCGATGGCACCGGCGGTGGCCTTGTGATCGCCGGTGATCATCTTGACCGCGATCCCGGCGCGCCGGCACAGGGCGATCGCCTCTCGCGCCTCTACCCGGGGCGGGTCCTGCAGTCCGGTCAAGCCCAGCAGGGTCAGCCCCTCCAGATATGGCCACAATTCGCCCTCCGGATCGAACTCTCCGGCGGGTAGTGTGGTACAGGCCAGCGCCAGTACCCGCAGCCCCTCCTCGGCAAGGGCCTCACTATTCGCCCACAGGCGCGCCTTCGCCTCCTCATCCAGCGGCAGGTTCCCACCCTCAGCCCCTAAGCGGTGTGTACAGCGTTCAAGCAAAACATCGGGGGCGCCCTTGATAGTGACCCGAACACGGTCGCCGTCGTGGTGGAAGGTCGCCATCAACTTGTGGGAGGAGTCGAACGGGATCTCGGCGATGCGCGGTGTGCGCCGGCGCAGCGACTCCGGCGCCACACCCCCCTTCTGCGCCAGCGCCAGCAATGCCCCCTCGGTGGGGTCGCCGATCACCTTTCCGGCACGCAGATGGCTATCATTGCAGAGTGCTGCCGCCTCCAGCAGGGGGGACAGTTCAACCTCTTTACCGCCCCCTTCGGCGCGGATGGTCCCCTCCGCACCATAGCCCTCGCCGCTGACGGTGAAAGGGGTGTCCACCGCCCAAAGCCGGCGCACGGTCATCTGGTTGAGAGTGAGTGTTCCGGTCTTATCGGAGCAGATAACGGTGGTGCAGCCCAGGGTCTCCACCGCCGCCAGCCGTTTGACCACGGCATGGCGACCGGCCATGCGGTGCATCCCCAGCGCCAGGGTGATGGTGACCACAGCGGGCAAGCCCTCGGGAATGGCGGCGACGGCCAGGGCGATGGAGGTGAGGATGATGCTCACCAACGGCTCACCACGCAGCACGCCGGCAAGAAAGATGAGCCCCACCACGCCCCCGGCGATGGCGGCGAGACGCCGACCCAGGATATCGAGCTGACGCTGGAGTGGCGTCGCTGCCTCCTCCTCGTCGCCGAGCAACCCCGCCAGCCGCCCCATTTCCGTATTCATGCCGGTGGTGGTGACTACCAGCTCGGCGCGACCGCGAGTGACGACGGTATTCATGTAGCCCATGTTGCTGCGCTCAGCCAGCGGCGCCTCTTGGGCACAGACGCCGCTATCCTTGCCCGAAGGGGTCGACTCGCCGGTGAGCGAGGATTCATCCAGCTCTACCCCCTGAGTAAAGACAAAACGCCCGTCGGCAGGGAGCCGATCTCCGGCATCCAGCAGCACCACGTCACCGGGCACCAGCTCTTCTGCCGGGAGCACACGGCTGTCTCCTTCACGGCGTACCTCCGCCTGCGGAGCCAGCATCCCCTTCAGCGCGGCCATGGCGCTTTCGGCACGGTACTCCTGGCGAAAGCCGAGCAGCGCGTTGAGTACCACGACGCTCAGGATCACCGCCGCATCGGTAAGGTGGCCGATGGCCCCGGCCAACAGCGCGGCACCCAGCAGCACCAGGATCAGCAGGCTTTTAAACTGCGCGGTAAAGACCTGCCAGGGGCTGCGCCCCGACACCTCGGCCAACCTGTTGGGCCCATGGCGGTGCAGCCGTGCGGTCGCCTCCTCCGGGGTAAGACCGTGCTGGAGATCTGTCTGCAAACGCGAAGCGACGGCCTCCGCTGTCAGGGTATGCCAGAGTGGCGTATCATTCTTTTTTGGCATCGTCGTCGCACCGCAGCAGCGGGTTGGTGTATTTCACTGGAGCCCCCTACCGGGTGGCAGCGCATGGCGGCGGTCACGACCGCCGAGCCTTATCAATTAACCTCACTGGCCGCCAAGACGGTGCAGAGCGCGGCGGAGAAAGCGGATCTGTCGCCGGTAGTTTCTGCAGCCGCTGCACATCATCAGGTGAAGGCGCAGCGCCACGCGCTTGTGGAGTGGCACCGGGCCGTCCTGCTGCCTGGAGATGAGTTTGGTGGCATGTTTGCACGTTAGCATATCTATTCGCTGCCGAACCATTGTCGCTCCCAGGGCAACCGCATACTTTGTCATCGCTGGTGTAAGCCCTTGATTTACGGTCGTCTGCCGCAAGGACGCGGCAGTCGAGCCTCCAGGGAGGGATTCACGGCGTACCGTAAATCAAGGGCTTACACTAGCTGTACGCGGGGTGTTATGTAAGTATGCGCTCACCCTGTTGTCGCTCCAGGCAGAGCCGCAGCTTTGAGCGGGCTCGGTGGAGAATCACCCAACAGTTGCTTTCACTAATCCCCAGCTCCCTGCAGATCTCACCGGTGCTCAACCCCAATAGCTCTCGCATCGTAAACACGCGGGCGGTGTTTTCACTCATCACCTCCAGACAGAGTTCGAAACGCTTTTCCATACACCGGCCTCATGCTGTAACGATGCTTGCACCTGCTTCCTTTGTGACCTAAGCTAAAATCTCCACTTAGCGTTAGATTTGAGGTGCCACATGGACACAACAGACATCATGCTCCACATCGCCACTTCCCTTGATCACGACGAACAGCAGGCGCTAGAGACGGCGATGCGGGAGACCGATGGCGTCATTGCACCGCGCTTTAACAAACCCCATCTGTTGGTCGTCTCCTACAATCCGCAGCAGGTCGACGCCTCCCAGCTCCTGAGCGTAGCCACGCAGCGGGGACATGAGACGCAGTTGGTCGGTATGTGAGCGGCGATGGCGCGTTATAAAATCGGTGATGCCGCCCAGCGGCTCGGTATTTCGGTGCGCACCCTCCGCTTCTACGAAGAGGAGGGGCTGATCACGCCGATCCGCACGCCGGGCGGCACCCGCCTCTACACCGACGCCCATCTGGAACAGCTTCAATCCGTCCTCGCCCTGGCCGATAACCACTTTCCGCTGGAGTCGATTCGGGCACTGATCACCGCGCGCGAAACGGGCGGCAGCGGCGCAGAGGGCAGCGCGGCGGTGTGCGCCGTGTTTGACGACATAGCCTCTGAGTTGCAGCAGCGCATCGAGGCGACACAGCGGCTCGTCGATGAGCTGATGAGCGCCCGGAAGGTGGTTCGTCAGTGCCGCCGCTGCGCCAATCCGCCCACCAACGAGGGCTGCCCTGACTGTCCGGTAAAACGGCATCTGCACGAGACAGGGTTGCTACGCCTGGTGTGGGACCAGTCCACGACAGAGTGAAGCAGGATGGCAGGCACGGCCCGCCCCCACTGTAGGCCGCCTCAGAAGGTAAGCACCGAGAAACCATCCCGTATCGCCTCGGCGATGGGTTCGCCTACATACTGCATGCACGGAGATACCACGCTCCGGTCATTGACCGAACATGATACGCTTCGCAAGCTCAGCGCACCCTATGGATAGTGCTCGTCAGGCATAGACGGCCCGTGGCCGCCACAATGACCGTGGAATAGAACGCTACGTCAGGAGGGGGCGAGTAGTTACGTTCAAAGATGGTCGAAAGGCTCAGATACGCCTCGGTCTGTGCGAGGAATGAGGCCATCACGCCGATCGGGTTGGGGACAAACCCAAAGGCGGTAGCAGCTTGCGGTAGTAAATCCTGGGCGGTGGCGGGGATCGACAGTGACGCCGAGGAGAAGGGGTGTCTGCTGGTCAACACACTGCTGGAGACACCGCCGGAGGAGAGTGAGATCACCCGACGCGCCGCCGACGGTTTACGCTACGTCGAGCGGCGTTTCGTCGAGCTGCTCGACACCGCCAAGGCCGACGGGAGCCTGCCACCCGGTTTTGACAGCGAGGGCCGCGCACGCCTGCTGATGACGGGGATTTTCGGCCTGCGGGTCTACGCAAAAATGGCGCCACCCCAGGGGGCGCTGCAAAACACCGCAGAGCAGTTGCTGAAAACGCTCGAACAGCACTGAGTACTCCGGGGCGGGAGCCGCCAGAGTGAGCACATACTCAGCTAACACCCCGCGGGCAGCTGGGTAGGCCCTTGATTTCCGGTACGCCGTGAACCCCTCCCTGGAGACTCGACTGCCGCGTCCTTGCGGCAGACGACCGTAGATCAAGGCCTACACCAGCGGAGACCAAGCATGCGGTTGCCCTGCAGGAGCCGCTATAGCAGATGCTATCCTCCGCCCGATGTGGTAAAGTCCGCGCTCTTTTTTTACGCACCCCCCGGAACAATGCCTTATACAGCAGTATTGACGGCCACGCCGCCATAGCCCACCGACTTTCCGTTACGGAGTGCCGTTCAAGGCGCCTCCGTTCTGCCGCAGCAGCACGGCTGTTCCACCCGGAACCGTCCCGGCTGCGCCTGCTCAACTCCCCCCTACGACTGCGCTCAAAGCTGCAGCCGCAACGATTCAGATAGTGGATAAAACGATGTTAGGAACCCTGCAAAGAGACTGGTTTGGTAATGTGCGCGGCGATCTGCTCGCCGGTATCGTGGTCGCGCTGGCGCTGATCCCCGAGGCGATCGCCTTCTCCATCATCGCCGGGGTCGATCCCAAGGTGGGGCTCTACGCCTCCTTCTCCATGGCGGTGATTATCGCCTTCACCGGCGGGCGTCCCGGCATGATCTCCGCCGCCACCGGGGCGATGGCACTGTTGATGGTCACCCTGGTCAAGGAGCACGGCCTGGAGTACCTGCTGGCGGCGACACTACTGACCGGTGTACTGCAGGTCCTCGCCGGTTACCTCAAGCTCGGCTCCCTGATGCGCTTTGTCTCCCGCTCGGTGGTGACCGGTTTTGTCAACGCCCTGGCGATCCTCATCTTCATGGCCCAGCTGCCGGAGCTCAACCCGGCCACCGAGGGGGTCACCTGGCACGTCTACGCCCTGACCGCGGCGGGCTTGGGCATCATCTATCTGCTGCCCTACCTGACCAAAGCGATCCCCTCGCCGCTGGTGACCATTGTGCTGCTCACCGCGGTGGTGATGGTGCTGGGCATTGATGTGCGCACCGTGGGCGACATGGGCGAGCTGCCCGATACCCTGCCGGTCTTCCTCTGGCCCGATGTGCCGCTCAACCTCGAGACGCTGATGATCATCTTCCCCTACTCGCTCTCACTGGCCGTGGTGGGGCTGCTCGAGTCGCTGATGACCGCCACCATCGTCGATGACCTGACCGATACCAACAGCGACAAGAACCGCGAGTGCAAGGGCCAGGGCATCGCTAACATCGGCACCGGCCTGCTCGGCGGCATGGCCAGCTGTGCGATGATCGGCCAGTCGGTGATCAACATCAAATCGGGGGGGCGTGGCCGCCTCTCCGCCTTCAGCGCCGGTGTTTTTCTGCTATTGATGGTGGTCTTTCTCGGCGAGTGGGTGGCGCAGATCCCGATGGCCGCTCTGGTGGCGGTGATGATCATGGTCTCCATCGGCACCTTCAGCTGGGAGTCGCTGCACAATCTCAAGAAGCACCCCATGAGCACCAACATCGTCATGGTGGCCACCGTGGTTGTGGTCGTGGCGACCCACAACCTCGCCTACGGCGTCTTCGTCGGCGTACTGCTGGCGGCGATGTTCTTCGCCAACAAAGTGGCGCAGTTCAAGTATGTCGAGTCGACCTTGAGCGAGGATGGCGCCACCCGGACCTATAGCGTACACGGTCAGGTCTTCTTCGCCTCGGCAGACAAGTTCGTGGAGTTTTTCGACTTCAAAGAGGCGGTGGACAAGGTGGTGATCGACCTTTGCCAGGCCCACTTCTGGGATATCACCGCGGTGGAAGCCCTGGACAAGGCCGTATTAAAATTCCGTCGCGAGGGGACCGAAGTGGAGCTCATCGGCCTCAACGAGGCCAGCGCCACCATCGTCGACCGCTTCGCCGTCCACGACAAACCCGATGCCGTCGACAAGTTGATGAGCGGGCACTAGCGCGCCAGCCCCAACGGTACCCCACACACTCGAGGAAGGAGCACACCAATGAGCCATGTCATCGCCTGCATCGACGGCACCGAGATCGCCACCACCGTCGTCGACTACGCCTCCTGGGCCAGCCTGCGCCTGGAGGCGCCGCTGGAGTTTCTGCACGTACTGGAGAAGACCGAATACCCGGAACAGAACAACCTCAGCGGCAGCATCGGCCTGGGCAGTCGCGAGGCGCTGCTGGAGGAGCTGGCGGAGCTGGATGCCAAGCGCGGCAAATTGGCGCTGGAGCAGGGCAAGGTGATGCTGGAGGCGGCCTGCGAACGAGCCGTCGCAGATGGGGTAAAGGCCCCCACCAGCCGCCAGCGTCACGGCAACCTGGTAGAGACCCTCGCCGAGATGGAGGAGTCGATTCGTCTGCTGGTAATGGGCAAGCACGATGACCACCTGAGCGAACATGTGGGTAGCCGACTGGAGAATGTGGTGCGCACCATGCACCGCCCCATCCTTATCACCACCGCCGAGTTCCGCAAGCCCGAGCGGGTGATGATCGCTTTCGATGGTAGCGACACCACCCGCAAGGGGGTGGAGATGATCGCCGCCAGCCCGCTGTTCAAGGGCATGCCCTGCCATGTGGTGATGGTCGCCAACGACGATGATAAACACCGGCAACAGCTGGCCTGGGCCAAGGAGACCCTTGAGCACGGAGGGCATGAGGTCAGCGGCAAGATCATCCAGGGCGAGGTGGAGCGCGTACTGTGCGACTACCGTTCGGAGCACAACATCGACATGCTGGTAATGGGCGCCTACGGCCACTCGGTCATCCGCCGCTTCCTGGTCGGCAGCACCACCACCAGTGTCATTCGCAACGCAGCGGTACCGGTACTGCTGCTGCGTTGATCCCATCCACCGCGACACCGAGGTAGACAGCCACCCCCATGGAGCAGGAGCGACACCAGATACTCATTGTCGGCGGCGGCGCCGGCGGCCTGGAGCTGGCCACCCGGCTG
>JBNJGC010000123.1:0-3530 GCA_051747405.1 Pseudomonadota bacterium
GAGGGCATCGCCACCGAGCACTGGGGCAGTGGCTAACTCAGCCAAGGATACCGCTACGAGCCTATTCGCCGATGCCATGGGGGGCAGGGCAGCCACATATTTACATAACACCCCGCATGGACCACTAGTGTAAGCCCTTGATTTACGGTACGCCGTGAATCACTCCCTGGAGGCTCGACTGCTGCGTCCTTGCGGCAGACGACCGTAAATCAAGGGCTTACACCAGCGATGACAAAGTATGCGGTTGCCCTGTATGGGGGAGTGACCCGGCGGACGATCGCTGTGTTCATCGGGTATACTCTCATCCCCCTTTCTATCGAGTCCCCTAGATGAACCCCTGGAAACTGATCGATACCTCCGAGATCCCCAACGGCGGGGGTGAGTTGCGGCTCTATCAGCGCGGCGAGGAGCACACCATCATGATCGCCGGTGAGGGCGAACTGATGAGCAGCCGCCTGTTTGGCTCCGAGCAGGCCTTGGCGGAGTTGGGTTGTGGCGCGCTTGGCGAGCGCGACACGGCCCGTGTGTTGGTGGGTGGCCTGGGTATGGGTTACACATTGGCGGCCACTCTGCGGGAGCTTGGCCCAGATGCCGAGGTGGTGGTGGCGGAGCTGGTGCCTGCGGTGGTGCGTTGGAACCGTGACTATCTTGGCGGCTATGCGAGGCACCCGCTGAACGACCCGAGAACAACGATACGCGAGGGTGACATCGCGCGTATCCTCAAGCGTGAGCGCGGCGCCTTCGATGCCGTTCTGCTCGATGTGGACAACGGTCCGGAGGGCATGACCCGGCGCGAAAACGACTGGCTCTATGGGCGCGCCGGGCTCGCCGCGGCGTGGGATTGCCTGCGCCCCGGGGGCGTATTGGCGGTCTGGTCGGCCGGGCCCGACCGCACCTTCAGCGAACGGTTGCGTACCGCCGGGTTTGAGGTGACGGTACATACGGTGCGCGCCCATGCGGGTAAAAAGGGCGCACGGCACACCATCTGGCTGGCCGCGCGGGCGTAACCACGGAGGAGCTTTTCGTCGATGGGTCGATGGAGGCGCTACGGGCGGATAACCGAACGGACGATGTATGTAGTGGCCATCGTGCTGGTGGTGTTTATCATCTGGAGCGTCTTTTTCAACGGCCCGCCGCACGAGCGGGTGATGATGCCGCGCTGAAAAACGCCGGTCTGCTTTTCAGGGTATAATGCCCACTTCTTTAGCGGTAAGCGTCGTGAACCACTGTGCTTACCACGCCCGGAAATTCCTCTTCGGCTAAGCCTCTCGCCTCTGCTATCTGGACGCGTCATGCCTGACTGAACGGTGATTCTCAGGCCTGACATGAGGCGTTTGTATGCAAGCGTATCAGGTAAAATACGAAACACTGACCATCGGTGAGTCCGACTATGCTGTCCGCTCCCTGCTGGATCGACAACAGTACTACGACCCCGACGGCGTCGCCGAGAAGGCCAACATTGCCCCGGCGATGTGGCCCATCTTCGGCCTGGTATGGCCTGCCGGTGTGTTTCTCGCCGAGACCATGAGCCGCTTCCCCTGCGACGGCAAGCGGGTTCTCGAGATCGGTTGCGGGCTGGGCCTGGCCAGCATGGTGCTGCATCGCGCCGGTGTCGATATCACCTCTACCGATATGCATCCGCTGGCAGAGACCTTCCTTGAGGAGAATCTGGCATTGAACGGTATGCCGCCGATCCCCTTCTACCCGGGCGCGTGGGAGGATGACGATTCAGGGCTGGAGAGCTTCGATCTCATCATCGGCAGCGACATCCTCTACGAGGCCGAACACCCCGCTCTGCTCGCCGGCTTTATCGACCGCCACGCTGACGAAGGGGCGGAGGTGATTATCGTCGATCCGGGGCGTGGCCATCACGGCAAATTCAACCGTGCGATGAGTGCGCTGGGTTATCTCTGTGAGAGCGAGTGGTCAGTTCAGCAGCGGGTGCGAGAGACGCTGGTGAGGGGGCATCTTCTCCACTACAGGCGTGAGCTCGGCTGAGATCGCCCCTCCCCGCCGGTTTGTGGTTTGTGCAGCCAGGCGAAACCGATGGCCAGAGGGATCAGGCCGCCCGCGGCAAAAAGGTAGGCGCCGGCCATTAGGCTGGCAAGGGTGAAAAATCCGCCGCTGATGAACAGCGTACCCAGTCCCAGGTAGCGCTTGATCCGGAGGTCGTGACCGCTGCGCTTTCTCCACTCCGATGCGAACGGGAAGGTGAGAGCCAGCCCGATTAGAATGAAGATGGCCGCGATGCCGTTGGCAGCGCCGATGTCACGGATTTTGTTTTCGCGGTACTCGGCAGTAAGGGCCTGGGCACCCTTTTTTCCGGGGCTGATGACAAAGAGGCTCTCCTTGAATAATCCGCCGGCACGGTACGCCTCAAGCAGTGCGCCGGAGTGTTTGCCCATGGCCGAGACGGTGTGTCCACTCGGAGTGTAGCGGTAGCGGATGCGCAGGTCGCCGATTTGGGGCGTGTCCGGGTTGTTGCCAAGGAAGAAGAGGCCGTTGCCCTGATAGTGGAGGGGCATCCCGGCAAGACGCTTCGGTAGCTGCGCCTGCTGGACGATGCTGTCGGGTACGACGCTAACGGTCTCGAGGCGACCGATGAGGTTGGGCGCGATCTCAAACTGGCCGATGGATGCACTCTCAGCACTTCGGAAGCGGCTTTCGATCGGGATGGATTTGGGGTTTTTGTGGGCCGCGTTGTGGCGGGCGCTATCGATCAGCGAGCGGCTCCAGCGCTTTTTGTAGTAGTAGCGCACCCGGTCATCGAACTCACGCTCCGAGTGCCTGCTCCACTGGTACATCTCCACACTCCGTTCGGCGACGAGCGCGGGCAGTTCGAGATGAAGCTCCTCATCAACGATTGCCGGCTCGGCATAGGCGGTACCGCTGAGCGCCACCAGTTCACCATTGTGTTTTTCGTCGACCCGGTCGGACGGGATCTCGATGATGGCATCCTCCATCGCCGCCAGGGTGGTGATGTTGTTCAGCAGTGAAAAGGTGGCGATAAAGAGCGCCATCACACCACCCAGCAGCATGAGCAGACCGGGAATGGCGACGAGGATACGAAGGATTAACACAGTACACCTCTTTGATCGTTGTCCCCCGCCCTGCGGGCGGGGAGAGTCTGTCGTTAGCGCGAAAGGAGGATGGCCCCGCTCTGCTGTAGGCCATCGGATGCGCGGACCACAGCAAGGTACTCTTGGCCTGTCCAGACAAGGTCAAGAATGTCGTGAGGTATCTTGGTGTGGTTCCATTGAGTGCCATCGTCGCTTTTCCACAGGTAGTTGTAGATACCATCTCGGCTCATGGCGATGTAGTGGCTGCCAGTCCACTCCACCCAGCTGATTCGTGAGCGTAGTGTGCTGTCAGTATGGTTAACGGAGGCCTCACTCCAACTGTCCCCATCATCACTCCAAATGAAGGTTTCATCATCACCCACAGCAACCAATCGTGTGCCGTCGGTCGTGATATCGGTAAGGGTCTCCGTTACCGGTCGGCTCTCTGTCATATCATGTAACCAGTTGCCA
>JBNJGC010000123.1:3630-7828 GCA_051747405.1 Pseudomonadota bacterium
TCATCACCCACAGCAACCAATCGTGTGCCGTCGGTCGTGATATCGGTAAGGGTCTCCGTTACCGGTCGGCTCTCTGTCATATCATGTAACCAGTTGCCACTGATGACAGCGCCGTACCGGCCTACGGCAACATAGTGAGTGTCGGTGGTGGTGACGGCATTGTATTCGTAACTCGTCTCATGCTTGAGCCAGTTGTCGCTCTGCCCATCGTAGCTGTGATCGTCACTGGTTTCCCACAGGCCCGCGCCAACAGTGATCTCGATTGCGCCTCGTCGTGCCAGATCGTTGCCGGCGCCGGTGTCGGTCAGAATGCTTTTGTAGGGCGCCCAGTTCTCCCCATCACTCGAGACGTAGAAGCTGGTATAGCCGAACTGGTCTTGTGACATGTGAACCCAGTGTGACTTGTCGCTATCCCACTCCAGATAGCTTATGTCGCTGCCGACACCGCTGTTGACCGGCGTCCAATCCCAATCCGGTGCGCCACTACTTTTCCACAGTGCGCCATCCATTCCCGCCGCAAGGTAGATACTGCCGTTGGTGGCGACTTCGGTGAGCACATGTGGCAGGTAACCGGTGGTCTGGTTTCTGGGGCCGTTGTCGGGTAGCACGATGGCGCCCTCCTTGCCGACGCCGACCCAGCCGCCGGTGCCATTGCCGGCCAGTGCAAGCAGGCCGCGGTCACTGAAACACGCTTCTTGGGTCCAGTTCGTCAGGTCGTCGCTGCTATAGAGCGCGCAGGATCCTGTGTCAAAAGCCCCGGACAGGAGGTGGCTGTCACCGTTGGGCTGGATATCGTAGAGCGTTGCCGATTCGTCGATAGCGGCTGAGCGATCGACCCAATTGCTACCGTCACTGCTGGCCAAGAGTGTGCCGCTGGTACCACCGACCAGAAAGGTCTGTGTCGCGCTGTCGTGGTAAACATGCAGAAATTCGGTACCGTCCTGCTCGTGGCCGAGTTGCCAGCTGTTTCCGTCACTGCTGTAGTAGATAGCCCCATCGGCGGCGGCAATATAGAGGGAGTTGCCGGCTGCGAGGGCATTGATGTGGCGGTCGATGGTTGTGTCGCTAACACTCCAGCTGTAGCCGTCGGTACTGGTGGCGACCCACTCATCGACGATACCGCCCCCTCCAAGCATGACAAAACGGCTGCCATCCCAGGTGATGGCGTTGGGGAAGGGGGCATCATATTCTCTGCCGAAACTCAGGTTACTCCAGGTCTCGCCATCGTCGCTGATCGAGAGTTCACCAAGAAGCGCTTCGATGGCAACCAGGCGGTCACCGTTGCTGGCGATATCGATATAGTTACCTGTGGCCGTGAGGCTGCTGCTCGTCCAGGTCCCATCGGCGTCAGTGACCAGCGCGCCGTTGTTGCCGACGGCAATGTAGCGGTCGTTGAACCAGACGATGTCGTTGAGTCGGTAGCCCTGCGGCTGAGGTCTTAGCCACTGCCAGTCGATATCGGGCGCCTGTTGGGTGAGAGTAGGGTCACTGCTCTGCTCCGGGGAGGTTTCCGGCTCACTGTTTGTGGGGCTGCTACCGCCACCGCCACCGCAGCCTGCGAGGTAAAGTGTGCCGGCAATTAACAGGGCATATTGGGATAACTTGTGATATTTCATCGTAACCTCACTGTTTCTCGTATCCTTGGGGGGGCTCCGTGGCGGCGGCGACCACCACAACGAGTCGCTTCGTCGGAGCCGTTTTCGGCTTGGCTTTATCTGCTGTAATGTTGGTGTAGGGAATAGTGCCCGATTCTGCATGGGCGATCTCTGGTGCAGTTGTACTAAGGGGCAGGATGGGGGGGCAGGATGGGGGCAGGAGGGGATTATGTCGACTGAAGAGGGGGCTGAAGTGGTGCATTTGCCGCAGACGCTGGCGGCGTGGGGCCGCGATGATTTTGCCGAGTGCTGCAGGGCGGAGCTGGAGGCACTGCCCCACGATGCTCTGCCGTTGCAGCAGGGGCTGGCGCTCAGCTCCTGTGTCAGCGACGAGCCTTTTCGCCTGATGGTGATAAGCAGCGGTGCCGATGAGCGGTGGTTACGCATCAAGGCGGGGGTCTTCTACTCGGGGATCATCGCCGGGTGCAGCTGCGCGGACGATCCGAGCCCGACCGACGTGCAGCCGGAGTATTGCGAGCTCTTACTGCTGGTCGACCGGCGTAGCGGTGAGGCGCAGGTGGCGCTGCTGGAGGAGTGAGTCAGGCCGGCCAGTAGCCCTTGTGGCCGGCGATGCCCTGGCTGCCGGCGGCGATGGCGTGTGGTTCGTCGTCGGCACTGACGCCACCCAGCGCGTATACCGGTAGGGAGAGCTGGGAGACGATCCCGGCGAAACCCTCCCAGCCCAGTGGCTCGATGTCCGGGTGGGCCTTGGTGTAGTGGACCGGGGAGAGTACCGCAAAGTCGGCGCCCAGTGCCTCGCCCTGTTTGAGGGCATCAAGGTCGTGACCGGAGACGGCCAGCAGGTACTCTTCGGGCAGTGGCCGGTGGGTGGCTGCGCTGAGGCCCTTGCTGTCCAGGTGCAGGCCGTCGGCCCCCAGGGTCTGCACCCGCTGCGGATCGCCGCTGAGCAGGACACGGCACTCGTGTGCATGGGCCAGTGGGATCACCGCTCTGGCCAGTGCGGTGTAGCTCTGCTCATCCAGCCCCTTTCCCTTGAGCTGCAGCAGGCAGGTGCCTGCCTGAAGTGCCCGCTCCACGGCGGCGAGAAAGGCCGAACTGTTTTCGGCGTTGGGGGTGATGAGATAGTGCGAAGGGAAGGACATAGGTCGGCCACGGGTTTGAGTTTAGGCAGATAATAAGAACTGCTTTGGCGGGATGCAATAAAGGCTCAATCGGCCTTTGCATCGAAGGGCCTCTGCGGGCAGACTCTCTCTCCACAAACCCATAAACCCGCAGCGCCTATGTCCCTACGTCTGAGCCACCGCAGCCGCAATATCCTTCAGTCTGAGATCCGAGCTATGACCGCCGAGTGTCGGCGCCTGGAGGGCATCAATATGGCGCAGGGGGTGTGTGATCTGCCGATCCCGCAGACGGTCATCGATGGTGCCAAGGCGGCTATCGACGGAGGCGTCAACAGCTATACCGCTGCCGAGGGGCTCGCTGAGCTGCGTGATGCCATCGTCGGGAAGATGCAGCGCTTCTACGGCATGAGCGTGGCACGGGAGGAGGTGATGGTCAGCCTTGGCGCCACCGGGGCCTTCTATAGCACGGCCCAGGCGCTGCTGGATGTGGGTGATGCGGTGATCCTGCTAGAGCCTTACTACGGCTACCATGCCGCGACACTCCGGGCGCTCGGCTGTGAGATCGATACGGTGCGCATGCAGCCGCCGGCGTGGTCGCTGCAGCGTGAGGCGCTGGAGGCGGCGATCAAGCCCAACACCCGCGCCATCGTGATCAGCAACCCCTCCAATCCGTCGGGCAAGGTCTTTAGCCGTGAGGAGCTGGAGATGCTTGCCGAGCTGTGTCAGGCGCATAACCTGGTGCTCTTCTCCGATGAGATCTATGAGCACTTTGTCTATGGTGAGGCAGAGCATATCCCGCCTGCTACCCTGCCGTCCCTGCGCGAACGCACCGTGACCCTCTCCGGCTTTTCCAAGATCTTCAGCGTTACCGGTTGGCGCCTGGGCTATGCCATCGCCCCGGAGGCGGTGATCGCCCGAGCGGCGCAGTTTAACGACCTGGTCTATGTCTGCCCGCCGGCGCCGCTGCAGTGTGGCGCGGCGCAGGGGCTGCTGCAGCTCCCGCCGCAGTTCTATCGCCGGATCGCCGCCGAACACGAGGTGAAGCGGGAGCGCTTTTGCCAGGCCCTGCGCAGTGCCGGGCTGGAGCCTGTGGTACCTCAAGGGGCCTACTATGTGATGGCCGATATCTCGGCGCTGCCGGGGGCGGATGATCGGGAGAAGGTGCTCGACCTGTTGGCCCGGACCGGCGTGGCCAGTGTGCCGGGGCGGGCCTTCTACCACGACGACGGCGGGCTTAACCTGGCGCGCTTCTGTTACGCCAAGCGCGACGATGAGCTGGAGGAGGCGTGTCGCCGCCTGTCGCGTCTGGGTGGGTAAGCGGCCAGGCCTTTTTGAGAGGTTTTTAGCCACCGGACTCACAGGGGAGACGGGGGTTCATGGGTTGGGAGGCTTTATCACAGTGCAATCCTGATACCCCTCACTCCTTTCAACGATAGATTCCGGCTCAAGGCCGGAGTGATG
>JBNJGC010000124.1:0-7763 GCA_051747405.1 Pseudomonadota bacterium
TCGCGGTCGGCCAGCAGGGTGCGCGCATAGAGCTCCTCGGTACGCTCCAACTCACGTGCGGCCTCTTCGTGGAGTAGCTGTGTATGCTTGACCGCGGCTCGGGTACGCGAAACCTCGGAGCGCAGCGCGGACTGCTCCAGGCTCATCAGGCGCTCGCCCTTCGCCACCCGCTCACCGGGACGTACCGAGACACTCTGAACCACACCGCTGGTGGCGGTACTCAACTCCGTGCGCTGTGCCCAATCGGTCACACCGTTCCAGGCGGCCATCGCCGCGGGGGAAAGCAGCGCACACAACAGTGCGCCGGTCTTGACAGTCATTCTCATTGCTCTGCTCCTTCCTCATCCCCGTCTTCGGCGTCGAGCGCCGTCACACCGCCGGTCATCGCCAGCAGCTGCTCCCAGACCAGGGCATAATCGTAGTTGTTCTTGGCCAGATCGATCTGCGCCTCACTCAGCTTTACCATGGCATCCCCCAGGTCCGCCTGAAACTCCATCTCATAGTTGGTACGACTGCGGTCCAGGTAGAGCTCGCGATAGTCGAGCCGAGCATAGGCGCGCTGGCGCTGCAGGTCGAGATTGCGCAGCTCAAGCCACAGATCCAGCAGCTCTTGTCGCAGTCCGTAGCGGGCCTCATCGAGCCGTGCCTGGAGCTCATACACTTTGGTCTGCTGCTCTGCCACTGCCGCATCCACCCGACCACCGGTGTAGAGCGGCAGCTCCAGGCTTACCCCGGCGCGCCAGCGATCGCTGGAACCGAGCTCCCGGCTGTAGCTGGAGGCCTCCAGCTCACCGTTCAGACGGGGGCCGCCGCTGGCGCGCGCCGCCTCCACCTGTTTGCGTGCAGCGGCCACCTCCAGCCCCAACGCCTTGAGACGCGGGCTATTGGCCAGGGCCGCCTCCAACAGCGGCTCAAACTCGGGCTGTTCGCGCTTGTGGTAGTCGAGTGAAGGGCGCTGCAGATTGGACGGCAGCATATCGGGACGATTCAACAGATTGGCCAGCCGTTGGCGGGTCGCCCGCTGACGGTTCTGATTCTGGTTAAGCCGGGTGCGCACATCCTGGTATTGACTGTCCAGCTCGAATACCTCGACATCCGAAGCCTGCCCCATCTCCTGACGGTTTTGCAGCTTGTCCAGATTGATGTAGGTGATGGCCAACTCTTCGTTGTCTCGATCGACCTGCATATCCGCCAGCAGCACATCGAAATAGGCCTGCATGATCGCCACCTTGCGCTCACGCAACAGCATCTCGTAGTGCTGTTCCGTACTCAGCCCACTCTGCCGCGCCGCCTCCAGGCGGGCGTCGCTGAGACCGAAGTCGTACAGCGGCTTACGCACAAAGAGGCTCAGCTTGTGGTCATCGGTGACATCCTGATCCGTGGCGACATCCGACGGTTGAACCCAGCGGGCGCGCCCCTCCAGGGTCACCGAGAGCCCCATCTGCGACTCCGCCTGCTGCGCCTGAGCACGCGCCCGATCCTGCAGCGCCTGCTGCGCGAGCAGCTGTGGGTGCATCTCATCCACCAGCGAGAGGGCGTGCTCGAGGGTCAGTGGATCGGGCAGCGGCTCAGGCGCTTCCTGCTCCGCCCTCACCCCAGCCAGGGGCAACATCAGAGCAAGCAAAAACCAGCGGTGCGGGCGTGCTAACGCTTTGAGATAATCAGACATAACGGCCCACCATTTAATCGCGGTTGGCGCGTTTGAAGCGTGTAAAGCGCGTCTCTTTGTAGTGCCCCTCCGAAACAAAACGCCCCATCAGCATAAACTCATCCACTGTGGAGGTCTTGCCGGTATGGCGGTGGACCATCTTACCATCGAGGTCGAAAAAACCGATCACCGGTGTGGCACGTACACGGTGCTCTTTGAAGGAGAAATCCTTCTGCGACATCGCCTCGCCCTCAAAGTTGACGATCTCTACATCCCCTTCGATATCCACCGGAAAGAGCAAAAAGTTCTCCCGATAGTACTCCTGCACCCGCGGTTGGTTGAGCACATTCTGCTTCATCCAGTGGCAGAAGGGGCATTCGTCCATCTCAAAAAAGAGCATGACCCCCTTCTTCCCCTCGTCACGGGCCAGCTGCAACTCTTCAGAGAAGTCGCCAAAGGTGTCGTTGAAAAAGTGGCTGTAGGGGTCACGAGGCCCCTCTGCCGCGCTGGCGCCAAAGCTCATCAAAGTGAGTACACCGGCGAGGAGTAGTACCAGTTTTTTGTTCATTATCAATCCTCCTGGGGGGGTGGGTTAGTCCGAAACAGGCGAAGGTGCCCCATTGCTAATGTAGTTATCCAGCATCTCCGCCGTGACCTGTCCGACCTGCATCGCCACCGGCCTGCCTGCCGGGTCCAGCAGGTAGGTCGTCGGCAGGCCGGGGACGGCACCGACAAGCGGAGCCTCATCGCTCATCGGCACCACAGGATAGGTGATTAGGTTATCGTCGACAAACCGGCTCAAAACCGCCGGTGGCGTCTCCTCCATACTGATACCGACGACTACCGCATCCCTGTCCTTGCGACTCTCATGGAACTGTACCAGCTCCGGGATCTCCTCCAGACAGGGTGGACACCACGTTGCCCAGTAGTTAACCACGACCCACTTACCCTGAAAGTCCTCCAGGCGGTGCTCCTGACCGTCGAGATCGGTAAATACCTGCTCTGTCGGCTCCGCCACCAGCGGCCCTGTAAGCAATAGACTCAGCAGCGCACAGAGCAGCACACCTTTCGAGGTCATAGGCTTTTTCCTGTCAAAGAGATTATCAAGATATCGACCTAGATTTCGGCCAAAAGTTCCCGCCAACAAAAGAAAGGGCCCCGCAGGGCCCTTTCGAAACAGCTTTACGATGAACCGGTATTTAGCGGTTCAGGTACTCCATATCGGACTCTTCGGCGACACCCAGAGACCATTCGCCGCGGGTCTTGGCATGGTTAACCGCTGCGTCGATCTCGGCGGAGCTGGCACCACGCTCGATGCTGAACTGCTGGCCGGGGAAGATCAGGTCCGCATCCTCGATCTTGTCACGGTTCGCCTTATAGATGAGCGGCCACTGGTAGGGGTTGCCGTAGACACTGCCCTTGCCGGAGATGGCCCAGAGGCTGTCACCGGAGACAACGGTGTAGCTGTCATCAGCGACATCGTCGGAGGCAGCGGAGTCCGCCGCCAGA
This sequence comes from Pseudomonadota bacterium, assembly GCA_051747405.1. GTDB lineage: Bacteria > Pseudomonadota > Gammaproteobacteria > Thiohalomonadales > Thiohalomonadaceae > JAPHTQ01. The sequence goes on from JBNJGC010000124.1 coordinate 3,158, forward strand.
TCGGCCAGACGATCCTCTTCAATCTGCTGCTGGGCCAGCGCATTCTCTGCCTGACGGCGGGCAGTCTCTGCCAGCTGAATGGCACGCCCTGTGTCACCATCGGCCAGCGCCTCTTCAGCGCCCTTGATGATCAGGTCGGTATCGCGCCAGGCATAACCGGCAGCCTTGGCTTCAGCCTGGGCTGACTTGGCATCGGCGATGGCTGCCTCGGCTGTCGCCACCGGATCATCCGCAGGGGCTTCTTCTTCCTGGGGGGTGCTGGCACAACCCACCGCAAGGCTCAGTACCATTGCGATAAGTGCAGTAAACTTGATTCCTTTGAACAGTTTCATGGAGAGACTCCGCCGTTTGTCGATTCTTAAATAGTTAAAACAGAAAAACCGTTGTTAGTTTTAAACACGTTAGCACCAGCTTTGAAAAGCTGTCAAGAACAATGAGCGTGACCCACTACGCAAATAGTATAGCCGAAAGTCCGGGCTACTTCTTCGCCGCCGCAGCCGCCTCATCCCTCGCCTTGATCGCCAGAGCCTTGGCCACCGTGGCCGCCATCCGTGCCGCCTCAAACTCGCCCTGCTCCAGCGTGCGGGTGGCGAGATCCATGGAGTCCTCCGCGCTGCGGAGTTTCTGTGGTGCAAACTGGTCGGCGTTGGCATCCCGCGCGGCGCGGATCGCCTGCCGTGCATCACTCATCTCCTGAACCGGCGGGGTAATACTGCAGGCGCTGAGGAGAAAAAACAGGAAAAGCGTCAGGAGGGTGCCTTGAGGGCGAGAAAAACCGCTGAAAAATGAAGTGGCTACAGACACTTTGGCGTCTCTGAAAGGGGTGTACAGGCAAACTATCACCGCCCCCCCAAGGTGTCAAGATAACAGCAAAACCGCCCTGGGAAGAGCACCAGCCATCAATAATGCATTTACCTGTCGGCGGGAGCCGGTAGAATGTTCCCCAACGCACTACTTCGATACACGGAATAGCATATGAACCCAGCAGATCGGCCATCCGCCCAAACCGGCGGCATTCTCGTCCTCTACTACAGCCGCCACGGCGCGACGGCGGAGATGGCGAAACTCATCGCCCGAGGCGTCGAGGAGATAGCGGGGATGGAGGCCCGTCTGCGCACTGTCCCCGAGGTCTCCACGGTTTGCGAAGCCGGCGAAGACAGCATTCCCGCCAGTGGCGCCCCCTATGTGGTCCCGGAGGATCTCAAGGCGTGCGCCGGTCTGGCACTGGGCAGTCCCACCCGCTTTGGCAACATGGCGGCGCCCATGAAGTATTTCCTCGACACCACCAGTCCGCTCTGGCTCTCAGGCAGCCTCATCGGCAAACCCGCCACCGTCTTTACCTCCACCTCCAGCCTCCATGGTGGTCAGGAGAGTACGCTGCTGTCGATGATGCTGCCGCTGCTCCACCACGGCATGCTCATCAGCGGAATCCCCTACAGCGAGACCGATCTGCTCCACACCAACGCTGGCGGCACCCCCTACGGTGCCAGCCATTACGCCGGTGCCGACAACAGCCACCCCCTGAGTGATGCCGAGCACCGACTCTGCATAGCCCAGGGCAGACGTCTGGCCCTGGCGGCCAAGGCCTTGGCCGGTAGCGGGGTATGAGGATGATCCGCTTCAGCTACCGGCTGGCCACGGGCTGCTACTTCGGCTTGATTGTCCTGCTGACAAGCTGGTACGGCGTGATCTCCCCCTCGGAGGTCCTCTCCATACCGCTGGTACTGGGTATTCTGCTGCTGCCGCTGCTCTTTCCGCTGCACGGCATTCTCAAAGGGCGCCCCTACACCTTCGCCTGGGCCAGCTTTCTCTCCCTGTTCTACTTCACCCACGGGGTGGTGGAGATCTATGGCGCCCCGGAAGATCGCTGGCTGGCGATGCTGGAGGTACTGCTAAGCATCGGCTTCTATGTCGGCAGTGTCCTCTACGCCCGCCACCGCGGTCGTCAGCTCAAGTCGCAACGCGGCTAAGGGCGGAGCCCCCCCAAGCGGGGTGAGCACTTCCTCACGCCATACCCGCCGTGGAAAAGTCAGCGCCTGCGCTGCAACCGGATGGCGATGTGTTGACAGGCAGGATCGCGCCCTAGCGGATCAGCTCACGCACAAAGGGGATGGTAAGTCGACGCTGCGCCGCCAGAGAGTGCTCATCCAACCGCTCCAGCAGCGCAAACAGCGCGTGCATATCCCTGGGAGCCCGGCTGAGCAGGTAGTTGGCCACCTCTGGTGAAAGCACCATGCCGCGATTGGACGCCCGCTGGCGCAGGGCCTGGGCCTTCCCGACATCATCCAGAAGGTTCAGCTGGTAGACCGGCCCCCAGCCGAGCCGTGAGACCAGATCGGGCAGCTCGATCCCCAGTGAGGCGGGAGCGGCGGAGGCGGCGGCGATGAGGTGGTTGCCACTCTCACGCAGCCGATTATAGAGGTGGAACAGCGCCTGCTCCCAGGCCGCATCGCCAGCCACAGCGTCGAGATCGTCCAGACAGACCAGCGCCATCTGCTCCATCCCCTCGAGCATCGCCGGGTGCAGCTCCGCCGACTCGGCCAGGGGGAGATAGATAGCCGTCCCGCCCGCCTCACTGACCGCGTGACAAGCGGCCTGCAGCAGGTGGGTCTTGCCGCTGCCGCTGCTGCCCCAGAGGTAGACGAAGGGCTCCTGGCGCTGGGCCAGGGTGTGGCACGCAGCGGCGTTATCCGCAGGCCAGAAGTTGGCAAAGGTGGCGCTGTCGCGCAGGCCGATACGCAGCGGCAGCTGCGCGGAGTGGGTCAGGCTCATGCCGAGGAGGACTCCTCCTCGTTGTAGAGATTACTGCTGACGTAGCGCTCATGGGTATAACGCAACATAACCATCACCACCGCCGCCACCGGCAGTGCCAGCAGGATACCGAAAAAGCCGAACAGTTGACCGCCGGCGAGCACCGCAAAGATCACCGCCACCGGGTGCATCCCGATCTTGTCCCCCACCAACAGCGGCGTGAGCAGCATCCCCTCGGCCATCTGCCCCACACCGAAAACGATCAGGACGTAGATCACCGGCAAAAGCTCCTGAAACTGCATCACTGCAGCCGCCACCGCCATGATCACACCCACGATAGTGCCCAGATAGGGGACGAAGCTCACCAGCCCCGCCACCATGCCGATCAGCAGCGCCAACTCCAGGCCCACGATGGACAGACCGACGGCATAGATCACCCCCAGCGCCAACATCACCGACACCTGCCCGCGGAGAAACGCCCCCAACACCTCATCCGAGGCGCTGGCCAGGCGCACAACTTCGGGCTCATAGCGGCGCGGAATAAGCTCATGCACCCGCTCCACGATGATGTCCCAATCCCGCAGCATGTAGAAGGTGACCACGGGGATGAGCGCCAGATTGGCCCCCCACGCCAGCAGCGTCATGCCGGAGCTTGAGATGAAACTGAACACCCCCTGCACACTACCACTCCACTGCTCCCGCACCATCGCCTTGATCGAGGCCAGATCGAAATCCGCCGCCTCCAGCCCCAGATAACCGCCCACCGAGGGCAGCACTCGCTGCTGCAACGCATCGAGATAAGTGGGCAACTTGGTACCGAGCAGGCTCAACTGCCTCTCCAGCATCGGCACCAGATAGAAGAGCATAGTCAGCACCACCAGTGACAGCACAATAAAGACCGTCACCACCGACAGGGTCCGCGAGAGCTTCATCGACTCCAACCTGTCTACCAGCGGATCGCCGATATAGGCCAGCACCGCCGCCACCAGAAACGGCGTCAGCACCGGCGAAAGTAGGTAGAGCAGCAGACCACCGAAGGCGATCCCTGCCAAAATGAACCACTTTTGTGACTCGCTCATATCTCCTCCCTTTTACCACAACGGTGTGCCCGCCAGCCCCATTGCCAGACGTAGTCGCCCCCGCTCCAGAGCGTGGTCAGCACCACCAGATAGATAAGCGCCTCCAACAACCCGCCGCCCGCCGGCAGGTAACCCGCCGCCTGAACCACCACCACCAGCCCCAGAACGATCTGAGCCGCAGTATTGAATTTGCTGATACGCGTCGGCGCCATCTCCAGCTCACCGCAGAGGCGCCGATAGGCCAGCGCGCCGCCGACGATCACCCCATCGCGCAGCATCACCAGAGCCACCACCGGCCAGGGCAACAACCCCTGCCAGCCGAGTACCAGGTAGACACCGACCAGGAGCACTTTATCCCCCAGCGGGTCGAGCAGCGCCCCCAGGCGGCTGCGCCAACCGAAACGCCGCGCCAGATAGCCATCCACGCCGTCGCTGATGCCCGCCAAGGCGAACAGCAGCAGCACCTGGCCATACTCCCCCTGAGCCAGCAGCACGGTGATGGGTATCACCAGCAGAATACGCAGGATGCTGATCAGATTGGGGAGGTGGCGCGCCTTCACGGGATAAGCCGGTACACCAGCGCCTTGGGAGCCTCCTCCAGCGCCGACACCTCCCCATCGCCTAGCTGCGTCGAAACCTCATCGTCTCCAGGCCGCGTCGGCACCTCCGCCACCGGCTGCGGTTCGAGCTCCTCTCCCAGGGCAATCATCTGCAGTAGCGCATCACGCCCCCCCTCTGCCTCCAGGACAAAGCGCACCGCCTCGGCGGTGATCCGC
>JBNJGC010000125.1:0-7761 GCA_051747405.1 Pseudomonadota bacterium
CGTTATTGTTTGATTTCGCCACCTCCTTCCCTGCTCACCGCCAGAAGCCGCCTCCCCGGCGTCCCACACCGGAAGTCAGCCGACTCAGCAAGAATTGCTGAATGATTATTGACCATTCGGACAATAAGGTCCATAATCTATGCACAACTCACCCCTCATGGCGTCATTCAGTTGACTATCATTTGGGGCGAAAAAACCGCCTAAAAGGCGGTTTTTTCATTTGTAAATCAATAAATTACGGTCGTTGTGGCAAATGAAGACGATCATATATGTCGACGGCTACAATCTCTTCTACGGGTGTCTCAAGCATAGCCGCCACAAGTGGCTCGACCTGCATACCCTCTTTGCCGGTCATATCCTCAAGGCCCAGTGCCCTGATGCCGCGTTGGTCTCCATCAAGTATTTCACCGCCCCGATTAAAACCAAGGTTGCCTCGCAGGGTAACCAAGCATTGGCCGCCCAACAGAGCTACCATCGTGCCCTTGAGCTACTTTACCCCGATCAAATAGAGATTATTCACGGCTACTACTCATTGGAGAAGGCAAAGCTGTTGGCCCATAAACAGCCCCCGGATAAGGCTCACCGCGTCGATGTCTGGAAGCTCGAAGAGAAGCAGACCGATGTCAATATTGCCCTGACTGCTTATAGGGATGCCATAACCGGGCGAGCCGAACAGTTGGTGTTTGTTTCGAACGACACGGATATCGAGCCCGCTTTGATGGCTATTCGTGAGGATTTGGGTGATACGCGCAAGCTGGGGGTCGTGATCCCGATGCGAAAACCGCACGGTAATACGACAAGGAGGCCCGCGAATCAGCGTCTGAGTGACAGGGCTGATTGGACGAGATCACATATTACCGACGAAGAGCTGGCAAACTCTCAACTGCCGGAAAAGATCCCGACCAGGAAAAAGCCCATTATTAAACCTGCCTATTGGTAGGAATATGGATACATATACAACACCCAAATTCCAGGAAGAATTCAGCGCCAAGCTACCTTCAATGGCGTTGCTGACAGGTCTCGGTTGGGAGTTTGTCCCGCCCGCCGAGGCGCTTGCCCGAGTTATAGGGGTCAGTACCGAACGGCACTCACTTAAACAAATGCCTCGTCATCCCCGCATGCTTGTAGCTGGAGTCGAGCCGCTGGAAACCTGGATTCCGGCCAAAACCATGCCGGAATGACGGCCTCGTCATGCTGTTTACGCTTAAGTAAGCAACATCCGCATCATGCGCCTTTATTGATTGAAAGCGGATTTGCATGACCTGGGCAATCGTTGTCACTTTGGCGGTACTTATCGATAGCCGGTTGGGCGCGGTAGACCCCATAATTCGCCCAATGTATGTCCGCTTCGCATCGCTTACCCTCCTTTCAGTGACCGGTGGCCAAATGCCCGCTATTGGCCGAAAGCCGAATAGCTTCTATCCCCACTTGAATGCTCTCAATAAGTCTTTGCCAAAACGGTTCTGGCTTTGCCTCTAGACATACTGCCCCGCACACCACCCCGATGCCCAAGCCCACTGGAGGTTGTAGCCGCCTAGCCAGCCGGTGACGTCGAGCACTTCGCCGATGAAGTAGAGCCCTGTTACCGCCTTCGCTTCCATGGTTTTGGAGGAGATGGCGTTGGTGTCGACCCCTCCCCTTGTTACCTCTGCGGTGCGGTAGCCTTCGGTTCCGGCGGGGGTGATGCGCCAGTGGTGCAGTTGCTGTTCGGCCTGCTCCGTCTGCGCCTTGGTCAGTTGCGCCAGCGGCGTTTCGAGCAGGTTTGTCGGCAGTAGTTCGGCCACCAGACGTGCCGGCAGGTGGTGGCTGAGCAGGGTTTTCAGCTGTTGCTTGGGGTGTGTTTGTCGTGTGTGATCCAGCAGCTCGGGGAGCGATTCACCCGGCAGCCAGTCAATAATGATCGGCTCGCCCGGTTGCCAGTAGTTGGAGGCCTGGAGGATCGCCGGGCCGCTGAGGCCGCGGTGGGTGAAGAGCACATTTTCGCGAAAGGCCGAGCCGCCGGTCTCTACCACGGCCTCGACGGCGATGCCGGCCAGTGGTACGAGGCGCGTCTTCTCCTCGGGTTGCAGGGTGAAGGGGACCAGCCCCGCAGAGGGGGGCCAGACCTTGATGCCGAACTGTTCGGCGATGCGGTAGCCGAATGGGCTGGAGCCCATGCTGGGGATGGAGAGGCCGCCGGTGGCGATCACCAGTGAGTCGCAGCGGTAGTCGCCGCGTGAGGTGTGCAGCGTATAACCGTTTTCACTGTACTCGACCCGCTCGATGGTGGTTTTAAGATGCAGGGTGGCGCCTGCATCGCGACACTCGGCCAGCAGCATGTCGAGGATGTCTCTGGCCGTGTCGTTGCAGAAGAGTTGGCCGTGGTCACGCTCGTGGTAGGGGATGCGGTAGCGCTCGACCAGGGCGATGAAGTCCCACTGGGTGAAGCGGCTGAGGGCCGATTTGACGAAGTGGGGGTTGTGGCTGAGGTAGTGTTCCGGGCCGACATCGTAGTTGGTGAAGTTGCAGCGACCGCCGCCGGACATGCGGATTTTGTTACCCGCCTTGGCCGACTGATCGAGCACCAGCACATGGCGGTCGCGCTTGCCCGCCTCGGCGGCGCACATCAGCCCGGCGGCGCCGGCGCCGATGATGATGGCATCAAAGTGGTTCATGCGTAGCGGTGGCCCTGCGACTGGCGGTAAAGCGACGAGTATACCGCAGCACGGCGTGTGATCGGACCGCTACCAGTGCAGGTGCAGGGCGCGCATGCGCGAGATCTTTTTGTGCTGGTGGTCCTGCATCTTCACCAATACATGGTCGAGCGCCTCGATGGCGTTGTTGATGTAGGGGCCCTTGTTGAGCATCACGCACTCTGCGCGTACGCCCATGGCCGCATCGGTGAACTCGGGGCGGGAGCGCACCCCCTTTTTGGCGATGGTCTCCAGCACCTGAGTGGCCCAGATGACCGGCACATGGGCCGCCTCGCAGAGCCAGAGGATCTCCTCCTGGATCTCGGCCATGCGCACGCTGCCCAGCTCCACCGCCAGGTCGCCGCGGGCGATCATGATCCCCAGGCGGCGTTCGCCGATGGTACCCAGCAGGATCTCGGGCAGGTTCTTTACCGCCTTGCGCGTCTCTATCTTGGCGATCACCGGCATACTGCCGGCACCACGGCGATCCAGCTCGGCCAGCAGCCGCTGCATCTGCGACAGCGACTCGACGAAGGAGAAACCTACCATGTCGGCATGGCTGCAGATAAAGTCGAGATCCCGCCGATCGCGCTCACTCAGGGGCGGCAGATTCAGTGGTGTATCGGGGAAGTTGAGTCCTTTGTCGGCGCGGATCTTCGCCCCTTTGGGGGCGGTGTGGGTGATCTGCAGCAGCAGCCCCTGATCACTCTTCTCTTCCACTACGGCGCCTACCTTGCCGTCATCGATCCAGACCGGATCGCCGACCCTGACCTGCTCCAGCACTTCGGGCAGGGTGCAGCCGATCTGCGCGTGGGCAATAGGCTGGCCGTCGCCGTCACGCTGTGCGGCGCGTCCCGGTTGCTGGCTGGAAGTCAGCCACAAGCGCTCACCCTGCCGCACCCGTATGGCAAGCTCGCTACGAGGTAGACACGCCTCACCCAGCGGCCCCAGCGCCTCTTCCCCGTCGGCGGTGACCAGCTGGAAGCGGGTTTCGCTACTGAGGTAGGCGGGACGGTCGCACTCGGCGTACCAGCCACCCTGCTCCAGCGGACGCAGGGGCTCGATCCAGCGCTCCTTGCCGCGGCAGTCGACAAACCTCAGCCGTCCCCCCGGACTCAACCGCTCCAACCAGGCGGCGGGCAGCAGCAACCGCTGCTCGCCCTGCCCCACCGGAGGCTCGAACGGCGATCCATAGGGCAGCAACAGCAGCCGCGCCGGCTCGACGATCTGACCGAACGGATCACGCTTGACCCTCAGGTGCTGCACCGCCGGGCCCAACTCCAGAGGGCCGGTGCGGAGTTTATGGCCGGCCAGATCCATCAGCACGCGGCAGGGGCGCCCGGTCTCATCGCTGGCGCGGCGCACGTTGGCGATCATCGCCGCCCAGCTGCCCGCCTCGTCGTGGGCGCAGTTGATGCGCACACAGTCGGCCCCGTGCACCAGCAGATCGCGCACGCGTTCATAATCCCTCGCCGCCTCGCTCGACAGGGTCACCATGATGCGGGTGGAGCGGCCATTGCCCGCCGGACCCAGCAGGGCGTTGCTGTTGCTCTCGAGCATGGCGGCCCCCTCGTCGAAACCGGGCGCGGGGCAGGATTCGGCCATCATCATCATCACCTCCTGTCCGGTCGCCGCCATGAGTATGCGGATGATGGCATCGATGGTACCCAACACATGCGGTTCGCCCCGCCCCAGCGAGGAGAGACCGTGGCGGGCCAGACGCTCCTGCAACGGACGCCTGTCCGCTTCACGCAGCGCCAGATAGTGGCCAAGATTGCAGGCACCCTTACCCCCTTCTGCTTCGGGGTAGTGGCGCAGGCGCCGGTTGGCCCGCAGCACAATGCTCTCGCGCAGTTCGAGCAGATCGTTGAGCAGGCGCTCCAGCTCGCCATCGGGGGGGGCGGTTTCATGGGTATGGCTCATAGGCTAGTGGTCCATGCGGGAAATAATATTATTCTCATTAGCGGGGCTCCCTGCGGGCCGGTCCACAAACCTCATCCACTGTGTTGCACTCGCTTGAATTAGAATGACTAGTCCTGCGCTCGTGCGCCTTGCCGATGAGGCTTGTGGACCGGCTGAGAGTGACATTATTTCCCGCATAGACCACTAGAGATAACATGACTCTATGACGGTTTTATGATCCGCGCCGCCACGGACGGTTTTCATTGATCCTTGCCCGATTCGCGCACAAACTTCTCCCTAACCCGACCCATCATGATTCGGTCACCCCGGGGTGGTAGGCTCGGATCAATCCATCACACTATTTAGGAGTAGGCATGTCCGGACTGGAAGCGGCATTTAAGCGTGCGCGGGAATACGGTATAGGTGAGTATCTGGAGCTGCTGGGGGAGCTCTCCCAGGAGAGCACCAAAAAAGGGCTGCTGGAGCGCAAGACCAAGGAGCTCATCACCCTCGGCATCGCCCTGGGCAAGGGGTGTGAGCGCTGCATAGACATCCACACCCGTGCCGCCCGCCAACTGGGGGCCGGCGCCGATGAGCTGCGCGAGGTGAGCAAGATTCTGCTCTTTATGAACGCCAGCCCCGATGCCACACGCATCGATCTGTGGGGAGAGTGGAAGGATTCGTGGATCGCCTTTGCCTCGGCCACCGGGCCGATGCAGCGGCGCCACCGCGAGCTGGTGGCGCTGGGGATAGGCATTGTCCGCCAGCAGCCTCACCACATCGAGCTGCACACCCTGGAGTCGAATCGTCTGGGCGCCTCGCAGCGGGAGATCTTTGAGGTGGTGCCCATCGCCCTGCTGATGGATGGGGCACCGGTGCTGTCACAGATCCCGCATGTTTTGGAGCATCTGCCGGAGATCGGTTAAGGAGGAGCCATGCATAACCTTGATAAACTCAAAGAGGCCTTCGCGCGACCCGGACGGGTTGAGTTTCTGGAGATGGGCGAGGGGCTGGAAGTGGTGCAGATCAGCAACGATGCGGCCCGCGCGGCGGTGAGTCTGCAGGGGGCGCAGCTACTCGACTACCTGAGCGGCGACGAGGCGGTGATCTGGCTCAGCAGCGATGCGCGCCTGAGACCCGGCAAGTCGATCCGTGGCGGCATTCCCATCTGCTGGCCCTGGTTCGGCGCCCACCCCGGCGATCCCGACCTGCCCACCCACGGCTTTGCCCGCACCGTGCCGTGGCAGCTGCTGCGCGTCGACCACATCAGCGACAGCCGTACCGTGCTGGAGTTTGTTATGACGCACACCCCGCAGACGCGCCGCCTCTCCCCCCAGCCGCTGAGTGCGCGGCTGACGCTGAGCATCGGCGCTACGCTTGAGGTGGTGCTCAAGACCACCAACTGCGGCGACGAGTCGGTCACCCTGTCCGAGGCGCTGCATACCTACTTTCAGGTCGGCGACGTGCGTCGGGTGGCCGTACACGGCCTCGACGGCTGCGACTACCTGGACAAGGTGCACGGCTTCGAGCGCCGGCGGCAGCAGGGGGCGGTGCGTATCAGCGGCGAAGTGGATCGTATCTACCTCGACACCGCCGGTCGCTGCGAGATCCGGGACCCGGTACTCAAGCGGCGCATCCGTCTGAGCGCAAGCAACAGCCACTCTACCGTGGTGTGGAACCCGGGGGCGAAAAAAGCGCGGCAGATGGGTGACCTGGGGCCGGACGGTTACCGGCGTATGCTCTGCGTGGAGACGGCCAACGCGGCGGACAATGCGCTCACCCTGAGGCCTGGACAGATGCATGCGCTGGGGCTGCGTATCGAGCGGTTGGCCTACTAAGGGGCCGGGTAATCAACCGCTGCGCTTACCGCGCCCTGCTCTCGCTCCTCGCCGACTTGCATATAGGCGAAGGCACAAAGCCCTGTGAAGGTGACTGGGTAGGGTTACCCGGCACGGCTTTTATCTAGTTCTGGGCCTACAGGTCCGCAGCGGGGGCATCCGCCGGCAGGCAGAGGCGGTTGCGTCCCTGCTCCTTGGCGCAGTAGAGCAGTTTGTCGGCCTGGTCGATGAGCTCGTCGGCGTTCATGCCTGGGCGCAGCGGCGCCACGCCCATGCTGATGGTCAGCGACACCGGCTCGCCCTCGCCCGACTCAAGAGTCAGTGCCGCCACCTGCTGGCGCAACCGCTCCAGCACGCGCCGCGCCTCCTCCAGATCGAGTCCCGGCAGCACGATGGTCAGCTCTTCGCCGCCGTAGCGGCCCACGATGTCGTACTGGCGGCTGCCCTGGCGCAGGGTACCGGCCACGGCTTGCAGTGCATGATCGCCCACCGTGTGGCCAAAGCGGTCATTGACCTGCTTGAAGTGGTCCAGGTCGGCCATCGCCAGGGTCAGCGGGTGGCCGCTACGGTGGCTGCGCTTGATCTCCGCCTCGAGCAGCGCCATGAAGTGGCGGCGGTTGTGCAGGCCGGTCAGCTCGTCGGTCTGGGCCAGCTCGCTGAGTCGGGCATTGGCCCGGTCCAGCTCCACGGTGCGCTCGGTGATGGTCGCCTCCAGCTGGCGGGTGACCCAGCGCACCGACCAGAGCAGAAGCAGCTCCAGCAGGAGGAAGCTGATCACCGCGATAATGATGTTCTGCCGCAGAGAGGCGTTGTGTACGGCCACCTCCTTGCTGATATCCCGCCACATCAGAATCGCACCGACCGACTCGCCCGTGTCGCGGCTCCGGGCGTAGTAGTCGAACAGCGGCCAGTGGGTGACCGCGATATGCCGCCCGCCGACCACGAGGTGGTCGCTGCCGAAGCTGTCCAGTACCCCGTTGCCGCCATTGGCACTGTAGTAGTCGAGCAGGGGTTCCAGGCCGGGGCGGGAGCTGGCCTCGACGGTGCAGTTGCACCCCTCGTAGAGGCGGGCGAACTGGGTGTCGATGGCGCTCTGCCACATGTTCCGCTCTACATGCTGCACCTTCAGCAGCGCGGCGCTGCCCACACCCAGCTGCCCGTCCAGCAGGCGGAACATCTCCTCAAACGACGTGCCCACCTCCAGTGCGCCGGTGTGGACGGTCTCGCCGTTGTGATCGGCCCACATCGGCACCACACCGCGCAGGCCGGAGTAGACCCGACCGGTCTCGAAGCCGCTGCGGGGGCGCTTTTCGCGGTTGGTGTCGACCACGGTGTAGCGCACCTCATCC
>JBNJGC010000126.1:0-1447 GCA_051747405.1 Pseudomonadota bacterium
GACCCGTGGCCCGAACGGCAGTTCGACGCGGTCTTCTCCGCCAACACCGCCCACATCATGCCCGAAGAGGCGGTGGCGGCGATGTTCGCCGGGGTGGCCGGTGTGCTTGAACTGAGCGGGCAGTTTCTGCTCTACGGGCCCTTCATGTACGACGGCGAGCACACCAGCGAGAGCAACCGGCGCTTCGACCGCTGGTTACGCTCATGGGAGAAACACCGCGGTGTTCGCGACGTCAGCTGGCTCAAACAGATCGCCGAACCGCTGGGACTGACACTGGAGGAGGATATCGCCATGCCGGCCAACAATCGCCTACTGGTGTGGTACAAGTCATCTAAGCTGACCGTCAAGTAGCGACTAAAGCGCCCACAGCGCCCTTGAGTATCACAGATACGTTGGCATCGCCCCACGGTTTCTCGCTACCAAGATCATTCTAGCGGAAACCCCTTCCGGCGCAGGAACTCACCACGTTTATGAGGCGGGATATTCTTCTCCTCGGCCATCTGCATCAACTTATCCAGGCGCGCCATCTCTGCCCTGGACATTGATTGGCGATTATCGAACGGCACGACACCAACTTCGGAAAACCGTATCGTCCACTGCCTGCGCACGGGAAGTTCACCCCCCTTATTAACAGCGGTAATCGTTAGTCGATTGTCCTTTCCATATTCGAACGGAAGCTTCACTTGCTCCTTCTTACCCGGCTCAGGGTAGAAATGGGTAGTCACACTCTGATCGTCGAGCGTGGCTTCGAACAGTGTCGGCTCGATCGCCTCGCCGTACTCGACAAGTAACGATGGATCACTTCCCGTTGGGTATGTAATCACCTCAGCAGCGGAGAATGGCCCATGAAACATTACCGGCGGAGTACGCTCTGCGTCCTCTCCAGAGAGGGGATTGCCATCACTGCAAGCACTGAGCAGACCCAACAAACCGATGAACGCGACCACACGCGGTAACAAAATACGTATCTCCCTCATTTTCCACTGCCTTTTCCCTTGGTGGGCAACCTAACCTCAAATTCGTCCATATCCTTGCGGGAAAATTCAGGCCTACCACCTCCTTGTGGTTTTTCCTTCTCGGTCCTGGCCTCAAGCTTTACCTTGTTAACCCCAGAGCGAAGCGGAATGGAGACCGTCTCCTCCGCCCCCGGGTTTGGATTAAAGTATTGCTTGGCCCAGCCGGGTGTCACCTTAAAGCTTTTCGGGTCCATTCTCTCTGAGTAGACAACCTCCAGCGTCAGGAACTCATCCCCCGGTTCGGCATGCCAGCGATTGCGGGTTGGTTTGCGATAGGTCAGTAATTGATTGTCGTCGTCGGTCTCAAAGCCACGCTTTGAACCGGCATACAAAGGTGACGGCTGTTCAGGCTCACAAGCAGGCCCTTCGATGAGACCCGTCACCATAAAGTCTTCGATCCAGGGGATCTCGGGGTGCTCTTCGAGTTCTGG
>JBNJGC010000126.1:1547-7746 GCA_051747405.1 Pseudomonadota bacterium
TCAAGACTCCCATCGTTGTAACAGAGCGGCAAACCATCCGGGTCGATAATGCTCCATGCATCGCTTAATTGCTGTGCTTTGGTATAAACATAAGGGGTGACCCAATGGCTGTTTCGCCTGAGCGCACTTCGGTTATGCAGAAGATCAAGCTCACTCCCTGAACCCTGAAGTGTATAGGTCGTTTCGCCCCTGTCCAGATGCACCAGTCCTGGAACCTTGATCGCCAACTCGGCTGAGGCTATCTGCAGCGCTTCGTTGTCTATAAAGGGCCATCCGTTATTCGTGCGGTTATACGCCGTCACCATCACATTCTCGGCAACACCCAGCGAACCTGCTTGGTATTCAGCCACTACCTTACCACTTTGATCCGAAACGGCTGTAAATGCCGTATCCGATTCCATTTTGTGCGTACCATTTTTCACTGTCATGTACTCACCGGTTCCCTCGCTCCCCTCCTGCATGTGGTAATGACCGGCGCTATCTTCCGGAAGGACATTTTTAACAGACACTCGAACCTCCGGAATCGGTTCCTCACACCCATAAGCATCCAGCGTCGTTGCGGTCATTGTCGTCGCCCCTGCAGCGATCGCTTCCTGATTAAGCGTATGCCCCGGGCGGATTTTCGGGTGTATTTCGTCTTTGGAAAGCACTATCGAAGGTTTTCCGACACGGAATGGGGTAGGCTTATATGACCACTCAACATCGACCGATGCGTCCATCATTGCTGCCATGAGGTATTCCTGTTCCTCGGCGATGCACTTCTGGTCGACTGCGGTCACCACCTCAAAGGTCTTGATGGTCCCGACTTCGGTAGCCGACACACCGCAGTAGGCCTCATCAGTGATGTCATTGACGATACAGTCCAGAGAAGGTTTATAGGTAAAATAGTTCGTGCGTTGCCGACCGGAGGGATAGAACCAGTGAAACTGCCAGCGGTATTCTCTTTCGGGAAAGTAGCGGTCATATTCAGTTAATGCCGTCTGAACGTACATTGATGCGCCTGTAGTATGATACTTATCCCGATTATAGCTATCGGAGAATATCTCAACACTTGGCACGCCGCCGGAGAAGTTTGCCTGATAAGGTCCTCTGACACCTATCGCGAGAGGATCGGCCATTAGGGGGGGGTAAGCAACAGTAAAAAGGTGAAATTCACTAATCTTAAACGCATGTTCAGGCTCCATCTGAAATAAAGTCTAAGGACAAGCCTGAGACTCATTCATCTAATGCGTCGGCTCATCCTAGTGCCTGTATACAATCCTTAGCGATCAGTTCTTTTTCGTCAAGACGACTCGTTAAATATTATAGAAAATTTCCATTTATTTTGATCTGAGTCAAAAACCTATCCATCTTGACTATGAACGATGTGAGAAGGGCATTGCGTCAATCTTGTCATCAACAGTAACGGGAGCGAAACGACGTCCGGGGGTGCCCCATAGGCGGGCCGTGCTCGCCACCACCGATACTTCTCCTTGTCACCGGATGGTGGCAATTACGAAAAGGCGTCCAATAGGGCGGGCCGTCCCCCCGCTCTTATACCTCTTTATAAATCTCTGCGCCGGCCTCTTTGAATTTCACGGACATCTCGTTCATGCCCTTTTCGGCAAAATCCCTGACCTCTTGCGAGATCTTCATGGAGCAGAACTTGGGGCCGCACATGGAGCAGAAGTGGGCCACTTTGTGCGCATCTTTGGGCAGGGTCTCGTCGTGGAACTGCATCGCCTTCTCCGGGTCCAGCGCCAGGGCGAACTGATCCAGCCAGCGGAATTCGAAACGGGCCTTGGACATGGCGTTGTCCTGTACCTGTACACCGGGGAAACCCTTGGCGAGATCCGCGGCGTGGGCAGCAACCTTGTAGGTGATGATTCCCTCGCGCACATCCTCCTTGTTGGGCAGACCCAAATGTTCTTTCGGCGTGACGTAGCAGAGCATGGCGGTGCCGTACCAGCCGATCTGCGCCGCGCCGATACCGGAGGAGAAGTGGTCGTAGCCGGGGGAGATGTCGGTGGTAAGGGGGCCGAGAGTATAGAACGGCGCTTCGTAGCAGTCCTCCAGCTCCTTATCCATGTTCTCTTTGATCTTCTGCATCGGCACGTGGCCGGGGCCCTCGATCATCACCTGGCAGTCGTGCTTCCAGGCGATCTGGGTCAGCTCGCCGAGGGTCTCCAACTCGGCGAACTGGGAGGCGTCGTTGGCATCGGCCAGACAGCCGGGACGCAGACCGTCACCCAGGGAGAAGGCCACGTCGTAGGCCTTCATGATCTCGCAGATATCCTCAAAGTGTTCGTAGAGGAAGCTCTCCTTGTGGTGCGCCAGGCACCACTTGGCCATGATCGAGCCGCCGCGGGAGACGATGCCGGTAAGCCGTTCGGCGCTGAGCGGCACGTAGGCCAGGCGCACACCGGCGTGGATGGTGAAGTAGTCGACCCCCTGCTCGGCCTGCTCGATCAGGGTGTCGCGGAAGATCTCCCAGGTCAGGTCCTCGGCGACGCCGTTCACCTTCTCCAGCGCCTGGTAGATCGGCACCGTGCCGATGGGCACCGGGGCGTTGCGCAGGATCCATTCGCGGGTCTCGTGGATGTTGTTGCCGGTGGAGAGATCCATCAACGTATCGCCGCCCCAGCGGCAGGACCAGACCAGCTTCTCCACCTCCTCGCTGATGGAGGAGGTGACGGCGGAGTTGCCGATGTTGGTGTTGATCTTCACGCGGAAGTTGCGACCGATGATCATCGGCTCCATCTCCGGGTGGTTGATGTTGGCCGGGATAATGGCGCGACCGGCGGCGATCTCATCGCGCACGAACTCGGGGGTGATCGTCTCGGGGATGTTGGCACCGAAGGACTCACCCGGATGCTGACGCAGCAGCTTGGCGTAGCGCGGGTCGTTACGCATCTCCTGCAGCTTATTGTTCTCGCGGATGGCGACGAACTCCATCTCCGGGGTGATGATGCCCTGGCGGGCGTAGTGCATCTGGCTGACATTCTTGCCTGCCACGGCCCGGCGCGGCTTGCGGATATGCTCGAAGCGCAGGTGAGCCAGCTGCGTATCGTTCTGGCGTTGGGCGCCGAACTCGGAGGTGGGGCCATCGAGCAGTTCGGTGTCGCCGCGCTCCTCGATCCACTGCTTTCGCAGCTCGGGCAGACCGCTCAGCAGATCGATCTCCGCCTGCGGGTCGGTATAGGGACCGGAGGTGTCGTAGACGAAGATGGGCGGGTTCTGCTCCGGCTGCTTGGAGGTGAGGGTATCGTCCTGAGCGATCTCGCGCATCGGCACGCGGATATCGGGGCGCGAGCCCTCGACATAGATCTTGCGCGACTTGGGGAACGGTTTGGTCACCTCCTCGGACAGCTTGGAGGTCTTTTGCAGGAAATCTTCAGGGATAGCGCTCATGGTGATAGCTCTTCAGGTCGGTTGGGGAGGGAAAGCGAGCGCTTATGACCGGAAGGACAAACCACGTTCAGCTTCCCTACGCCGGAATGATCCGGATCAGGTTCAAAGGGTCTTCTCTCAGCCTGCCTCTGGCAGGCACCCCCAGCGGTAATTCAAAAGGTATATCATGCCGCTGGGACTTTCAAGGTAAGACTTTGAGGCGTGGGCTTACAACCCTTCAAACAGGGCGACAAGAACGAAGTGAGCACTCACACACATACCAAGAGACCATACCCGCCCTTATACCCCTATCACGCCTCTTGCGCTTGCCCGGAGGCGGGAAAATGCTTAGTCTCTATGGCAGTATTTCAACTGAGACCGGGTAACCCTCATGGCCGATATGAACATTGAGAAAGCGCGCCACAACATGATCGAGCAGCAGATCCGCCCCTGGGATGTGCTGGACCAACGGGTGCTGGATCAGGTGCTGCGCACCCCGCGCGAGGCGTTTGTTCCCGCCCAGTACCGCAAGCTCGCCTTCACCGACACGATGCTCCCCATCGGCGAAGGGGAGGTGATGATGGAGCCCAAACTCGAGGCGCGCATGATACAGAGCCTCGCCATCGGCCCCGAGGACAAGGTGTTGGAGGTGGGCACCGGCAGCGGCTATGTAACCGCTCTGCTGGCCGGAATGGCCCGGGAGGTGATCTCGGTGGAGATCAACCCCAAGCTGCACGAACAGGCCAAGCAGCGGCTGGCAGAACTGGGCATCGACAACATCCTCCTGGAGCAGGGTGATGCCGCCAAGGGGTGGGCAGCCCGTCAACCCTACACCGCCATCGCCGTGACCGGCTCCTTGCCCACGCTGCCGCAGGGACTGAAGGAGAACATGGTAGTGGGGGGGCGTCTGTTCGCCGTTATCGGTACCGAGCCGGTCATGGAGGCGACGCTCGTCACCCGTATCAATGCCAATGAGTGGCGCCAGGAGATTCTGTTCGAAACCGTCCTGCCGCCGCTGCACGGTATCGAGGAAAAAGCGACCTTTGCCTTTTAGGTGACGGGCGCCCGCAGGGCGCTCCACCCTCCCCCCATAACCAGGGCAGTAATTGCTGCGACCGGGTGTGACGTGAGTATGCCCTCACCCACACCAGCCTTGCCCCCCTTGAATATTCTTTCCTGCTGTCGCAATATAAGATTTCTCTAATACTCCGCCGCAGGTGCAACGAATTTGCTAATATAGTGTCTATTATTCGTCGCCTGCGGCAGCGTCGCCCGTTTGTCGGCGCCGGCCCCTTTTCATGCAGCTATAAGGATGCACCATGCAACGAGTCGCCCGCACCCTGACTTTTGCCAGCGCACTGCTCATGGGTAGTGCTTCGGTCCAGGCAGAGGACCTCCTCGATATCTACCGCCTCGCCCTGGACAACGATCCACAGCTCCGCGCCGCTGAAGCGGCCAACCGCGCCGCGCAACAGGGGCGGGACCAGACCCGCGCCTCGCTGCTGCCGCAGGTCAACCTCAGCGCCAATATCACCCGCAACAATCAAGAGGTGACGGAGAGCAACGCGCCGCAGTTCTCACCCACCGGTGAGGTGGACTACACCAGCCAGGGCTATACCCTGAGTCTGACCCAGAGCCTCTACCACCACGACTACTATGTGCAGCTGCGTCAGACCGATGCCAGCATCGCCCGTGCCGACGCCGAGTACGAGGCCACACGACAGGGGACCATCCTGCGCGTAGCCCAGGCCTACTTCAATCTGCTCGCCGCCGAGGACAATCTGGCCACCGCCGAGGCGAGCAAACGGGCGATTGAGCAGCAGCTGCGCCAGACCGAGCAGCGCTTCGAGGTGGGGCTCTCCGCCATCACCGACGTGCATGAGGCCCAGGCCGGCTATGATGCCGCCGTCGCCGCTGAGCTGGCCGCGCAGAGTCAACTGGATGTGGCCCGCGAGGAGTTGCGGGCGATCATCGGTCTGGCACCGGTCTCGCTGGACCCGCTCAAGGATGAAGTGCCCCTGCTGAACCCGAAACCGAACGATATCGGCCAATGGGTGGACAGAGCGCGTGAGCAGAACCTCTCGCTGCTGGCCGCCGAGGCGGCAACCCGCGTAGCCGCCGAGGAGATGAACCGGCGCAAGGCCGGTCACTACCCGACCCTCGACCTGTTCGCCAATCTCAACCACAACGATACCACCGACTACGACCTGCGCGGCAGTAAAACCGATAGCACCCAGATCGGCGTACAGCTGAACGTCCCCATCTACTCCGGCGGACTGACCACCGCGCAGACCCGCGAAGCCCGCGAACTCTACGCCCAGGCAACCGAAACCCTGGAGCAGCAGCGCCGCACCACCACCCGCGACACCCGCAGCGCCTACTTGGCGGTCACCACCGGCATCAGCCAGGTCAAGGCACGCCGCCAGGCCCTCTCCTCGGCACAGACCGCACTGGAGGCGACCCAAGCCGGTTTTGAAGTGGGTACCCGCACCGCCGTAGACGTACTCAACGCACAGCAGGCCCGTTTCCAGGCCCAGAGCGAATACTACCGTGCCCGCTACGACTACATCCTCGCCACCCTGCAACTGAAACAAGCTGCGGGCACCCTGAACGAGGCGGACCTGGCCGAGGTCAACAACTGGCTCAAATAGGGCGTTTCAAGGTTTATGTTCAGGATGAACGGTATACCGCAGGCGCAGGGCAGCGCAGGAGCGGTGCAAGGTGTGATGTCTGTGTCACCTGCCAGTTCCCCCATGGCGGCACGGTCGGCACGCTGAATCTGCAGCTCAATGCGGTGCCGGAAAACGCGTCTCCTTGGGCCTTGACTCCC
>JBNJGC010000127.1:0-7735 GCA_051747405.1 Pseudomonadota bacterium
GCCAGGTAGTAGATGGTACCGAGCAGGCCCGGTAGTTGCGCCGTGGCGCAGCCGTAAACCACCTGATTGAACTGCGCCAGACGGCGGGCGTTATCGCTCTGCCCCGCCATCTGCGCCATCGTCTGTCGTGCGCGTCGGCGGTAGAGCAGGGCGGGCAGCGCCACCACCAGGCCGATCCCAAGCAGCCACGGGCCATACTCGGGCCAGAAGGGGGCTCGGGCCATGCGGTGGAAGAAAAACAGCAGTACCACCAGGCTGGCGATATTGCCGATCACCAGGATGCGCCAGAACAGTGCCGGCGGCAGCGCCGGGCGCGGGTCGTTGGCTTCGCTCATGCACAGACTCCTCTTTGCGAACAGGCGAGAGGATACACCGCCGTGCGGCGTAGTTTAATCCTATGCGGTTAATTTGCTGGGCGTGAGCAGTGGCGAGGTACAAAAAAGGCAGACCGTATGGTCTGCCTGAGTCGTAGTGCAGCGAGAATAGGGGCCGTCCCTGACCGCAGCACTCCTTTGCCTGCCCCTTGGGGCGTCCCGACACAACCTCCTGTCGTGTACGGGTAAAGCATAGCCCCTGCTTGTCCTACAGTATGTAGGAAAATCACCAGTGGTGTTGTAGGCGACCACCGCGACAACACGTCCGCCGATTCAACCGGCGGTGAGATGACTCGCCCAGAAGGCGTGCTCCTTGTTGAGGAACTCGTCCCAGGGGATGTAGTGAGAGCCGTCGCAGGAGAAGGTGAGACTGACCATGCCGTTGAAGATATTCACCGCACCGGCGCGTAGGTAAAACATGTCGTCCATATAGCGCAGCTCCCGCAACCCCTCGAGGATGTCACGGATGCGCTTTGCCGGCACCACCGCCCCCTCCGGATAGGGGTGGCGCGGATAGGCCAGGCAGATATCCGGGTCGTTGAGCATGTCGATGTCCATCAGCCGGTAGCGGTAGGGATCATCGGTCAACCAGATAGTGGCGCGGCTGCTGGAGAAGTGGAGCTTGGCGTGAAAAATACCGTGCTCCAGAATCAGCTCCTCCACCACCCCCAGCACCTCGTCGATATGCTTGTCCATGCGGCTGTCGGTACGTGTCTGGTGGAAGACGGTACCGCGGATCGCCGGGTCGCCCTTGATCTGTCGCCAGGAGGTGGGCTCATCGTAGAGCTCACGCGTCAGGGGCAGGTCACGCAGATCGAAATCGGCGCCAATATACCCGAAAAGATTGCCATTTTCGTCGATAATCGTCTTTAGCGCCGTCAGCGAGGGGCGCCGAGCCCGCATACTGATGTAGGCCTCGGAGAGCAGAAAGTCGTTCCCCACCTTGATCTGCTGCATATAGGGTCGCTGTGAACGGTCGCGACCGTACTCCTTCTCGATCAACCCCTCCTGGCTGATATTACTGCTGACCTGCACCCCGTGCGGGTCGAGTGCGTAGAGAAACTTGCAGTAGGGAATATCCTTGAGCGAGCTCAGCAGAAGCTCATCGAGCCTGGCCCGCTCCTGCCAGACCGGCACACAGGCCTGCGCCACCCGGGTCATGGGCGCCTTCATCATCTTCTTGAGCGATTTACGCTGCTCGGCGATGCTCTGCTTGAGCGTACCTTTATTGGCGGTCATGCTATAAAACCGTATGCTTGGCAAAAGAGTGAGGCGCTAGATTAAGGAGAAACCGCCGCCCGCACAAGTTACGCGCTGCCGCACTTGACCTTAATTTCCAGCAGGAACACCGCTCATGCGCATACTGATCATCGAAGACGATTCGGACCTGGCAGCCAACCTCTACGACTACCTGGAGGTCAAAGGGCACGAGGCCGACGCCGCCGGCGACGGCATCACCGGTCTGCACCTGGCCATCACCCAGGACTACGATGTCATCATCATGGACATCAACATGCCCGGCATAGATGGCCTGTCCGCCTGCCAGAAACTGCGCCAAGAGGCGGGCAAGCAGACCCCGGTGCTGATGCTGACCGCCCGTGACACCCTGGAAGACAAACTGGCCGGTTTCGACAGCGGCGCCGACGACTACCTGGTCAAGCCCTTCGCCCTGCAGGAGTTGCTGGCCCGGGTCACTGCCCTAAGTCGCCGCGGCAGTGACTGTGCAAGCGCATCGCTCATGCAGGTCGCCGACCTCAGCTTCAACCCGCAGACCCTCGAGGCCCGGCGCGCCGGCAGAGCCCTCTCCCTCACCCCCACCGGCCTCAAGCTGCTACAGCTTCTGATGCGCCACTCACCCAATGTGGTTACCCGCCAACAGTGCGAACAGGCGCTGTGGCAGGACTCCCCGCCCGATAGCGACTCGCTGCGCGCCCACATGCACACCCTGCGCAACGCCGTGGATCGCCCCTTCGACACCGCCCTGATCCGAACCATCCACGGCATCGGCTTCAAGCTCGCCCCGCCCCCTGCGGAGGAGGGGCAGTAATGCAGTTCAAGCACTCCCTGCGCCGTCGCATTATCGTCTCCTTCGTCATCTTCGCTGCGCTGTTGAGCCTGGCGATCGCCATCGGTGTTCTACTGGCGCTGGAGGATATCGAAGAGACGCTGGTGGAGTCGGCCCTCCAGGCGGAGATGGCCCACCGCCTGCAACAGCCGCTGCCGCCTCTCGGTGACCATCGACGCCTCACCACCACCCTCTCTTTCTACCATGTGGATGAGCGGCGGCGGGGGGAGCTGCCCGACTTGGTACACGGTCTGCCGCCGGGCCACCACGAAGTGAACGTCGGCAACGAGATCTACTACCTCTATGGCGCCGCTACCGAGCAGGGGATGGCCTACATACTGGAGAACGCCACAGAGTTCGAGCGGCGTGAAGATGCGCTGCAAACCGCACTCTTTCTCACTGTCGCCGTGGCAACGGTCGTCGCCCTCTGGCTGAGCCGATGGCTGGCGGGCAGGGTGATCACCCCCCTCAGCACCTTGGCCCAGCAGGTGTCGCGGCTGCGCCCCGGCGCCACCACCCCACCTGTAGCCGCTCACTACGCCGACGACGAGGTCGGTCAACTGGCCCGCACCTTCGATGCCTACCAGCGACGTATGGAGCAGTTCATCCGCCGCGAGCAGGAGTTTACCGCCGATGCCAGCCACGAACTTCGTACCCCGCTGGCGGTGATCAATGGCGCCTGCGAACTGCTGCGCGAGAATCCGGACATCCCCGAGCGCGCCCGCCGCCAGATCGAGCGTATCGACCGCGCCGGCGAACGCATGTCGCAGATGCTTGAAAGCCTGCTGCTGCTGGCGCGCGAGACCCCTAGCGGCGAGGCGACCGACCACAGCCCCTGTCGCGTGGAGGAGGTGGTGCTGGAAGTGATCGACCAGCTTCGCCTGCTCACCCACGACAAGCCGCTGGCGCTGCGTAGCGAGATCCTCAGCGGCTTCAGCCTCTCGACCTCCCGTACCGCCCTCGCCATCGTGCTGAACAACCTCATTCGCAACGCCATCAACTACACCGAACGGGGCGAGGTGCTGGTGCGCGTCGAGGACCGCCGAGTGGCCATCATCGACAGCGGCTGCGGTATTGAAGAGGAGGAGCTGGCGCATATCTTCGAACGCCACTACCGCGGCAACAATGTCAGCCACAACGGCAGCGGCATCGGCCTGTCCATCGTCAAACGGCTCTGCGAACGCCAGCATTGGCGCATTCACATCGATAGCGAGCCGGGCCGGGGCACCAGCGTCACCATCGAGTTTTAACGACCGACTCCCCCCCGCCCCATGCCCGGAAGGCCAATCCCGGGGCCACCGCCGCGTGGTCCTATCGCCCGATTCGTGGCCCGGTTCACAAAAACCTTACCGTCTTGACGAAATCTTCACATCTCCTTGACCTGCGCTTAACGCCCTCGCTGCTAGTGTGGTTTTCAACACGACTGGAAACCGCGCCCGGAGGCGAGGAGCATGGCAAACAGCACACCCATCACCCTGGAGAGCCGGCAGGAGACGCTGCAGCGCGAGTACCGCGTTGAGCTGGAACTGCTGGAGCGTGACGAGCGTAACCGCAGCGAGGTGGAACGCTTCATCAGCGTGATCTTCAAACGCGCCTACAACGCCAGCATCAGCCACTTCCTGCCGTACCTGCTGAGTATGCGCGAAGAGGGCAAGGTGGCCGCCGCTCTGGGGTTGCGTCCAGCCGATGAGGCACCGCTGTTCCTGGAGACCTACCTCGACCGCCCGGTGGAGAACGTCCTTGCCGAATGCACCGGTCGCCCCATTGACCGTAGCCGCCTGGTAGAGGTGGGCAACCTCGCCTCCGCCCCCGGCGGTGGAGCACGGGCACTCATCATTACCCTTACTGCCTACCTCGAGGGGGCCGGTTACGACTGGGTGGTCTTCACCGCCACCCCGCGGGTGCGCAACAACTTCGCCAAGCTCGGCATCCAGCTCTTTGATCTGGCCCCCGCCGACGGCGACCGCCTGGGCAAGGCCAAGCGCGACTGGGGCAGCTACTACGAACAACAGCCCGTTGTTGTGGCCGGCAACGTCGCCGACGGTGCCGCCCGCCTGCAACAAGCACTGACCGCGGAGCAGCTCTTTCCCACCGCACACCAGCTCTGGGAGGATGCCCACAACGCCGGACGCAGCGGGCAGCTCTGGCAGCCACCACGTCGCTTGGCCGCCCAGTGGCCCGCATGGGTGCGCGAGAGCCGTGAACCGGGGTTCGAGCTATGAGCCGACAGCACAGCCTGCTCGACAGCCTCGACCACTACGCCTCTGTCACCCCCAACGCCATCGCAGTAGAGGGGGCGCGACTTCGCCTTGGCTATCAGGCACTGCACCACGAGGTGCAGCAGCTTGCCCGGACCCTGCGCGAGCAGGAACACCGCACTCTCGGCCTCATCATGGACAATAGCCCCGCCTGGCTGGTGACTGACCTGGCGGCACTGTCCGCAGCGATCACCCTGGTGCCGCTGCCCAGCTTCTTCAGCACCGAGCAGCTCCAACACGCAATCCAGGATGCCGGCATCGAGGCGGTGATCGGTCTGCACAGCTCCGGGCTTGCCAGCCACTTCACCACCACCCGGCTGCGTCCGCTGGGAAGAGTAGCCGGCGAACACCTCTGGCTGGCACAGCTGCCCCCGTCCCGGCACCGTCCGCCTCTCGGCGACATCGCCAAGGTCACCTACACCTCGGGCACCACCGGCACCCCCAAGGGGGTCTGTCTCAGCCGGGATAACATGGAGCAGGTGGCCGCCTCCCTGAAACAGGCGCTGGCGGTCACCGCCGAGGACAAGCACCTCTGCCTATTGCCGCTGGCGGTGCTGCTGGAGAACATCGGCGGGCTCTATGTGCCGCTGCTAAGCGGCGCCTGCTGCCACCTGCCGGGACTGGCCTCGGTCGGGATGCTCGGCGCTGCCGGGCTCGACCCGGCGCAGATGCTCAAGGCGATCCACCAGAGCGGGGCCAGCAGCATCATCCTGCTGCCGCAGATGCTGCAGGCGCTGGTGGCGGCGGTGGCGACGCA
The DNA here is from genome assembly GCA_051747405.1 of Pseudomonadota bacterium. Taxonomy (GTDB): domain Bacteria; phylum Pseudomonadota; class Gammaproteobacteria; order Thiohalomonadales; family Thiohalomonadaceae; genus JAPHTQ01. The sequence continues at coordinate 5,455 of JBNJGC010000127.1, forward strand.
GGGCGGCAAGGTGCCGCAAACGCTGCGCTTTATCGCCGTCGGTGGCGCCCCGGTCGCGCCGCGTCTGCTGGCCCAGGCCGCTGAGCTGGGTCTGCCGGTGTACGAGGGCTACGGTCTGTCCGAGTGCGCCTCGGTGGTGGCGGTCAACCGCCCCGGCGACAACCGCCCCGGCAGCGTCGGTCGCCCCCTGCCCCACATCGAACTCACGTTCGACACCGACGGCGAGATCCTGCTGCGCGGCAACCGCTTCCACGGCTATCTCAACCAACCCGCACCGGAGGGGGAGTGGTACGCCACCGGTGACCTCGGTCACCTCGACCACGACGGCTACCTCCACCTCACGGGCCGCAAGAAGCACTGCTTTATCACCAGCTTCGGTCGCAACGTCGCCCCGGAGTGGGTGGAGCGGGAGCTGACCCTCTCACCGGCCATCGCCCAGGCGGTGGTCTTCGGTGAGGCGCGTCCGTTCAACGTCGCCCTCATTGTCCCCAGCGGCACAGACCAGGAGGTGCAAAGCGCCATCGTGCAGGCCAACCAGCAGCTACCCGACTATGCACAGGTCTCCGCCTGGCTGGTCGCCGACCAGCCCTTTTCCCTCGACAACGGCCAGTTCACCGCCACCGGTCGCCCGCGCCGCGAGGCGATCCGGCGCGCCTACGGCGACCGTATCGATGCCCTTTACGAAAACCACGGGGAGCCCCCCGAAAGGAGTCACCATGCCATTTTTTGATCAATTGATGGCCGCCACCGAAACGGCACGCAATGAAATGTTCGCTATCCCCCAGTTGCAGGCAGGGGTAAGGGGCGAGATCAGTCTGGAGACCTACATGGCCTTTCTCACCCAGGCCTACCACCACGTCAAACACACCGTACCGCTGCTGATGGCCTGCGGCTCGCGCCTGCCGGCGGAGCCGGCGTGGCTGCGCAGCGCCATTATCGAGTACATCGACGAGGAGAAGGGCCACGAGGAGTGGATCCTCGACGACATCCGCGCCTGCGGCGGCGATAGCGATGCGGTACGCCACGGCACCCCCGCGCCGCAGACCGAGGCGATGTGCGCCTACGCCTACCACACCATCGACCGTATCAACCCGGTGGCCTTCTTCGGCATGGTGCTGGTGCTGGAGGGGACCAGCGTAAAGATGGCCACCCAGGCGGCCGGGGCGATAAAACAGAGCCTCGGCCTGCCCGACAACGCCTTTAGCTACCTCACCTCCCACGGCGCCCTCGATATCGAGCACATGGGCTTTTTCGAGGGGCTGATGAACAAGATTGAGGAGCCGGCCACGCAGCAGCAGATCATCCACTGCGCCAACATGATGTACCACCTCTACGGCAACATCTTCCGCAGCCTGCCACTGAACAGGAGGGAAGCGGCATGAAGCTCAAGGATCAACGCATCATCCTCACCGGCGCCTCCGGCGGCATCGGTCGCCACCTGGCGCTGGAGCTGGCCGGGCAGGGCGCCCGCCTGGCCCTGGTGGGTCGGCGCATCGAGCCGCTGGTGGATCTGGCGAATAAGCTCCAAACCGCCACCGGCTTGGAGGCCGAGCCCATCGCCGCCGACCTGAGCACACAGCAGGGGCGTGACGCCCTGGTGGCCGAGGCGAATCGCCGCCTCGGTGGCGTCGACCTCCTCATCAACAACGCCGGTGTAGTCGACTTTCACGACTTCAGCGAGCAGGACCCGGCGATGATCGAGCGCCTCTTCCAGACCAACCTGATGGCACCCATCCTGCTCACCCGCGCCCTGCTCCCCTCACTGCTGGAGCAGGGCCACGGTCGCATCGTCAATGTCGGCTCCACCTTCGGCACCATCGGCTTTGCCTACTTCGCCGCCTACTCCGGCAGCAAGTTCGCCCTGCGGGGTTTCTCCCAGGCGCTGCGGCGTGAGCTCGACGGCAGCGGCGTCAGCGTCAGCTACTTCGCCCCGCGCGCGGTCAAGACCGCCGCCAACAGTGAGGCGGTCTACCGCATGGCCGATGCCATCAAGATGAACATGGACCCGCCCGATGCCGTGGCCAACTTTATCGTACAGAGCCTGCTCAAGCAGAAGAGCGAGGCCTACTTCGGCTGGCCGGAGAAGCTCTTCGCCCGCATCAACGCCATCCTGCCCGGCCTGGTCGACGGGGCGCTGCGCAAACAGAACCGCATCATGGGCAGATTCGCCCCGGGCCGCGCCCGCAGCTAACCACACAACACAGCTACAACTGGAGGTTAATACGATGAAACAGACCCTGCGCAACCTGTCACTACTGCTGCTCACCCTGCTGATCGGCCA
>JBNJGC010000128.1:0-7696 GCA_051747405.1 Pseudomonadota bacterium
CGCGAGTGGGCTTGGCTGAGCAGTTGGCTGATGCGCGACTCGCTGACCTTGAGCACGGCACCGATCTCTTTGAGGTTTAGCTCCTGATCGTAGTAGAGGCTCATAATCAACTGTTCGCGTTCGGGCAGGGTCCCGATGGCCTCCATCAGGTGCTCACGAAACTCGCTATCCTCCAGGGCCCTGTCGGGGGCGGGCATACTGTTGCTAAAGCGATCATAGCCGCCGTTATCCTCGGCGGTGAGCTCATCGTAACTGGCCATGCGGCTGCTGGCGGTATCCTGGAGAATGCGGTGGTACTCATCCAGGCTGATCCCCATCGCTTCGGCCACCTCGCCATCCTGGGCATCACGACCGGTGGCCGCTTCGATCGCCTGTATCGCGGCGGAGAGATCACGCGCCTTGCGGTGGACCGACTTGGGGGCCCAGTCGTTGCGACGCAACTCATCGATCATGGCGCCGCGGATACGGATGGAGGCGTAGGTCTCGAAGCTGGCCCCCTGGCTCTGGTCGTACTGGCCGGCGGCGTCGAGCAGACCGATCATCCCCGCCTGGATCAGATCATCGACCATCACACTGGAGGGCAGCCGCCCCATCAGGTGGTGGGCGATTCTCTTGACCAGAGGGGCGTGGCGAGTCACCAACGCATCTTTATCGGGCTGGCCTTGTGCGCTGTACATCAATGGTTACTGTCTGCCTGCTGATTTGGGACGCTCGAAGTATGCCATAGATGCAGCGCAAGGCCCATGTTCGTAACGCCGACAAACGCCTCAGGCGAAGTAGTCAACGCCTCCCGGGCCGATGTGGCTGACCTGCCGCAGCGGCGTCTCGCCGCTCTCCTCTTCACCGTGAGCAGCGCCGCCGCCAGCGCCCTGACCGGGCTGTCCCGCCTGGTCCTGGGCAGCGCCGGGCTGGTTGCCCCCATCACCGGCGGACTGTCCCGAGACATTCGTCTGGCCCAGGTTCAGACCCTGCTCACCGAGCATGTCCCGCAATCTGGGGAGGGCCGCTTCCAGCGCCTCGCGGGTGGTGGCGTTGTGGGCAACGAAGTTAACATTGGTCTGATCGTTCTGCATGGCAATCTTAATCTCGACCGGCCCCAGGTCGCGGGGGTTGAGCTGGATTTGCGCCTGCTGGATATTGCTGCGTGCCATCCAGACCACCCGCTCCCCCATCGCCTCACCCCAGCCTTGCTGCTGCACCGGTACCGCCAGGGTCATACTCGCCGGTACGCTGGCGGCGGCGGGTTGGCTTGCCACCGCAGGTTGCATGGCGCCCACGCTGTTACCACTGCTGTTGAGTAGCTGCTCAAAACCGCCGGCACTGCGTGTCGGCCCAAGCTGCGAGGTGAGCATGGCGTTGAGTTCCGCCTTGCCCTGGCGCCCCTTCGCTGTCTGATCCCCCTCACCGCCGCCCTGGCCGGCCAGCATACGCTGGGCCAGCACATCGCGCAGGCGGGATGTGGAGAGCCCCACCCCCTCCTCCAAAGCGGCCTCCTTGCGCGCTTCAGCGGTGGTCTGTTGCAGGGGGGTAAAAGGCAGTTGTGCCGACTCCTCTTGCTGCGACAGCTCCTCCAGGGAGGGCTCATCATCGGTCGCGGCCCGCTCCATGTCGCGCAGCAGCGCATCCAGCGGGTTGACCTCCTCTGGCGCCGCCTCCCCCTCAGCGGACGCCCCCTCACCACCGGCAAGGTGGGGTGGCAAGGTTTTGCCGTCGCGGAGTTTGTCCGCCTCGTCGGTCCGCTCCTTGGGCGCCTGCCCCTGGCGCGCCTCATCGGATTCAGCGCGTTTGGCCTCCCGTGTGGCAGCCTCGTCACCGGGCTTTGACGGCGACTCGCCACGCCCCTCTCCACGGCTCTCGCTACGATTCTCGCTACGGCGTTCAGCGGAGGCCTCACGGCTGCTTTTGACCTGTTTATCAAACTCTCGGGAGAACTCCCCCGAGTCGGAGGAGGCCTTCGCTGACTTGCCTGCACTCTTATCCATGCCAGGACCGGAGAGCATGGCTCCGGCTGAGTTTGTCTGTAACATGGCTCTGTCCCCTATCGGTAATCTGTCATTCTCTGTTTAAGTAAGCACTTTCAAGCAATATACGGACCAGGTTAGCGTCTGCCGCGCTGGGCGTGCTCGTCGATCTCTTTCTGCTCACGTTTGTTCGCCGCAGACTGCTCATCCCGGCGGTAGCGCTCCACTACCTTGTTGAGCGCCTGACTCTCGCCATGGGCCTGCTGCCAGGAGCGGCGCTTGTGCTCACGCTCCTGTCGGGCCTGCTCCAGCATCTGCCGCTGCTGCTCAATGGCTAGGTTGAGGTTGCCGAGGAAGCGGCGCAACTCCTGCAATTTGCCGGCACTGACCCCGGCGCTGCCACGCTCATGCACATAACGCTGGTACTCCTCCCGGTAGTGCTCCAGCTCCCGCAGTCGCTGCTCCTGGGCCTCCACCGCCTGATTGCTGTTGCCCAGGGCGCGCGCGGCGCTCTCCTCGCGGGACTGGTTGAGTCGCTGGACCGGCTGAAAACGGTTGGCTTTGCTCATGTTAGCGCCGCTGGGCCGGAAGTTGGCCGGCCACCTGTTGCGACTGCTGCCCTTGCTGCTGTGCCGGCAGCTGCTGCAGCGCCTGAAGATCGTGTAGGCTCTGGGCAAAGTCGACGCGGGTGTTCATCCCCTGCTGCAGGAATTCGGCAATAGGTGGGCGCAGGGCGATGGCCTCGTCGATCTGTGGGTCGGAGCCGCGGCTGTAGGCGCCGACGCTGATAAGATCGCGGTTCTTCTCGTAGTTGGAGTAGGTGCGCTTGACCCAGCGGGCCGCCTGCTGGTGGTCGTCGTCGGTGATCTGGTTCATCGCCCGACTGATGGAGGCCTCGATGTCGATGGCCGGGAAGTGCCCCTCCTCCACCAGCCGACGGGTCAGCACCACATGGCCGTCGAGAATGGCGCGGGCAGAGTCGGCGATGGGGTCCTGCGGGTCGTCCCCTTCGGTCAGGACGGTGTAGAAGGCGGTAATGGAACCACCGCCGGTATCGCCATTGCCTGCCCGCTCAACCAGCTGCGGGATCTTGGCGAAGACCGAGGCGGGGTAGCCCTTGGTGGCGGGTGGCTCGCCGATGGCCAGTCCCAACTCCCGCTGGGCCTGGGCATAACGGGTAAGCGAGTCCATCAGCAGCAGCACATCCTTGCCCTGATCGCGAAAGTATTCGGCGATACTGGTAGCCATGGAGGCCCCGTGCAGCCGCATTACCGGGGTATTATCCGCCGGGGCGGCCACCACCACCGAGCGGGCCATCCCGTCGGGGCCGAGGATGTGGTCGATAAACTCCTTCACCTCGCGGCCCCGCTCGCCAATCATCCCCACCACGATCACATCGGCGGTGGTAAAGCGGGTCATCATCCCCAGCAGCACACTCTTACCCACACCGCTGCCGGCGAACAGCCCCATGCGCTGGCCGCGACCGACGGTGAGCAGGGAGTTGATGGCACGAACACCCACATCCAGCGGCTCGTCGATGGGCTTGCGCGCCATCGGGTTGATAAAGCGTCCGGTCAGGGGCATTCGCTCACGCGTCCCCAGCGCCCCTCTGCCGTCGAGCGGATTGCCGGCACCGTCGATCACCCGGCCCAACAGCTGTTCACCGACCGGCGCGTCATAGACCCGACCGGTGGGAACAACGCGGGAGTTGGGGCCGATGCCGCGCGTCTCGCCGGTGGGCATCAAGTAGATATGCTCCCCGGCAAAACCGACCACCTCCGCTTCCACCGAGCTTTTGTTGTTGTTCTCGATAAGGCAGCGGGTGCCGATGTCCGCCTCGATCCCCTCGGCCTCGACGGTCAGCCCCACCATGCGGGTAATCCGCCCCTCGACGACAAGCGGCAGCGGCTGGGCGAGCTTGTCGCGCTCCCGTGCCAGGCGGGATGCCCAGCGTGCGGCGCTACTGCGGGTTGTCGGCGACACGGCTGCCCCCCATCAATTCGACAATAATCGCGTTGAGACGCTTCTCGACGGTGGCGTCGATACGTGAGGTGTCGCTCTCGATGCGACAGCCGCCGCGTGTCTGGGTGACATCCTCCACGACCTGCCACGGCGCCGTATCGGCCTGTTCGGTGGAGAAGGCCTCACGCACCAGCGCGGCATCATCCGGGTGGAGATGGATACGCACATTGCGCGCCGCAGAGGGCAGCTCACCCATCGCCTCGCGCACCACGGCGATCACCTGCTCGGGGTCCTGCTCGATCTCACGGCGTATAAGCTGTCGCGCCACCGCCATGGAGAGGGCGACGAGCTCCTGCTCCACCTGCTCATCCACTGCCTCCAGCGGCTTGGCCAGGCTCTGCATGATCTGCCCCAGGCGCTTGGCCTGGGCGTCGATCTCCTTCTGCCCGGCCTCCAGCCCCTCGCTGCGACCCTGGGCGAAACCCTCCTTGTAGGCCTGATTCTGGATCGCCTCGATCTGCTCGGCGGTGAGCGGCTTGACCTCCTCCTCGACCTCCTCCTTGCGTGGGCGCTTTTCGCCCATGTGGGGAAGCTCCCAGCGCTGGAAGTCGCTCTGGCTACCGTCGATTAGCTTAGACAAACTCATCACCTCCGCCGCCGAGTGAGATATCGCCGGCCTCGGCCATGCGGCGTGCGATGGCGAGGATCTCCTTCTGCGCCGCCTCCACGTCGCTCAGACGGACCGGACCACGCGCCTCGAGGTCGTCGCGCAGCATCTCGGCGGCACGCTTGGACATGTTCTTGAAGATCTTCTCTTTGAGCGCATCGTCGGCCCCTTTGAGGGCGGTGATGAGGCTGTCGGAGGAGACCTCGCGCAGCAGCGCCTGGATGCTGCGGTCGTCCAGGTCGATGAGGTTGTCGAAGACAAACATCAGATCCTCGATGGTCGCACCCATCTCACTGTCGAAGTCCTTGACCCGCTCCATGATCTGATTCTCCACGGCGGTGTCCATGAAGTTGAGGATATTGGCCGCGGTCTTGGTCCCGCCCACGCTGGAGGATTTGATGTTGGAGCCGGAGCCCTCGAACTGCTTCTCCAGGATCAGGTCCAGCTCCTGCAGCGCATTGGGCTGGATACCATCCAGGCTGGCGATGCGCATCAACACATCCGGGCGCATGTTCTCGGGCAGCTGCCCCAGTACCTCGGCGGCCTGATCGCTGTCGAGATAGGAGAGAACGATGGCGATGATCTGCGGATGCTCAAAACGGATAATCTCGGCGATCGCCCGCGGCTCCATCCACTTGAGCGCCTCCAGCCCTTTGGAGGAGCGACCGATGAGAATGCGATCAATCAGCTGGTCGGCCTTGTCGTTGCCCAGGGCGTTGTTCAGTACGCCACGCAGGTAATCCTCATTACCGGTCCCCAGCGCGGTCTGGGTGGTGATGGTTTCGGCAAAGCCGGAAACCACATCGGTGACCTGATCTTTGGTGACGTTGCCGATGGTGGCCATCGCCTCGCCCACACGCTGCACCTCTTTGGGCCCGAGGTGTTTCATGATCTCCGCGGCGACACCCTCGCCGAGGCTCATCAACAGAACAGCGGCCTGTTCGGCACCGCTCAATTTGGGTTTTGGGTTATCAGCCATTACTTGTCATCCGAAATCCAGTTACGCACGACCTGAGCCACAAGTTTAGGATCCTCATTAACCACCTGCTTGACCATCTCAATGTTGTCCTCATAGGCGCCACGTCCCGGCAGCTTGATCCGCTCGCTACTGTCGCCGCCGCCGGTGAGGCTCAGCTGGTCCTCTGCCAGGCCACCCTCGTCACCGCCTGCGCCGGCGCCTGCCATCGCCGGGGTCAGGCCACCACCCTGCTCCTTGACCGAGGCGAGGTTGCGCATCATCGGTCGCAGCACGGCCAGGATAAGCAGCAGCCCCAGCAGTACACTACCCACAACCTTGGAGAGATCCAGCACCCAGGGCTGCTCCCACAGCGGCACCTCGGGGATCTCGGCCACCGCGTCGGGCCGGGCGAAGGGGGTATTGATCACATTCACCGTGTCGCCGCGCTGGGCATTGTACCCCACCGCCTCGCGCACCAGGGCCGTGATTCGCTCCATCTCTTCGGCGCTACGCGGCTCGAACACCGTCTCACCCTCATCGTTGGTGGTGCGACGGTCATTGACCACCACGGCGATGGAGAGGCGCTCCACCTCACCGCTGCCCTTGCGGGTGTGGCTGATGGTACGGTCCAGCTCGTAGTTGGTGGTGCTGCTACGACGGGTGTTGCGCGGCGGCTCGGGCTCGACCGGCTGACCCTGAGCATCAAATAGTGTCTCGGGCACCTCGGCATCGGCCGGCGGCTGGTTGGAGAGCGCCCCCGGTACACCCTGCGCGCCACCGCTGGTGCTGCTCTGCTCAGTCACCTGCTCGCTACGCAGCGCCGGCAGATCGGGGTTGTAGGTCTCCATGGTCTGCTCGGTCACGGAGAAATCGATCTTGGCCGAGACCTGGGCCCGCACCCCGTCACGCCCGACAACGGGGGTCAGAATCTCCTCGATACGCTCGATGTAGCTCTGCTCCAGTGTGCGGCTGAATTCGAACTGGTCCTGATTGCGTCCCATCTCCGCACTCGACTTTTTACTACTGAGCAGACGTCCGTTCTCGTCCACGACAGTAACCTTACCCGGCTCCAGGTTGGGGATGCTGGCGGCGACCAGGTGGCGGATAGCATCCACCTGCCCCTCCTCCAATACCCGACCCGAGTAGAGGTTGACCAGAACCGAAGCGGAGGGTTCCTGGCGCTTGCGGACAAAAACAGACTGCTTGGGCAGGGCCAGATGGACGCGTGCGCTCTCGACACTGCCGATGGTCATCACCGAGCGGGCCAGTTCGGTCTCCAAGGCGTGCTGGTAGCGGGTGGTCTCCATAAACTGGCTGGTGCCGTACTCCTGCTTCTGCTGCAGCATCTCCAGCCCTTTTCCGCTGCTCTTGGGCAGCCCTTCGCTGGCCAGCTGCAGCCGGACCTCATGCACCTTGGCCGCCGGGACCATGATCGCCCCGGTGCGGGCGTCGAGTTTGTACTCGATATTGCGCTGCTGGAGTACATCGGCGATCTCGGAGGCCTCTTTTTCGCCCAGGCTGCCGAAGAGGATCTCGTAGCTGGGGTTCCAGGACCACAACACCAGTGCCACACCCAGCGCCGCTACCGCGGCAAAGCCGATCAGTACGCCAAGCTGGCGAAACGCCGGCAGCTGAATAAAGCCTTCGGTGAAGGCGCTGATGGGGGAGGGATTGTCTGCTTTTGCCAGTTCCATCGTCGTATGACCGTATTTAGGTTAATGGGCAGTGCCAGTCTCGAACCAGGCTCACTACACCTGCATGCGCATAATGGTCTGATACGCCTCGACCACCTTGTTGCGCACCTGAATGGTGGCGTCAAACGCCAGTCCGGCCTTGTTCTTGGCGATCATCACCTCGGGAAGGGTGACATTCTCCTCACCCATTTCAAATGCCCGGGTCAACTCACCGGATTGCTGCTGCATGCTGTTGACCTTGTCGAGCGACTGAGTCAGCAGCGACGAGAAGTTGTCGCCGCCACCGACCGAAGGGGTCTCCGCCGGCCCCTGAGGACTGCTGGATGCCTGTGCCGCGGCACTACGAAGCTGCATAAGCAGTTGACTGGTATCGATATTATTCATCTTGGCCTCCGCATACGGGTGTCTTGTTTCTGACGCTTACCCAGGACCATGCATATTGCGGGCCAACTTT
>JBNJGC010000129.1:0-7655 GCA_051747405.1 Pseudomonadota bacterium
CAGGTCAACGACAACGCCGATGAGTTGCTGATGGCGATGAAGCGGCTCAAGACCTACTTTACCATTATGGGGGTGTTTACCCTCATCGGCCTGATTTTCGCCATTATCGGCATGTTTGCCGGCATCGGCGGGGCCATGTTGGGCGGTGGTCACATGGAGCTGGGGATGTAAGGAAACCCCGCCCTGCAGGAGCGGCATTGTCACCCGGCTGTGGTCGAATTGTCCTGCCGCGACAGGCAAGCCGCTCCTGCGAGATCCTAGCCCTTTTTCAGTTTGGCAAACGCCTCAGCCATGGCACCGCCCGGCGCCGGCTGATTGTCGCGGCGGGGTTTGCCCTTTCCCTGCGGCTTTCCGGCCGGACGTTTGTCGCGCTTCACTTCACCGCCCTGGTTACCCGAATCGGTCGCTCCCGGTTTCCTGCCTCCCGCGGCACTAGCACGTCCGTGTGCGTCGTCAGACATTCTCATTGAGAGGCCGATGCGCTTGCGCGGGATGTCGACCTCCATCACCTTCACCTTGACCACGTCGCCCGCCTTGACCACCTCGCGCGGGTCTTTGACGAACTTTTCGGCCATGGCTGAGATATGCACCAGACCGTCCTGGTGCACGCCGATGTCGACGAAGGCGCCGAAGTTAGTGACGTTGGTGACGACACCTTCGAGGATCATTCCCGGCTCCAGATCCTTGAGCTCTTCAACCCCCTCCTTGAACTCGGCGGTCTTGAACTCGGGGCGCGGGTCGCGACCGGGCTTGTCCAGCTCCTTGATGATGTCCTTCACCGTCGGCTCACCGAACTTATCGTCGGTAAAATCGTTGGCGGCGAGGGTACCCAGGAACTTGCTGTCGCCGATGAGTGAGCCCATCTGGCGACCGGACTTTTCCAGAATGCGCTCTACCACCGGATAGGCCTCCGGGTGGACCGCGGAGGCGTCGAGCGGGTTGTCGCCGTTCATGATGCGCAGGAAGCCGGCGCACTGCTCGAAGGCCTTCTCGCCCAGGCGGGTGACTTTGAGGATCTCTTTGCGGTTTTTGAATGCGCCGTTTTCGTCACGGTAGTTGACGATATTCGACGCCAGCGCGGCGGAAAGACCGGCCACGCGGGTCAGTAGCGGCGCCGAGGCGGTGTTGATGTCGACGCCGACGGCGTTCACGCAGTCCTCCACCACCGCGTCGAGCTGGCGCGCCAGCTTGGTCTGGGAGACGTCGTGCTGGTACTGGCCGACGCCGATGGACTTGGGGTCGATCTTCACCAGCTCGGCCAGCGGGTCCTGCAGGCGGCGGGCGATGGAGACGGCGCCGCGGATGGAAACATCCAGGTCCGGGAATTCGTTGGCGGCGAACTCCGAGGCGGAGTAGACCGAGGCGCCCGCCTCGCTGACCATGATCTTGGTCAACCGCAGCTCCGGGTGCTTTTTGATGAGGTCCGCAGCCAGCTTGTCGGTCTCGCGTGAGGCGGTGCCGTTGCCGATGCTGATGAGGTCCACATTGTGCTTTTTCGACAACTCAGCGAGGACGTGGATCGACTGGTCCCACTGGTTCTTCGGCACATGGGGGTAGATGGTGGCGTGGTCCACCAGCTTGCCGGTGGCATCCACCACGGCGACTTTTACCCCGGTGCGCAGCCCCGGGTCGAGGCCGATGGTGGCGCGGGGACCGGCCGGGGCGGCAAGCAGCAGGTCGTTGAGGTTTTTGGCGAAGACCTTGATCGCCTCCTCCTCGGCCGCCTCGCGCAGACGGGACTTCAGATCGGTATCCAGGTGGGTGAAGATCTTCACCCGCCAGGACCAGCGCACTACCTCTTTAAGCCAGCGGTCACCGGGGCGTCCCTCGTCGCGCACCTCTTTGTGCGCGGCGATCATGCGCTCGGCCACGCCCGATTCGCCCGGCTTGAGCTCCGCATCCTCGGGCAGGGAGAGCTCCAGGTTGAGTACCCCCTCCTTGCGACCGCGGAACAACGCCAGCGCCCGGTGCGAGGGGATGGTGCGCACAGTCTCGGAGAAGTCGAAATAGTCGGAGAATTTCTGTCCCTCCTGCTCCTTGCCGGCGGCCACTTTGGAGGCGAGCACCCCGTTTTGCCACAGATAGTCACGCAGCTTGCCCACCAGCTCGGCATCCTCTGAGAACGCCTCCATTAGGATCTGCTTGGCCCCCTCCAGCGCGGCGGCGGCATCCTCGACGCCGTTGTCCTTGTCGATGTATTTGGCCGCCTCGGTCTCCGGCTGCAGCATTGGGTCGGCCAGCAGCGCATGGGCCAGCGGCTCCAGCCCCGCCTCGCGGGCAATCTGCGCCTTGGTGCGGCGCTTGGGCTTGTAGGGCAGGTAAAGGTCCTCCAGGCGGGTCTTGGTGTCCGCCGCCATGATGTCGCGCTTCAGCTCCGGAGTGAGCTTGCCCTGCTCGTCGATGGATTTGAGCACCGCCTCGCGCCGCTCCTCCAGCTCGCGCAGGTAGATCAGGCGCTCCTCCAGGTTTCTAAGCTGGGTGTCATCCAGTCCCCCGGTCACCTCCTTGCGGTAGCGGGCGATAAACGGCACCGTCGAACCCTCATCCAACAGGTCTACAGCGGCTTGTACCTGATTGACGCGGACATTGAGCTCATCGGCGATGCGTTGGGCAATGGACATGGGCTTGTTCACCTGAGTTGGAGTTTGCAAAGCCGGGGATAGTAACAAAGGGTTCGGGGCGGCGGAATCTTGACATTACCTCCGAGTGAAGCTCGTAGCATAACGGCAATCTGCCACAGAGGTCACAGAGGCCACTGAGGCGAATATAGGCCGGGCAGCCATGCCCGGCACCGACTCGTAGGCTTGGCGCTGCACATAAATACTAACCGCCACCCCAAAGTACTGTAGGAGCGTATTCCAGCCGCAATTAGCATTAAATTCGCGGCAGGATGCCGCTCCTACAGGGGCGTTCGTCCATGATATGATCGCCGCCAATTATTTCGACTGACACGGTGCTATCCCCCATGAGTGAATCGACCGTCCGCATGACCGAATACAGCCACGGCTCCGGCTGCGGCTGCAAGATCGCCCCCAACCTGCTGGAGGAGATCCTCAACAGCGGCTTTGCCATCACCCCCGATCCGAAGCTGCGGGTGGGCAACGACTCCCGTGACGATGCCGCCGCCTACGACCTGGGTGACGGACGCTCGGTGATCAGCACCACCGACTTTTTCATGCCCATCGTCGACGACCCGTTCGAGTTCGGTCGCATCGCCGCCACCAACGCCATCAGCGACATCTACGCCATGGGCGGCTCGCCGATGATGGCCATCGCCATCTTCGGCTGGCCCATCGACAAACTGGGGCCGGAGGTGGCCAGCAAGGTGGTCGATGGGGGTCGCGCCGCCTGTGAGGAGGCCGGCATTCCCCTGGCTGGGGGCCACTCCATCGACTCACCCGAGCCGATCTTCGGTCTGGCGGTGACCGGCATCGTGGAGAACCAGCACCTCAAGCAGAACGACAGCGCCGAGGCGGGCTGTCAGCTCTACCTGACCAAACCCATCGGCATCGGCATCCTCACCACGGCGCAGAAGAAGAAGCTGCTCAAGCCGGAACACGAGCGCATCGCCCCCGAGACGATGATGCAGCTGAACAAGATCGGTGCGGCGCTGGGCAAGCTCGACGGGGTCAAGGCAATGACCGATGTCACCGGATTCGGTCTGCTGGGCCACCTGCGCGAGATGTGTGAGGGCTCAGGGTTGCGCGCCGAGATCGACTACGCGGCGGTGCCCAAGCTGCCCCACGTCGAAGAGTACCTGGCCATGGGTTGCTCCCCCGGCGGTGCCCAGCGCAACTTCGACAGCTATGGCCACCGAGTCGGCCCGCTGGATGAGGCCCGGCGCCAGCTGTTGTGCGACCCGCAAACCTCCGGCGGCCTGCTGGTGGCGGTCAAGCCCGAAGAGGAGGCCAAGTTCACCGCTACCACCAGAGAGGCGGGGCTGGAACTCTCCCCCATCGGTCAACTGCTGGCGCAGGACGACGGCCCGCTGATTACGGTCAAATAGCCATGTCCGAAGAGTTGCCACAGATCGAGGACCTGCGCAGCCTGTTCCTCAGCGAGGTGCCGCTGCTGGATGTCCGTGCACCGATAGAGTTCTGGCAGGGCGCCTTCCCCCACGCCGAGAACCATCCGCTGATCAACGACGAAGAGCGCGAGCAGATCGGCAAGCGGTACAAGCACCTGGGGCAGGATGCGGCCATCGATCTCGGCCATGAACTGGTACAGGGCGAGACCAAAGACGCCCGTGTCGCCGAATGGAAGCGCTTCGCCGAACAGCACCCCGAGGGGGTGCTCTACTGCTTCCGCGGCGGCATGCGCTCCAAGATCAGCCAGCAGTGGCTCTATGAAGAGACCGGCATCCTCTACCCGCGGGTCAAGGGCGGCTACAAGGCGATGCGCCGCTTCCTGCTCGATGAGCTGGATATCTCTGCCCGCGAGGTCAACCCCATCGTCCTGGGGGGGCGCACCGGCGTGGGCAAAACAGTGCTGCTGCACCGGCTCTCGCCCATGGTGGACCTGGAGCACCTGGCCTGGCACCGCGGCTCCGCCTTCGGCCCCCACGCCACCCCACAGCCGCGGCAGATCGCCTTCGAAAACGCCCTCTCCATCGAGCTGTTGAGAATCCGCGAAAACGGCAACCCACCCTTCGTGGTGGAGGATGAGCACCGTAACGTCGGCTCCTGCTTTATCCCCGACGCCATCCGCGACCACTTCCGCGCCTCACCGCTGGTGGTGCTGGAAGCGCCGCTGGAAGAGCGCATCGCCATCACCCACAAGGAGTACATCGACGACGCCCTGGCCGAGTATGTCGGGCTCTACGGTGAGGAGCAGGGCTTCGAGAAGTGGGCCGGCTACCTCCTCACCAGCATGGACAAGATCAAAAAGCGCCTCGGCGGCGAGCGTCACCAGAGCCTACGTCGCCTGCTGGAGGCGACCGTCGAGGTCCACCGCCGCACCGGCCAGACCGAACAACACAAAGAGTGGATCGGCGAGCTGCTGGGCAATTACTACGACCCGATGTACGATTACCAAATCTCTCAGAACGAAAAGCAGATCGCCTTTGCCGGCGATCGCCACGCGGTGATCGACTACCTCAAGGAACAGGGTATCCGTTACCAGGGCGCCCCGTAACCCGGAGAAGATAGTTGCCGCCACGCTTAACCAAAAACAGCGATCAGGAGGCCCGCAGGCTGCAGAACCGCATCGGGCGCTTTGCCATCATCGGCATCCTGGTCACCGGCGTAGCGGTCGGGATGGCGGCGGCCACCCCCTTCTATCTGCAACTGCGCGCCCAGAGCGAGATGACCACCGGCTTTCAGCTCCAGTCCCAGGCACAGCTGATCAGCCAGCACTTCGTCCGCCTCGCCGATGTGGCCCGGCAACTCACCAGCCGCACCCAGATCCGCAAACGCCTGGAGCAGTACAACCGCGGCGAGGTGAGTCTGGACAATCTGGTCGCCTTCTCCACCTCACGGCTAGAGGATGCCATGGTCCAGTCGGGCGACATCATCGGCCTGGTGCGCCTGGACGCCCATGACAACGCCGTGATCGAGATCGGCACCACCCCGGCCCCCGCCCACTGGCCGGCACTGCCCCACGATGCCGTCGAGCCGCTGTTCGGCTCACCACTTATCGTTGACGGCACGCCACTGCTCATCGTCGCCGCCCCCATCCATGACCATCGCGGCGAGCGTGTCGGCACCGACATCGTCAGCTTCCGCGCCACCACCCTCAGCCAGATCCTCGGCGATAGCAGCGCTCTGGGAGAGGACGCACGGCAGTTCCTGCTCAGCTACCGCCATGGTATCCGCATCGCCAGCACTTCCCCTCAGTCTCTACTGACCATCGAGCCGCTACGAGAACAGATGACCATGGCGCAGGCCGTCACGGACAAGAAGGTGGCGAAGCGGGTGCTCGACGACGATACGGTCCTCTTCGCTACGACCATCCCCGACAAGGCGGACTGGAGCCTGCTGGTCCAGCGCGACAAGGCCAACCTCTATCAACCGGCGCTGCAGCAGCTGCTACCGCCGCTCATCACCGTCGCCCTGATGGTTTTCAGCGGCATTGCCCTGACCACACGCATCATCCAGCCGCTGGCAAGCCGCGTGGTCTCCACCACCCGCGACCTGACGGAGCTGAACCACCAGCAGCAATCACTGCTGGAGCTGGCCCACGGCTTCACCTTCCAGCAAGACGCCGAGGGTGTGATCACCCACGCCTCCCCCGGTGTCGAGCAGGTACTGGGGATCCCGCCCGGGGCGTTTCCGCTGCATCAGGATGAACTACTCACCGACAACCCCATGAACGCATCCCTCACGGTGCACCAACAGGTTCTGCTCAACCTCGGTGTGGAGCCGGCACCATTCACCATCGAGCTGCGCCACCACGACGGCCACAGGGTTGTCCTCGAAATCTCCGCCCGACCGCTGCGAGAACACGGCAAGATCATCGGCCTGGACGGTGTCGCCCGCGACGTCACCCACCGCAGCCGCAACGAGGAGCGCCAACGCCTGGCTGCGAGCGTCTTCCAGGGCAGCCAGGAGGGGATCATGATCCTCGACACCGAGCTACGCATTTTGGAGGTCAACCACGCCTTCAGCCGCATTACCGGCTATGACAAGCCCTCCATCAGCGGGCGGCGCCTGCGTGAGCTACTGGTCACCGATCACGGGCCGGAACAGACCTGCAGCACCATTATCGCCACACTCGTTGACAAAGGCACCTGGCAGGGCGAGGTCTGGTACCGCAACCGCGAGGGCCGACGCTTCCCCGCGTGGCAGAACATGAGCGCCGTGAAGGATGAGCAGGGGGAGATCGTGCAGTACATCGCCATCTTCACCGACATCTCCGAGAAGCGAGCCTACGAGGAGCGCATTCGCCACATGGCGCTGCACGACCAGCTCACCGACCTGCCCAACCGGGTTCTGCTCGAAGAGCGCCTGCACAGCGCCCTGGCCCGCATGCATCGGGCACAAAAGCGGCTGGCGGTACTGTTTCTCGACCTGGACCGCTTCAAGAACATCAACGACAGCCTCGGCCACCCGGTGGGGGATAAGCTGCTTCAGCAGGTCGCCTCACGGCTGGAGGCCTCGGTGCGCAAACAGGACACCGTCGCCCGGCTCAGCGGCGATGAGTTTCTGGTCGTCATCGAAGGGCTGGAGGAGCCGGCCTATGCGGCCGATGTGGCGCGCAAGATCCTGCAGCACATCCGCCAGAGCATCCGCATCGACGAGCACGACCTTATCATCGGCGCCAGCATCGGCATCAGTCTCTACCCGGACGACGGCGACAGCCCGGAGACCCTCATCAAAAACGCCGACACCGCTCTCTACCGTGCCAAGGAGACCGGACGCAACAACTACCACTTCTATATCCCCGAGCTGACCGAACAGAGCCTGGAGCGCTTCGAACTGGAGCGAGACCTGCGCCGCGCCCTGGAGCAGCAAGAGCTGGTGGTCCACTACCAGCCCCAGGTCAGCGCCCATACGCACCGCTGTGTCGGTGTCGAGGCGCTGGTACGCTGGCAGCATCCGCAGCGGGGTCTGGTGCCGCCGGACAAATTCATCCCCCTGGCCGAAGAGACCGGACTTATCCTGCCGCTGGGCCGGCAGGTGCTGGAACGCGCCTGCCAGCAGGCGAAGGCGTGGCAG